>NZ_CP049015.1:929582-1239443 GCF_011064845.1 Citrobacter freundii ATCC 8090 = MTCC 1658 = NBRC 12681 | reverse complement strand
GTTTTTCCGGATCCAGCAAGGCGACTCTGCCCAGCAGAACACCATCATCCTCGAGCCGTTTGAGGCGTTTCCAACAGGGAGTGGTAGTCAGATTAACGGCATCTGCTAACGCCTGCAAAGAAAGGGTGCAGTCCTGTTGCAGTAAGCCAAGCAGCTTACGGTCAATTTTGTCTAGCATATCCACTCCACAGAGAAGAATTTTCTACTTACATTCTATTTTAAAGGCTAAATGGCAACAATTTTTTCCGTGCTTTTCGCTATTCTGGGCACAAAATGACAAATGGATATTTATTAATGATGAATAGCTCCTGGGTTAAAAACGCCATCAATGAAATCAACGCGGATTATCAGCGTTCTGCAGATACACATCTCATTCGTCTGTCGCTACCGGCGTTTCCGGGCATTCAGATCTATTTAAAAGATGAGAGCACGCATCCGACCGGGAGCCTGAAGCATCGTCTGGCGCGCTCACTGTTTCTGTACGGATTGTGCAATGGCTGGATCAAAGAAGGCACCACCATCATTGAATCATCGTCCGGTTCAACGGCGGTATCTGAGGCTTATTTCGCTCGACTGTTAGGGCTGCCGTTTATTGCCGTCATGCCTTCCTGTACGGCGAAACGTAAAGTTGAACAGATTGAATTTTACGGCGGTCGCTGTCATTTCGTGCAAAGCGCCTGCGAAATCTACGCGGCCTCTGAACAATTGGCGCGTGAACTGAACGGTCATTACATGGACCAGTTCACTTATGCTGAGCGCGCCACCGACTGGCGTGGCAATAATAATATTGCCGACAGCATCTTTCGTCAGATGCAGTGCGAGCCCAATCCCGTTCCCCGCCATATCGTGATGAGCGCTGGCACCGGCGGCACCTCAGCAACCATTGGCCGCTATATCCGCTGTCAGGGCTACGATACTCGCCTGATGGTAGTGGATCCGGAGAATTCGGTTTTTCTGCCCTTCTGGCAGGATCGCGATGCGACATTGCGCAGCCCGGTAGGAAGCAAAATTGAAGGTATCGGGCGTCCGCGCGTAGAACCCTCTTTCATTCCTGACGTGGTCGATGAAATGCTGCGCGTGCCGGATGCCGCCAGCGTGGCTACCGCGCACTGGCTGGAAACGCAGTTGGGTCGTAAAGTCGGTGCCTCAACCGGCACTAACATGTGGGGAACGCTGCAACTTGCCGCGCGCATGCGCAACGCCGGAGAAACCGGTTCACTGGTGACGCTGCTCTGCGACAGCGGTGAACGCTATCTGGAAACCTACTACAACCCGCAATGGGTTGACGCGCACATCGGTGATTTAACGCCGTGGAAAGTGGAACTTGCCCAGTTGCTGAATACACATTAAGCAGACAAAAAAAAGCCAGACGCGAAGTCTGGCTTGCTGGAAGGGATCTCTCATTCGGGGGAATAAGGTAGATGCGGATTATCCAGCCAATGCGTCAAAAAGTGTGACACCGCCTGATTACGGCAATGTCCAATCACCGATAAATGAGGCAGTTCAGCCATCAGTTGCGGCATTGCGTTACCCATAATCAGGCCGCGCCCAACGCTGCCTAACATTTCGCGATCGTTCATAGCATCGCCAAACGCCATACACTCGGACATTGAATATCCTAAGTGGTCACTCAATACCGCCAGCGCGGATCCTTTGTTACAGCCCAGCGGTAGTACCTCAAGGCAATCAACCGCGGAGAAACAGAGATTCGCCTGTTCTCCCAGCGCTTCATTCAGTTGAATGCGCAACTGGATCAGAGACTCATGATCGCCGCAGAAACAGATCTTCGTTACCTGATGAGCCGGAATACGTTTCACATCGACGATCTGGTAGCGAAATCCGCTATACACATGCGCCTGTAGCAGCGAGGGGATCTCTTGTCCGGTAAACCAACCGTTGTCATTAAAGACATGCATGCTGGCGGTGGTATCCCATTTCTGATGTAACACGATATCCGCAACATTCGGATCCAGATCCTGACGGTGCAACACATCGCCCTCAAGAGAGTGAATGCGCGTGCCGTTACCGGTGATCAAAAAGGCGTCCAGTGAAATAGAACCCAAAATGTGGCGCATTTCCAGCACATGGCGGCCAGTGGCAAATGTCAGGGTGATATCGCGTTCACGCAGGCGCGCCAGCGTTGAAAGCGTTTCGTCACCTAAATGGTGATTCGGCATCAAAAGGGTGCCATCCATATCAAATGCAGCCAGACGAGCCATTTCTTTCTCCACACTGTGACGCGGTTAACTTGTGATTCAGTATCACCTGAGATATACGGAAGTAATAGTGAATAGATAAAATGAATTGTTCCGGGTTTATATGAGATTGTTGAATCGCCTGAACCAGTACCAACGCCTGTGGCTGCCTTCGAATGGCGAACCGCAGTCGGTGACCGTCGGGGAACTGGCCGAACGCTGTTTTTGCAGTGAGCGCCACGTGCGTACCCTGCTGAAGCAAGCGCAGGATGCTGGCTGGCTGGAGTGGCACGCCCAGTCTGGGCGTGGGAAACGCGGGCAATTACGCTTTTTGGTGACGCCGGATTCCCTACGCAACACCATGATGGAACAGGCGCTGCAAAAGGGAGAACAGCTTAGCGTGCTGGAACTCGCTCAGTTAGCACCGGGAGAATTAAGAACGTTGCTACAACCGTTTATGGGCGGCCAATGGCAAAATGACACGCCAACCCTGCGTATCCCCTATTACCGCCCGCTTGACCCTTTGCACCCTGGATTTCTCCCCGGTCGCGCGGAGCAACACCTCGCTGGACAAGTTTTCTCTGGCCTGACCCGATTTGACAGCACTACGCAACGTCCCTGTGGAGACTTAGCCCACCACTGGAATATCTCCGCTGACGGCCTGCGCTGGGATTTCTATATTCGCTCCACCCTGCATTGGCATAACGGCGATACGGTAAGCAGCACGCAGCTACATCAACAGTTGCTGAAGCTGTTAGAGTTACCTGCGCTGAATAAGCTATTTATCAGCGTAAAGCGCATTGAGGTTACGCATCCCCAGTGTCTGACCTTTATTCTGCATCGTCCCGACTTCTGGCTGGCGCACCGTCTGGCGAGCTACAGCAGTCACCTGGCGCATCCTGAGCACCCGTTTGTGGGTACCGGCCCGTTCCGGTTGACACTGTTTACTCCTGAGCTGGTGCGTATCGAGAGTCACGATCACTACCATCTGAGTCATCCGCTGCTAAAAGCCATTGAATACTGGATAACCCCGCAGCTCTTCTCCCAGGATTTGGGCACCAGCTGCCGCCATCCGGTGCAAATTGCGATTGGTAAACCCGAAGAGTTACCTATGCTAAGCCAGGTAAGCAGCGGGATCAGCCTTGGTTTTTGCTATCTCACGCTAAGAAAAAGCGCGCGCCTGAATACGCAGCAGGCTCGTCGACTGGTCGATATTATCCACCGTTCTTCCCTGCTACAAACGCTTGAAGTGGATGAAAATCTGATCACGCCAAGCAATGCACTGCTGCCCGGATGGAGTATCCCGCAATGGGATGAACTCGACGAGGTAGCATTACCGGAAAAGCTGACGCTGGCTTATCATCTGCCGGTAGAACTTCACGCTATGGCTGAACAGCTTTGCCATGCGTTGGCTCTGCTCGGCTGTGAATTAACGCTTATTTTTCATAATGCTAAAAACTGGGATGGCAATCATCCCCTAGCCCAGGCCGACCTGATGATGGGCGACAGGCTGATTGGTGAAGCACCTGAATATACTCTCGAACAGTGGTTGCGCTGCGATCAGCTCTGGTCACATGTATTGAATGCGCCAGCATACACACATTTGCAAACGACCCTGGATGCCCTACAAATCCAGGCCGATGAGGACGATCGCCACGCGGCTTTACAACAAGTTTTCGCCACGCTAATGCATGACGCTACCCTGACGCCACTGTTCAATTATCACTATCGCATCAGCGCGCCACCAGGGGTGAACGGCGTACGCCTGAATCCTCGTGGCTGGTTCGAATTTACCGAAGCCTGGTTGCCACCTCCTTCAGCGTGAAGAAGCTGGTCGGCGACACGCCCAGGCGCTACCATAAGGGCTTCGTTATTTTGTCAGGAAAAGCCATGAAACGTGCCGTTGTTGTATTCAGTGGAGGTCAGGACTCCACGACTTGTCTGGCGCAAGCGCTGCATCAGTATGATGAAGTGCACTGCGTGACCTTTGATTATGGTCAGCGCCATCGCGCTGAGATTGATGTCGCACGTGACCTGGCCTTAAAACTTGGCGCACGCGCGCACAAAGTGCTTGATGTCACGCTGCTCAGTGAACTGGCTGTCAGCAGCCTGACCCGCGATAATATTCCGGTACCCGATTACGAACCGGATGCGAACGGCATTCCCAATACCTTTGTGCCAGGACGCAATATTCTGTTCTTAACGCTGGCAGCGATTTACGCGTACCAGGTGCAGGCAGAGGCAGTCATTACCGGCGTTTGTGAAACGGATTTCTCTGGATACCCGGACTGTCGCGATGAGTTCGTCAAAGCCCTGAACCATGCCGTAAGCCTGGGGATGGCGAAAGATATTCGCTTTGAAACCCCACTGATGTGGATCGATAAAGCCGAAACCTGGGCGCTGGCTGATTACTGGGGCAAGCTGGACCTGGTACGCGAAGAAACACTAACTTGCTATAACGGCATCAAAGGTGACGGTTGCGGTCACTGTGCGGCGTGTAATCTGCGTGCCAACGGCCTGAACCATTATCTGGCGGATAAACCGGGAGTGATGGCGGCAATGAAGCAGAAAACCGGCCTGAAATAATTGAGCGAATAGTGCCGGATGGCGGCGTAAACGCCTTATCCGGCCTACCGACAGCATTCATCGTACACAATATCGCCCGTAGGCCTGATAAGCGAAGCGCCATCAGGCAACGTTGAGCTACTGCACCATCTGCTCCAGTTTTTCGCGTAACTCCCCTTCCAGCGGCAGCGCTTTTTGCGTTTTCAAATCAATACAGACGAAGGTAATCAACGCGTCGGCCACTACCTGCCCTTCCGGCTCCAGAGTAATTGTCTGGTTTAACACCCCGCTTTTGCCATTTAGCTGTTGCACCTGACTAGTGATGGTCAGCAGGTCGCTTAGCACCGCTGGACGACGGTAGTTAATATTTATATTCACGACCACAAAAGCGATGTTGTGTGCAGTCATCCATTGAAAGCTGTCGCTGTTTTCCAGACCATCCCAGCGGGCTTCTTCCAAAAACTCGAGATAGCGGGCGTTGTTGACGTGCTGATAGACATCAAGATGAAAACCACGGACTTTGATTTGTGTTTGCATAGCGCAGGAACCTTACGTTTTTATAAGAATATATTCAGGGTAGTGAGGTCATAACTGGTATGACCTCTCTAGTCTGGCAAATTTTCAGCGCTGTGCAAGTTATTAAAGTGTTAAAAATGCCAAATTACGCTCCACCAGCGAACTGCCCATACCCGGCACCTGCTTTAAGTCCTCCACCGTTTTAAACGGTCCGTACTCCTCACGATAGCTCACAATCGCCTGCGCTTTCTTCAGACCGACGCCATTCATGACTCGCGCTAAATCCTCCGCAGAAGCGCTGTTGATGCTTACCCTGGTGCCTTCATCGTCGCTTGCTTTAGCGGGCAGTGTGGCTTTGCTTTGTGCCGCCCCTGAGTTTTCCGCTTTGGTTTGAGTCGCCTGGCTTTTGGCGACAGGCTCAGCCGCCAATGCAGTTTGGGCCATACCAGCGCAGGTCAATGAAAGAGTGATAAGCAGGGCTTTGATTCCATGTTTCATACTGTTTTCTCCTTGTTTGTTAACAGTGGAATCACGATAGCGAGGTGCAGAACGGCAGACAAATGGCAAATATCAGAAATGGAAAAGGCCGCGAAAGCGGCCTTTGGTAGATACAACTTTTTGCAATTTTTTGCGAACTGCCTCGGTTATTGCTGCTGTTCCAGTGCATCACCGATTTTAATTTTTGCGGCTTTACGCAGGTTGCTCATCAGCGCTTCGAAGACAATCTGCGCGTTGTTCTGAGTGATCCCCTGAACCATCGCTTTCTTCTGCGCTTCAGGCATAGAACCGGCTTTCACCTCGTCCAGCGCCAACAGAACAACGTTACCCTGCATGTCGTTCGCTACGCCGTAGCTCGGCTTGTCTTTCGCCGGCAGGCTCAGACCAAAGGCAGCCTGGCTCAACGGATCCTGATCCGTACGGCTCAGCGTTTTTGCCTCGCCAAAGCTCAGACCCGCAGCTTTCATCGCTTCATCACCTTTACCGGCTTTCAAATCCGCCAGCAGTTTATCGGCATCAAGCTTCGCCTGCTGCTCTGCTTTATTGTGCTTAACGAGCGCAGTTACCTGCTCTTTCACTTCAGCCAGTGGCTTCACGGCTTCAGCTTTGTGCTCTGCAATACGCAGCACGAACGCGCGATCGCCATCCACGGTGATGATATCGGAGTTACTGCCAGGTGTACCGTTCTCGCCAACCAGACCACCATTGAAAATGATGTCAGCGACTGGTTTGAAATTCAGTTCTTCCGGCAGGCTGTCACGGCTAAACCAGCCCGTTTCAACCGCTTTCATACCTGCTGCCTGCTCTGCACCCGCCAGAGATTCGTTATCGTTGCTGGCCGCATCGCTGACTTTCTGTTGCAGCGCATAGTAGGCATCCAGCGCTTTTTCCTGCTTCACTTTTGCCGCAATGTCGTCACGGGCTTCGCTCAGCGGTTTAACCTGTGCAGGCTGTACGTCGTCAAGACGCGCAACGAGGAAACCAACGGAAGACTTAATTACGCCAGACAGTTGGCCTTTTTCTTTCAGACCGGCATTTTTCAGCTCATCCGGGGTGGTTGAATCTTCCAGCCATCCCATATCGCCGCCTTTACGGGCAGAGATGATATCGGCAGATTTTTCTTTCGCCAGCGCAGCAAAGTCACCGCCTTTATTCAGCTCGTCCAGTACCGCTTTGGCTTCATCTTCAGTTTTGGTCTGAATGATGCTATAGCGGTTACGCTGCGGCTGAGTGAACTGATCCTGATGCTGGTCATAGTAAGACTGAATATCAGCATCGCTGGCCGTCTCCTGCATAGCAGCAGCATCCAGCTTGATGTAGCTCACGCGGAACTGTTCCGGCGTCATAAAGTTGTTTTTATTCTGCTCGTAGTAGCTGGCAACTTCCTGCTCGGTAACAGACTGCTTCGCGGCCAGTGCGTTAACGTCAATCGTCGCCTCGCGCACGATCCGCTGCTGTGCGACCAGCGCCGCCAGTTCGTCCGTTTCGCCTTTCAGCATAAAGTCCGTACCGGCAACGCCGTTAATCAGCTGCTGGGTAGTAAGCTGATTACGTAATGCCTGAGCGTACTGGTCTGCGGTCATGCCCATCTGATTAACAATTGCGTTATAGCGGTTGTTATCAAATTTACCGTCGACCTGGAAAGCAGGCGTGGCAAAAATAGCCTGTTTAATCTGATCGTCGCTGATGTTGAGCTTAAGCTCGCGGGAATACTGATCCAGCAGCGCTTCGTCAACAAGACGATTCAGCACCTGCTGACGCAGCGTTTTCATGTAACCTTCGTTCGCGGCCAGCTCGGAGTATTGATCGCCCAGCTGTTGCTGCATGCGGTTACGTTCGCTGTTGAACGCATTCTCGAACTGCCCGCGGCTGATCTCCTGGCCATTCACTTTGGCGGCGAAGTTATTGCCCCCGCCAATCAGGTAACCACTCACGCCGGTCAAAATGAACGACACGATAATGATACCGAAAATAATCTTGAGCACGAGACTGTTAGCAGCCGTGCGTAAGCTGTCCATCATGGTGTAACCACACTCCGCTGTAGATGACTATACGCGTTATCTCTAAAAGCCGCCTGCGCGTTGACACAACAACGGCGGCAAGGATTATGAGTATATATGCTTCACGCAGCATAGCGTTTCCTGAACGCTGCGCACAAAGGCCTATTGTGACAAGAAACAGGGGTAATTGTCAGCCCACAACACGTAGAAAGTACCGGAATTACAAATAAAAAAGGCACATCAGTCGATGCGCCCTTGTACTTCGTCACATCCCCAAAGGGGAAATCACTTAGTTTACCGCGTCTTTCAGTGCTTTACCTGCACGGAAGCCCGGTACTTTAGCCGCGGCAATGGTGATCTCTTTACCTGTTTGCGGGTTGCGACCAGTACGGGCAGCACGCTCTTTAACGGCAAAAGTACCAAAACCTACCAGCGCTACGTCATCACCTTCTTTCAGAGATTCGGTAACAGAAGCAATAATTGCATCTAACGCACGTCCAGCCGCAGCTTTAGAGATATCAGCCCCTGCAGCAATTTTGTCGATCAGTTGAGATTTATTCACTCTTCTCTTCCTCTTTATAATTTATATCGCACCTGAATCCTTCAAAGTGCGACCGCGCAGCAGTTATATCAGGCCTGCCATGCCCTTACAACACCCGTTAATGATGGCAAGCCTAATCCGTCATCTAAATTAGCTATACAAAAAAAGGCTGGCAAGCCCGAAATGGCCTGCCAGCCCTGTTTTTATTAATGCTCTTTGCGCGAGGTCACTATTTTGCCGTCACAACCTGCATTCCAGAGGGTTCATTTTGCAACGCAAGAGCCAGAACTTCCTCAATGCGTTTCACCGGATGGATGTCCAGATCGGCAATTACGTTATCCGGAATCTCTTCCAGGTCACGTTTGTTCTCATCAGGAATTAAGACCGTTTTAATACCGCCACGGTGTGCCGCCAGCAGTTTTTCTTTCAAACCACCGATTGGCAGAACCTGACCACGCAGGGTGATCTCGCCGGTCATCGCCACGTCGGCGCGAACCGGGTTACCGGTAAGACAAGAAACCAGCGCGGTACACATGGCAATACCCGCACTTGGGCCATCTTTCGGCGTCGCTCCTTCAGGTACGTGAACGTGAATGTCGCGTTTTTCGTAAAAGTCCGGATTAATACCCAGTTTTTCCGCACGCGCACGTACCACGGTCAGTGCAGCCTGAATAGATTCCTGCATGACTTCACCCAGAGAACCGGTGTAGGTCAGTTTACCTTTACCCGGTACGCAGGCGGTTTCGATGGTCAACAGATCGCCGCCCACTTCCGTCCACGCCAGGCCGGTTACCTGACCAACGCGGTTTTCGTTGTCCGCGCGGCCATAATCAAAGCGCTGTACGCCCAGATAGTCGTGCAGATTATCGCCATTGATCTCGATATGTTTCAGCGACTTGTCGAGCAACAGCTGTTTCACCGCTTTACGGCACAGTTTGGAGATTTCGCGCTCCAGACTACGCACGCCCGCTTCACGGGTGTAGTAACGAATAATGCCTACAATGGCGCTATCGTCGACCGTCAGCTCACCTTTTTTCAGCGCGTTACGCTCAATCTGTTTCGGCAACAGGTGACGTTTTGCAATATTCAGCTTCTCGTCTTCGGTATAACCGGACAGACGGATCACTTCCATACGATCCAGCAACGGCGCCGGAATATTCATGGAGTTAGAGGTCGCAACGAACATCACGTCGCTGAGATCGTAGTCCACTTCCAGGTAGTGATCGCTGAACGCCACGTTCTGCTCTGGATCCAGCACCTCAAGCAGTGCGGAAGCCGGATCGCCACGCATGTCGGAAGACATTTTGTCGATCTCATCAAGCAGGAACAGCGGGTTTTTAACACCCACTTTAGCCATTTTCTGGATCAGTTTACCCGGCATAGAACCGATATAGGTCCGGCGGTGACCGCGAATTTCAGCCTCATCACGCACGCCGCCCAGCGCCATACGGATGTATTTACGCCCGGTCGCCTTGGCGATGGACTGCCCCAGAGAAGTTTTACCTACCCCCGGCGGCCCAACCAGACACAGGATCGGTCCCTTGATTTTGTTCACACGGCTTTGAACCGCGAGATACTCAAGGATACGATCTTTGACGCGTTCCAGACCGTAATGGTCGGTATCGAGGATTTCCTGCGCCTGACGCAGGTCTTTTTTGACCTTGCTACGCGCATTCCACGGTACCTGAACCATCCAGTCGATGTAGCCACGCACTACGGTCGCTTCCGCCGACATCGGAGACATCATTTTCAGCTTCTGCAGTTCCGCTTCCGCTTTCTCTTTTGCCTCTTTCGGCATTTTCGCCGCGTCGATCTTACGCTTTAGCGCTTCGTTTTCGTCCGGCGCATCGTCCATCTCGCCGAGCTCTTTCTGAATAGCTTTCATCTGCTCGTTCAGATAGTACTCACGCTGGGATTTTTCCATCTGCTTTTTCACGCGGTTGCGAATGCGTTTCTCAACCTGCAGCAGATCGATTTCAGACTCCATCATCGCCATCAGATATTCCAGACGTTCGTTAACGTCGGACATCTCCAGCACGGACTGTTTGTCAGCCAGCTTCAGCGGCATGTGCGCAGCGATGGTGTCCGCCAGACGTGCAGGATCGTCGATGCTGTTCAGCGACGTCAGCACTTCTGGTGGGATTTTCTTGTTCAGCTTGATGTAACCTTCGAACTGGCTGATAGCAGTACGCACCAGCACTTCCTGTTCGCGCTCATCAATAGCAGGCGAGTCAAGGTACTCTGCTTTCGCAGAGAAATGCTCGCCGTTGTCAGACAGCGCTGAAATACGCGCGCGCTGTAACCCCTCGACCAGCACTTTTACGGTGCCGTCAGGCAGTTTCAGCATCTGCAGAATAGAGGCCACGGTCCCGACGGTGAAAAGATCGTTTACACCCGGCTCATCCGTTGACGCTTCTTTCTGTGCGACCAGCATGATTTTTTTATCATGGTCCATAGCCGCTTCCAGACAACGGATAGATTTTTCCCGCCCTACAAATAAGGGTATGACCATGTGCGGATAAACCACCACATCGCGCAACGGCAATACGGGGATTTCAATGCGTTCAGAACGCTCAGGATTCATAGAGCTCTCTCTTAGTTTAGTTTCCGCCAGGTAATCAGGTGGTACGACTGTGCTTCACACCACCTTTAACATGTATGTCAGTATATGGGGATGTTTCCCACACATTCAACGCCATGTTTACGGAAAAATAAAAGGGGAGATAAAATCCCCCCTTTTTAATTAAATGTCTGTATGAATTGATGAATTATTCGCCAGATGCCTGCTGTGCTTCCGGCTTACCGTAAATCAGCAATGGCTTGCTCTGGCCGCCAATCACCGACTCGTCGATCACCACTTTTTCGACGTCTTCCATAGAAGGCAGATCGTACATGGTGTCGAGCAGCGCGGCTTCGACGATAGAACGCAGACCACGGGCACCGGTTTTACGCGCCATCGCTTTCTTGGCGATCGCATCCAGCGCTTCCTCACGGAACTCCAGATCAACACCTTCAAGATTGAACAACGCCTGGTACTGCTTGGTCAGGGCATTTTTCGGCTCTTTGAGGATCTGAATCAGCGCTTCTTCACTCAGTTCGCTCAGGGTTGCCACAACCGGCAGACGACCGATGAACTCAGGGATCAGACCAAATTTGATCAGATCTTCCGGTTCGACCTGCGACAGCAGTTCACCTTCGCTGGCTTTATCAGACTGTGCTTTTACCGTTGCGCCAAAACCAATGCCGGAGCCAGTTTCAACACGGTTAGCAATCACTTTATCCAGACCGGCAAAGGCACCACCGCAGATAAACAGGATCTTGGAGGTATCAACCTGCAGGAATTCCTGCTGAGGATGTTTACGACCACCCTGCGGCGGAACGGCAGCAACCGTACCTTCGATCAGTTTCAACAGCGCCTGCTGTACGCCTTCGCCAGAAACGTCACGGGTAATGGACGGGTTATCAGACTTACGAGAAATCTTGTCGATTTCATCGATATAGACGATCCCACGCTGTGCTTTCTGCACGTCGTAATCGCACTTCTGCAACAGTTTCTGAATAATATTTTCAACATCTTCACCCACATAACCGGCTTCGGTCAGCGTGGTGGCGTCGGCCATAGTGAACGGAACGTCCAGCAGGCGCGCCAGCGTTTCAGCCAGAAGCGTTTTACCGGAACCCGTCGGACCAATCAGCAGGATGTTACTTTTGCCCAACTCAACCCCATTGCTGGTGTCGCCGTTGCGCAGACGTTTGTAATGGTTGTATACCGCGACCGCCAGCACTTTCTTCGCCTGCTCCTGACCGATAACGTAATCGTCCAGGTGGTTGCGAATTTCATGTGGCGTCGGCAGCGCACTGCGTTCACGGTGCGGTGCTACTTCCTTAATCTCTTCGCGAATGATGTCGTTGCATAAATCAACACATTCGTCGCAGATATACACGGATGGACCGGCAATCAGCTTACGCACTTCATGCTGGCTTTTGCCGCAAAAAGAGCAGTACAACAATTTGCCCGAGCCATCTTTGCGTTTATCTGTCATGGGTCAAAACCTCTTCTTTGTTCTTTGTGCCGCACACGACGACGCAAATGCCATTCTCAGGCGCAAGACGCTAGTCAGCGTTGTGCCGCTCCAGGTAATTATAGCGGCACACCTGCGCACTGGGCATTAATTACGATGGGTCAAAATCGAGTCGACCAGACCGTACTCTACCGCTTCAGAAGCGGAGAGGAAGCGATCGCGCTCGGTATCACGTTCAATCTGCTCAAGAGATTGACCCGTATGATGCGCCATAAGTTCGTTCATGCGCCCTTTTACCTTCAGGATTTCACGGGCATGAATTTCAATATCCGTTGCCTGGCCCTGGTAACCGCCCAGAGGCTGGTGGATCATGACGCGAGAGTTAGGCAGGCAAAAACGTTTGCCTTTCGCCCCGGCGGTCAGCAGGAACGCCCCCATTGAGGCCGCCTGGCCCATACAAATGGTGCTGACGTCCGGCTTAATAAACTGCATGGTGTCATAGATAGACATCCCGGCAGTGATCACTCCACCAGGGGAGTTGATGTACAGGTAGATATCTTTTTCTGGGTTTTCTGCTTCCAGGAACAGCATCTGCGCCACGATCAGGTTAGCCATATGGTCTTCGACCTGGCCGGTCAGAAAAATGACGCGTTCCTTAAGTAGACGAGAATAGATATCAAAAGAGCGCTCACCACGTGAGGTCTGTTCAATGACCATCGGCACCAGCGCCATATGGGGTGCAAAGTTATCTCGTTCGCCGCTGTATGACATTTCCGTCTCCTGGATTAAATTTGAAAAAACCTGCTGTGCTGATTGTAACCTTATGGACGGATTATCAGCTAGTCCCTCAGTAATGGGTACGACATCGCCATAATTCAAGCATAACAATCTTTTGTTGTAACGCTAACACTGAAACGCTGTTTTCGCACTCTTCCCATGCAAAATGCGTGACAAAAAAAAACCCGCCACCAAAAGGTGACGGGCTTGCGTACGAAATTCGTGCTAAAAAAGCGACGAATTACGCCTGCTGGTTCATCAGCTCGTTGAAGGAAGTGGCTTTTTCAGTCACTTTCGCTTTCGCCAGAACGGCTTCAACAGCCTGCTCTTCCAGAGCGACGTTACGCATGTTGTCCATCAGCTCTTTATTTTTGCTGTAGAACTCAACCACTTCTTTCGGATCTTCGTAAGCAGAAGCCATCTCTTCGATCAGGCCTTTAACGCGATCTTCGTCAGCTTTCAGTTCGTTGGTGCGAATCACTTCGCCCAGCAGCAGACCAACAACTACGCGACGCTTAGCCTGTTCTTCGAACAGTTCACGCGGCAGTTCCAGAGCTTGTTTCTCGTTGCCGCCGAAACGCTGTGCAGCCTGACGACGCAGAACGTCGATTTCGCTGTCGATCAGCGCAGCCGGAACGTCGATGTCGTTAGCTTTTACCAGACCTTCGATCGCCTGAGACTTAACGCGGTTACGCACAGCGCCTTTCAGCTCGCGTTCCATGTTTTTGCGTACTTCAGCGCGCAGACCTGCTACGGAACCATCTTCAACGCCGAAACGTTTGATGAATTCTTCAGTCAGTTCCGGCAGTTCGCGTTCTTCAACTTTCTTCAGGTTGATAACGAACTTAGCTGCTTTACCTTTCAGGTTTTCAGCGTGGTACTCTTCCGGGAAAGTCACGTCGATAGTGAACTCTTCGCCAGCTTTGTGGCCTTTAACGCCTTCTTCAAAGCCTGGGATCATACGACCCTGACCCATCGCCAGTACGAAGTCAGACGCTTTGCCGCCTTCGAACTCTTCGCCGTCTACAGAACCGGTGAAGTCGATGGTTACACGGTCTTCTGCATCAGCAGCGCCGTCTTTGTCTTTCCAGGTAGCCTGCTGCTTACGCAGGGTATCCAGCATCACGTCAACGTCAGCGTCGGTGACTTCAACAACCGGTTTTTCAACTTCGATTGCTTCCAGACCAGTCAGCTCAACTTCCGGGTAAACTTCGAACTCTACCGCGTAAGTAAAATCTTCACCCAGTTTGTATTCGCCCGGAACGTAGTTCGGTGCGCCAGCCGGATTGATTTTTTCTTTGATGATCGCGTCAACGAAGTTGCGGCTCATCAGGTCGCCCAGAACGTCCTGGCGAACAGATGCGCCATAACGCTGAGCAACAACATTCATCGGTACTTTTCCTTTGCGGAAACCGTCAATACGCACTTTCTTCGCTACGTTGACCAGCTCGCTTTTCACAGCGGTCTCGATGCTGTCAGCAGCGATAGTAATCGTTACACGGCGGCCAAGGCCTTGAGTGGTTTCAACTGAAACTTGCATCTTGTTACCTCAAAAAATCACAGTGCTCGGTCAACTCTTCTCCGCAAGCACAGGTTGTTGGCTTCGCGGAACTGGGATGTTCTCATAAGCAATCACATTCCCTGTCGTCAGAATCATCCCGAAGACATTCCGAAAAATAAGACGCGCATTATAGCGGCATCACTTTTATGAGTCGAGAACGGTTATCGCGCGTTGCTGCGGCTTTTTTCACAATTCCCGGCTAATTTTTGTCTGAATACTGTACGACTGCCCCAGAATTCAGACAAAACAAAACGGCCCGCAGGCCGTTTTCACATAATCTGTAGCAACATACTGGAAAAGCGTCGGTTGTTGCAAATCCGTTTTACGCGATGCTTCCCGCCCCACGACACGGAGGCGATGCAAAAATCGTATCCTGCAACGCTTCCCACTCCTTAATGGTGTAGGTATGCAGGGCAAGTGCGTGAACGGTTGTGGAAAGCTCCGCCGTTAACGTGCTGTAAATCATCCGATGACGATTAAGAAAACGTTCACCTGTAAAGCGATCGCTAACCAGCACAACCTTAAAGTGGCTTTCAGAACCAGCCGGGACATTGTGACGATAGCTTTCATCCACAACTTCGAGGAACACGGGTTCGAACGCTGCCCTTAATTTTTCTTCTATTTGCTCACGAATCATCATGAAATTTTCCTCCGACAACGCTGAGATGTCACCCATCCCTTTAAATACTAGCCGCTTTTACCGTTTTCATTACACCTTAGCAACAAAAAATTAGCGCTTGTCTGATTTTCTCAGCCAAACGGATGAAGTTCACTGAATCCTCACTTCGTTTTATTGCAAAAAGTCCGTTTATGGTCTCCACAAAGTCATAAAACGGACAACACAATGAATTTACATGCGTTACCCACTTCCCCTCATCGTTGGCGATGTTATGATGGCGGGAATTTTCTCTAACCATACAATTTAGATTCGCTGAGAGCCCTGGCATGTTTAAAAAAATCCTATTCCCGTTAGTCGCGATGTTCATGTTAGCTGGATGCGCAACGCCGCCGACCACTATTGAAGTCTCCCCGAAAATTACCCTGCCACAGCAGGACCCAAGCCTGATGGGCGTGACCGTTAGCATCAACGGTGCCGACCAGCGTCAGGATCAAGCGCTGGCAAAAGTCACCCGCGACAACCAGCTGGTTACGCTGACTGCGTCCCGCGATCTGCGCTTCCTGCTGCAAGAAGTACTGGAAAAACAGATGACCGCACGCGGTTATATGATTGGACCAAACGGCGCTGTAAACCTGCAAATCATTGTTAGCCAGCTGTACGCTGACTTGTCTCAGGGTAGCGTGCGCTATAACATTGCCACCAAAGCAGATATCGCCATCATTGCGACCGCTGCTAACGGCAACAAGATGACCAAAAACTACCGCGCAAGCTATTCTGTTGAAGGCGCACTGCAGGCCTCTAACAAAAATATCGCTGACGCCGTTAACAGCGTGCTGACCGACACCATCGCTGATATGTCTCAGGACACCAGCGTTCACGATTTCATCAAGCAGAACGCTCGTTAATTTCTGCCCATATGGCCCGGCGTTCGTCGGGCCTATAGAAGCCCATGTCCAGTCATTACTTACGTATTTTTCAGCAACCACGCTCAGCTATCCTGCTTATTCTGGGGTTCGCCTCCGGTTTACCGCTCGCACTCACCTCCGGTACGCTTCAGGCGTGGATGACGGTCGAGAATATCGATCTTAAAACCATCGGTTTCTTTTCCCTGGTAGGTCAGGCCTACGTATTTAAGTTTCTCTGGTCCCCGTTGATGGACCGTTACACGCCACCGTTTTTAGGTCGACGTCGCGGCTGGCTGCTGGCGACCCAGGTGCTGTTGTTAATTTCTATCGCCGCGATGGGCTTTCTGGAGCCTGGCACACAGTTACGCTGGATGGCCGCACTCGCAGTAGTGATCGCTTTTTGCTCGGCCTCGCAGGATATCGTCTTTGATGCCTGGAAAACCGACGTGTTGCCCGCAGAAGAGCGCGGCACCGGCGCGGCTATCAGCGTGCTGGGCTATCGATTAGGGATGCTGGTTTCAGGCGGACTGGCCCTGTGGATGGCCGATCGCTGGCTGGGCTGGCAAGGGATGTACTGGCTGATGGCAGCGCTGTTGATTCCTTGTATCATCGCCACCCTGTTAGCACCTGAACCGACTGATACCATTCCGGTACCTAAAACGCTGGAACAGGCGGTTGCGGCTCCGCTGCGCGACTTCTTTGGTCGTAACAACGCCTGGCTTATCCTGCTGCTTATTGTGCTGTATAAGCTCGGGGATGCCTTCGCCATGAGCCTGACCACCACCTTTTTGATCCGCGGCGTTGGATTTGATGCGGGTGAGGTTGGTGTGGTGAATAAAACGCTCGGGCTTCTGGCAACCATCGTTGGTGCATTGTACGGCGGGATCCTGATGCAGCGCCTTTCGCTGTTCCGCGCATTGCTGATATTTGGCATTCTGCAAGGGGCGTCAAATGCAGGCTACTGGCTATTGTCCATCACTGACAAACACATGTTCAGTATGGCGGCCGCCGTCTTCTTTGAAAACCTGTGTGGCGGAATGGGCACTGCGGCGTTTGTCGCTTTATTAATGACGCTGTGCAATAAGTCCTTCTCAGCGACCCAGTTCGCCCTGCTCTCCGCGCTTTCAGCCGTTGGTCGCGTTTACGTTGGCCCGGTAGCGGGTTGGTTTGTCGAAGCACACGGCTGGCCGACGTTTTATCTGTTCTCCGTGTTTGCCGCGATCCCCGGCCTCATACTGCTGCTGGTATGTCGCCAGACCCTGGAACATAGCTGGCAAAATGAAAGCTTTATTCCGCGTACGGAATTTCGTGGAGCGTACAGTCTGGCATTAATGACATTGGTAGTGGGCTGCTGCCTGCTGCTGGTTTGGCTGCTACTGTTAACCATGAACGCGCTGGATTACACCAACTTCTCCTTCCTGCCGGAACTGCTTGAAGTCTCGGTGGCGGTCGCGGTCTGCGGGGTGATTTTTGGTGGATTGCTGGATTATCTGGCTCTGCGCAAAAACCGTCTGGCGTAAAAAACCGTATTAATAAGCCGTTGTAATCACCTTGCGTAATTATAACGGCTAAATAAACAACAATTGATAAAAATAATATTTGTTATTTTGTGCGCCAAAGAATTTGGAAATTATTGACGCCTTTTATATATTTTATTTTCCTTACTCGATTCAGCCACTACAGATTTATTTTTTGTTCCCAATTTGTCTTTTTATTGATAATCAATTGTTAAACAATTGTTTTATTTTCGTATTGGTTATACCAATTGCCCTCAGCCTGCCCCCCACCTGCCTGCTTTCGTTATAACGTGATGTTGCAACAGGTTCTTAAAGTCAAAGCGACATATATTGCAACATATGTGACATGCACGGCAGAACCCAGTAACACAGATCCAAGGATGTTTACAGTAATGTAACCTTCCCGTAAAATGCCCTCACACTTTAAACGCCACCCGGTCCCGTGGAATTGAGGTCGTTAAATGAGACTCAGGAAATACAATAAAAGTTTGGGATGGTTGTCATTAATTGCAGGCACTGCGTTACTCAGTGGCTGTAATTCTGCGCTGCTTGACCCTAAAGGACAGATTGGACTGGAACAACGTTCACTGATACTGACGGCATTTGGCCTGATGTTGATTGTCGTTATTCCTGCCATCTTGATGGCTGTTGGTTTTGCCTGGAAGTATCGTGCAAGCAATAAAGATGCGAAGTACAGCCCGAACTGGTCACACTCCAATAAAGTGGAAGCTGTGGTCTGGACGGTGCCGATCTTAATCATCATTTTCCTTGCCGTTCTGACCTGGAAAACCACTCACGCTCTTGAGCCAAGCAAACCGCTGGCGCATGACGAGAAGCCCATTACCATCGAAGTGGTTTCCATGGACTGGAAATGGTTCTTCATCTATCCGGAACAGGGTATCGCTACCGTGAATGAAATCGCCTTCCCGGCGAATACTCCGGTTGAGTTCAAAGTGACATCCAACTCCGTGATGAACTCCTTCTTTATCCCGCGTCTGGGTAGCCAGATTTATGCCATGGCCGGTATGCAGACTCGACTGCATCTGATCGCCAACGAAGTCGGTACTTATGATGGTATCTCCGCAAGCTATAGCGGACCAGGCTTCTCCGGTATGAAGTTCAAGGCTATCGCAACAAAGGACCGCGCCGAATTCGACCAATGGGTTGCTAAAGCTAAACAGTCCACGAACACCATGAGCGACATGGCTGCGTTCGAGAAAGTGGCTGTGCCAAGCGAATACAACCAGGTGGAATACTTCTCCAACGTGAAACCCGATTTGTTTAAAGATGTTATTAACAAATTTATGGCTCACGGTAAGAGCATGGACATGACCCAACCCGAAGGTGAGCACAACGCACACGAAGGCATGGAAGGCATGGACATGAGCCACGCGGAATCCGCTCACTAAGGGGCCGAGGAAGAATACGATGTTCGGAAAATTGACGCTGGATGCAGTGCCGTTCCATGAACCCATTGTCATGGTTACGATCGCTGCCATTATCATCGGTGGTGCGGCCTTACTGGGCCTAATCACTTACTTCGGTAAGTGGACCTACCTGTGGAAAGAGTGGCTGACTTCGGTTGACCACAAACGCCTTGGCATCATGTATGTCATTGTTGCAATCGTCATGTTGATTCGTGGCTTTGCCGACGCCATCATGATGCGTAGTCAGCAAGCGCTGGCTTCTGCGGGTGAAGCGGGCTTCCTGCCTCCTCACCACTACGATCAGATCTTCACGGCTCACGGCGTGATTATGATCTTCTTCGTGGCAATGCCATTTGTTATCGGTCTGATGAACCTGGTGGTTCCACTGCAGATCGGTGCACGTGACGTTGCATTCCCGTTCCTGAACAACCTGAGCTTCTGGTTCACCGTTGTCGGCGTAATCCTGGTTAACCTGTCTCTGGGCGTGGGTGAATTCGCGCAGACCGGTTGGCTGGCGTATCCGCCGCTCTCGGGAATAGAGTACAGTCCAAGCGTCGGGGTCGATTATTGGATATGGGCAGTCCAGTTGTCCGGTATTGGTACAACCCTGACCGGTATCAACTTCTTTGTGACCATCATTAAGATGCGTGCACCAGGAATGACCATGTTCAAGATGCCGGTATTCAGCTGGGCGTCTCTGTGCGCGAACATCCTGATTATCGCCTCTTTCCCAATCCTGACGGTTACCGTCGCGTTGCTGACCCTGGATCGCTATCTGGGTACCCATTTCTTTACCAACGATATGGGCGGCAACATGATGATGTACATCAACCTGATTTGGGCCTGGGGCCATCCGGAAGTGTATATCCTGGTTCTGCCGGTCTTCGGGGTGTTCTCCGAAATCGCAGCAACCTTCTCACGTAAACGTCTGTTTGGTTACACCTCGCTGGTGTGGGCAACCGTGTGTATCACCGTTCTGTCGTTCGTTGTTTGGCTGCACCACTTCTTCACCATGGGTGCAGGCGCTAACGTAAACGCCTTCTTCGGTATTACCACCATGATTATCGCCATCCCGACCGGGGTGAAGATCTTCAACTGGCTGTTCACCATGTATCAGGGCCGTATCGTATTCCACTCAGCGATGCTGTGGACGATTGGCTTTATCGTGACCTTCTCAGTCGGCGGCATGACCGGCGTACTGTTGGCGGTTCCGGGCGCAGACTTCGTACTGCACAACAGTCTGTTCCTGATTGCGCACTTCCATAACGTTATTATCGGCGGCGTCGTATTTGGCTGCTTCGCAGGTATGACCTACTGGTGGCCAAAAGCGTTTGGCTTCACGCTGAACGAAACCTGGGGTAAACGCGCATTCTGGTTCTGGATCATCGGCTTCTTCGTGGCATTTATGCCGCTGTACGTGCTGGGCTTCATGGGTATGACCCGTCGTCTCAGCCAGCAGATTGACCCACAGTTCCATCCGATGCTGGTCGTTGCCGCCTGCGGTGCCGCGCTGATTGCATTGGGTATCCTGTGCCAGCTGATTCAGATCTACGTTTCTATTCGCGACCGCGAGCAGAACCGTGACCTGACCGGTGACCCATGGGGTGGTCGTACGCTGGAATGGGCAACCTCTTCCCCGCCTCCGTTCTATAACTTTGCCGTTGTGCCGCACGTTCACGAGCGTGATGCCTTCTGGGAAATGAAAGAAAAAGGTGAAGCGTACAAGCAGCCTGCGCACTATGAAGAAATTCATATGCCGAAGAACAGCGGTGCCGGTATCGTCATTACCGCCTTCGCAACACTGTTTGGTTTCGCCATGATCTGGCATATCTGGTGGCTGGCGATTGCAAGCTTCGCAGGCATGATCATCAGCTGGATTGTGAAAAGCTTTGATGAAGACGTGGATTACTACGTGCCGGTCCCGGAAGTCGAAAAACTGGAAAACCAGCATTTCGATGAGATTACTAAGGCAGGGCTGAAAAATGGCAACTGATACTTTAACGCACGCGACTGCCCACGCGCACGAACACGGGCACCACGATGCAGGCCAGACCAAGATCTTCGGATTCTGGGTCTACCTGATGAGCGACTGCATTCTGTTCTCTATTCTGTTTGCAACCTATGCCGTTCTGGTGAACGGCACCGCAGGTGGCCCAACAGGTAAAGACATTTTTGAACTGCCGTTCGTTCTGGTTGAAACATTCCTGCTGTTATTCAGCTCCATTACTTACGGCATGGCAGCGATTGCCATGTACAAGAACAACAAGAGCCAGGTTATCTCCTGGCTGGCGTTGACCTTCTTGTTCGGTGCCGGATTCATCGGGATGGAACTCTATGAATTCCATCACCTGATTGTTAACGGCATGGGCCCGGATCGTAGCGGTTTCCTGTCTGCGTTCTTCGCGCTGGTCGGCACGCACGGTCTGCACGTCACCTCCGGTCTTATCTGGATGGCGGTTCTGATGGTGCAAGTCGCTCGTCGCGGCCTGACCAGTACTAACCGTACCCGCATCATGTGCCTGAGCCTGTTCTGGCACTTCCTGGATGTGGTATGGATCTGTGTGTTCACTGTTGTTTATCTGATGGGGGCGATGTAATGAGTCATGCTAACGAGAGCGGCGGCGCATCCCATGGCAGCGTAAAAACCTACATGACAGGTTTTATCCTGTCGATCATCCTGACGGTCATTCCGTTCTGGATGGTGATGACAGGTTCTGCCTCTCCGGCCGTCATTCTGGGAACTATTCTGGCAATGGCAGTGGTACAGATTCTGGTGCACCTGGTGTGCTTCCTGCACATGAATAGCAAATCTGATGAAGGTTGGAACATGACGGCCTTTGTCTTTACTGTGCTAATCATCGCCATCCTGGTTGTGGGCTCCATCTGGATTATGTGGAACCTTAACTACAACATGATGATGCACTAAGAGCGGCGATTATGATGTTTAAGCAATACCTGCAAGTAACGAAACCAGGCATCATCTTTGGCAACCTGATCTCGGTGATTGGGGGGTTCCTGCTGGCCTCGAAAGGCAGCATTGATTATCCCCTGTTTATCTACACGCTGGTTGGGGTGTCACTGGTTGTGGCGTCGGGTTGTGTATTTAACAACTACATCGACAGGGATATCGACAGGAAGATGGAGAGGACCAAAAACCGCGTGCTGGTTAAAGGTCTGATTTCCCCTGCGGTCTCACTGGTATACGCCACCCTGCTGGGTATTGCTGGCTTTATGCTGCTGTGGTTTGGCGCGAACCCTCTGGCCTGCTGGCTGGGGGTAATGGGCTTCGTGGTCTATGTGGGCGTCTATAGCCTGTACATGAAGCGCCATTCCGTTTATGGCACGCTGATTGGCTCACTCTCCGGCGCTGCGCCGCCGGTGATTGGCTACTGCGCCGTAACCGGTGAGTTCGATAGCGGTGCGCTGATTCTGCTGGCTATTTTCAGCCTGTGGCAGATGCCGCACTCTTACGCGATTGCGATTTTCCGCTTTAAGGATTATCAGGCTGCCAACATCCCAGTACTGCCGGTGGTGAAAGGCATTTCAGTCGCGAAAAACCATATCACGCTGTATATCATCGCATTTGCTATCGCCACGCTGATGCTAACCCTGGGCGGCTATGCAGGTTATAAATACCTGATTGTTGCTGCGGCGGTGAGCGTCTGGTGGTTGGGCATGGCGCTGCGCGGTTATAAAGTGGAAGATGACAAAGTCTGGGCGCGCAAGCTGTTCGGTTTCTCCATCATCGCCATTACCGCGCTTTCTGTGATGATGTCTGTCGACTTTATGGTGCCAAACTCGCAGAACCTGCTGACTTACGTCTGGTAAGTTAATCGTCACATCTTCTATGCCGGATGGCGGCTGACGCCTTATCCGGCCTACAAAAAAGCACATTGCTTGTAGGCCGGATAAGATACGTGAGTATCGTCATCCGGCATTTTCGTTTCCAGCCGACTCCCCTCACAACCCCAACATTTGTTAATAAAGCGCATATTTACCCAGCCTGCTTAGCGCTTTACACTAGGCGCGAAATTAATACAGAGGTGGGAATGAACGATTACAAAATGACGCCCGGTGAGTTGCGCGCCACCTGGGGTTTAGGGACCGTATTCTCGTTGCGCATGCTTGGCATGTTTATGGTTCTACCGGTTCTGACCACGTACGGTATGGCGCTACAGGGCGCCAGCGAAGCGTTGATTGGCCTTGCCATCGGCATTTACGGCCTGGCGCAAGCCGTCTTCCAGATCCCCTTTGGTCTGCTCTCTGACCGCATTGGTCGTAAGCCGCTTATTGTCGGCGGACTGGCGGTATTCGTTCTCGGCAGCGTGATTGCCGCGCTCTCCGATTCAATCTGGGGCATTATTCTTGGTCGCGCATTGCAAGGTTCCGGAGCAATTGCCGCGGCCGTGATGGCGCTGCTTTCCGACTTAACCCGCGAGCAAAACCGCACCAAAGCGATGGCGTTTATCGGCGTCAGCTTTGGTATCACCTTTGCCATTGCGATGGTGCTGGGGCCAATCGTTACCCATGCGCTGGGGCTCCACGCGCTGTTCTGGATGATTGCCGCCCTTGCTACCACGGGTATCGTGCTGACCATTTGGGTCGTTCCCAATAGCACCAGCCACGTACTAAACCGTGAATCGGGCATGGTAAAAGATAGCTTCAGCAAAGTGCTGGCGGAGCCCAAACTGCTGAAGCTCAATTTCGGCATTATGTGCCTGCACATTTTGCTGATGTCCACTTTCGTCGCGTTACCAGGACAACTGGCGAAAGCCGGTTTCCCCGCCGCAGAACACTGGAAAATTTATCTGGTGACGATGCTGCTATCCTTTGTTTCCGTGGTGCCGTTCATCATTTACGCCGAAGTGAAGCGCAAGATGAAACGCGTGTTCCTCGCCTGCGTGTTACTGATCCTTATTGCAGAGATTGTATTGTGGAGCGCTAACGTGCGTTTCTGGGGCCTGATTGCGGGGGTGCAGATTTTCTTCCTCGCCTTCAACCTGATGGAAGCTCTCCTCCCCTCGCTTATCAGCAAAGAATCGCCTGCGGGTTACAAAGGCACGGCAATGGGTGTTTACTCCACCAGCCAGTTTCTTGGCGTGGCGATTGGCGGTTCGCTCGGCGGTTGGGTGGTTGAAATGTTTGATGGTCAGGCCGTATTTCTGGCCAGTGCGCTGCTGGCGGCAGTTTGGTTGATTGTGGCAAGCACAATGAAAGAGCCGCCGTATGTCAGCAGCCTGCGTGTGGAAATTCCACCAGAAATTGCCGCAGATGACACGTTAAAGCAGCGCCTGCTGGCAAAAGAAGGAATAAGCGAAGTGTTAATTGTGGCGAAAGAGCATTCGGCCTACGTGAAAATCGACAGCAAAGTCACCAATCGATTTGAGGTTGAGCAGGCCATCAGCCAGACGTGATGATTACCGGATGGTAACTAACGTCTCGTCCGGCCTACAAATAGCGTGTGCGACCTGTAGGCCGGATCAGGCATTACGACTTAATCACGGAAGTTTTTAAACTGGAACGGCTGGCCGAGATCGCCACCGCGAACCAGCGCCATGACGGATTGCAGATCGTCACGCGCCTTACCGGTCACACGAATTTCTTCACCCTGAATCTGCGCCTGCACCTTCAGCTTGCTGTCTTTGATCAGCTTAACGATTTTCTTTTGCACCGCGCTTTCAATGCCCTGCTTCAGCTTAGCTTCAACAAACCAGGTTTTACCGCTGTGCACGAAAGTTTCTGGTACGTCCAGCGAGGTGCCTTCAATACCGCGTTTCATCAGCTTGGCACGCAAAATATCCAGCAGCTGATTAACCTGAAAATCAGACTCGCTCAGCACCTTAATCGTCTTATTTGACTCATTCAGCTCAAAAGTGGCTTCAACGCCACGAAAATCAAAGCGTGACTCGACTTCACGGCTGGCGTTATCCACCGCGTTACGGGCTTCCTGAAGATCAACTTCAGAGACAATATCGAAAGATGGCATCTTTTCCTCTCCCTTCATTTTTGATGCGAAGCATAATACCTGCAAAGTTACTCAACAGACAGCGCTATACTAGGCTGTATCCTTTCATTGTACGTGGTAGCGACATCTGCGAACAATAATAGGGTGCGGTCGATATGGATTAACACCTGGTGCTGTTGCAGGTGAGGAGGAAGAATGAAAATTACCGTACTGGGATGTGGAGCGTTAGGACAGCTATGGCTTACAGCGCTGTGCAAACATGGACATGAGGTGCAAGGGTGGCTGCGCGTACCGCAACCCTACTGCAGCGTAAACCTGATCGACACGGATGGCTCAGTTTTTAATGAATCCCTGACGGCAAATGACCCCGACTTTTTGGCAAAAAGTGACCTGCTGCTGGTCACCCTGAAGGCCTGGCAGGTTTCTGATGCGGTAAAAGGCCTGTCTGCAATTCTGCCTGAAACCACGCCCATTCTGCTTATTCACAACGGCATGGGGACGATTGAAGAGTTACATAACATTAAGCAACCCTTGCTGATGGGTACCACCACCCACGCAGCACGCCGTGACGGGAACGTCATCATTCATGTCGCTCAGGGAACAACGCGTATTGGGCCGGCGCGTGAGCAAGACGGCGATTTCAGCTATCTGGCTGAAACCCTGCAAGAGGTGCTGCCGGACGTCGCCTGGCACAACACCATTCGCGCCGAGCTGTGGCGCAAGCTGGCCGTCAACTGCGTCATTAACCCGCTGACCGCATTATGGGATTGCCCAAACGGTGAGCTACGCCATCATCCTGAAAAAATAGCGCTCATCTGTGAGGAAGTAGCAGCGGTGATCGAACGCGAAGGCCACCACACATCAGCGGATGATTTACGCTATTATGTCGAGCAAGTGATTGACAGTACGGCGGAAAATATCTCATCTATGCTGCAGGACATTCGCGCCATGCGTCATACCGAGATCGACTACATTACCGGTTATTTGTTAAAACGTGCACGCGCGCACGGCATCGCCGTTCCGGAAAATGCCCGCCTGTTTGAAATGGTTAAAAGAAAGGAAAGTGAGTATGAGCGCTCAAGCACTGGTATGTCTCGCCCCTGGTAGTGAAGAAACCGAAGCGGTTACTACTATCGATCTACTGGTTCGCGGCGGAATTAAGGTCACAACCGCCAGCGTCGCCAGCGATGGCAACCTGACGATCGTGTGCTCGCGCGGTGTGAAACTGCTGGCGGATGCGCCATTAGTCGAAGTTGCTGACGGCGATTTCGACATTATCGTACTGCCGGGCGGTATTAAAGGCGCCGAGTGTTTTCGCGACAGCCCTCTGCTGGTCGAAACCGTGAAGCAGTTTCATCGCTCCGGACGCATTGTCGCGGCAATCTGTGCCGCGGCTGCCACCGTCCTCGTCCCACACGACATTTTTCCCATCGGCAACATGACCGGCTACCCGGCGCTGAAAGACCAAATCCCCGCTGATCAATGGCAGGACAAGCGCGTCGTATGGGATCCGCGCGTCAACCTGTTAACCAGCCAGGGACCGGGAACCTCAATCGATTTCGGTTTGAAAATCATTGATCTTCTGGTCAGTCGTGAAAAGGCTTACGAAGTTGCATCACAACTGGTGATGGCAGCGGGAATCTATAACTACTACGAGTAAATCTTCAGGCCACTCCCTTATAAGGAATCATAATGAAAGGATATCTGAGTGGAGTGGCTTTATTGCTCCTTTCCGGTTATGCCACAGCGACGCAACTCGACATAAAGAGTATTGAGTATCGCTATCCCGGAAGCACTGAAATGCAATATCGCGTGCCATGGTTTTCCTCGACGGATAACCCCAAGGTTGCGAAACGTATTAACGATTATATTTTCGCAACCTTTATCAATCAGCTACCGGGTAATACTCCGCAGGCCACAGTAAACCAGTTTGCGAAATCAGCCATGAATCCCACCGCAAACCTTAACTACACGGTTGAATTTCGCGACGAAAAAATCCTGACCATGAATATGTTTGTCGAAGGCTGCGGAGCGTATTGCGAATCGTACAATGTACCGCTCAGCTTCGATTTAGCCAACGGCGCGGCAATTACCCTCAACGACCTCTTTTCCCGTTCTACGATGGCCGAATTAAATACTCGCATCAGAAAAGATATCCGTGGCCAAATCGACACATTTGTTGATGCGCATAAATCGCAAACACCAGAACAAATAAAAGAAGAGAAAGGTGAAGTTTTTAACTACGCCGAATTCTACGCATCGTGCGCAACCTACACCGACGGTTTGTACTACATCGACAAATTCTCCCTGCAAAAAGACCATCTGGCCTTCCTGAACGGACGCTGTAGCAACCACGCCAGCCGCGCACTCGACGAGTTGGGTGATTTCACCACGAAAATCCCAACCGCGGAACTGCAAAATCGGCTCACGCCGTACGGCCAGTATCTGACTGGAGCAAAGAGTACAACACAGGTTTCGCCAGCGCCCGGCATTGACGGCAAAGTCATGTACGGCACGCTGGGAAAAAGCATGCGTATTGTGTTGAAGGTGGACTGCAAATACGGTGATTTTTTTGAAGGGGCTTACTTTTACCAGAAATTTGGCGCACCGATTGAATTAACCGGCAAATGCGATACAGCCGACAATCAACATTATGAACTGAAGACATCTGCTGCTGAACAAGCGCAAGAGAAGATAACGCTGGAGTTAAAAGACGGTGTCTATCAAGGCGTCTGGGAGTCGAACGGGAAGACGCTTCCTGTGCGTTTTGAATAATATCGTTGCATTGCCGGATGGCGGCGTAACCGCCTTATCCGGCCTACAACACGGTGTTTACTCAATTACGGGCGATACACCTTCACGTTCTCAAAGCCCTGCTCGCGCAGATAAAGCGCCTGCAGGCGGCTCATCACCCCGCGTTCACACCACAGCAACCAGGTTTTGCTCTGGTCCAGATCGCCGAATTTGGTGCTCAGCTTGTAGAACGGCAGAGAAACGACGTCCACGCCGTCAACCTTCAGCGGTTTATCATCCTGTTCATCCACAGAACGGATATCCAGGATCACATCGTTCGGGCCGAAACCGCTCACGGTTTCCACTTCTACCACGGTTTGCTGCGTCTGCTGGGCGATATCGCGAATATCAATATTATTCGCTTCTTCAACCACTTTATCGAGGATAGAGAAATCGAAGTTTTCTTCTTCGGCCTCAATCTTCGATTTGATCGCTTTCACCGTCGGGCTTTTTGAAATTACACCGCAGTATTCCGGCATGGTACGAGCAAAATCCTCGGTGCCAATTTCACGCGCCAGATTGATGATGTGCTCTTTATCATGGGAGATAAGTGGGCGCAGGATCAGGGTGTCTGATACGTTATCGATCAAACGCAGGTTGGTCAGCGTCTGACTGGACACCTGGCCCAGTGCTTCACCGGTTACCAGCGCCTGTACGCCGTAGCGCTCAGCGACTTTCGACGCCGCGCGAACCATCATACGCTTGAGAACCACGCCCATCTGGCCGTCATCAACTTTCTCCAGGATCTCACCAACCACCGGTTCAAAGTTGATAGCAACAAAACGCACGCGATGCGAACTACCGAAGCGATTCCACAGGTAATGCGCCACCTGGCGAACACCGATTTCATGCGCTGCCCCGCCAAGGTTGAAGAAGCAGTAGTGCACGCGGCAGCCGCGACGCATCAGCATGTAGCTGGACACGCCGGAGTCGAAACCACCGGAGATCAGCGACAGTACGTCTTCCTGCGTACCAATTGGGAAACCGCCAATACCTTCATAGCGGCCTTTAACCAGCAACAGACGGTCGTTTTCGATTTCAAGATTAACCGTCACGTCCGGCTTCGTCAGCTTCACGCGCGCGGATTCAATATGCTGGTTCAGTCCACCGCCAACATAACGTTCCACCTCAATGGAGCTAAACTCATGCTTACCACGACGCTTAACGCGTACGCAGAAGGTTTTACCTTCCAGTTGATCGCGATACTGCACCAGTGCTTTCTCGAAAATATCGTGCATATCGGTAAACGGCACGTCTTCTACTTCAAGAATGTGGTGGATCCCCGGAATACGGGTCAGCGCGTCGCGAATGTCCAGGCGCTGGCTTTCATCTTTAGCGCGAACCTCAACGTGATCCCAGTGACGGACAACGGCAAGGTCTTCATCATAGTGCTTTAAAACGTTACGAATGTTCCCTGTCAGAATTTTTATAAAGCGCAAACGCACAGATTGGCTTTTGATGGTGATTTCTGGGAACAATTTAATGATAAACTTCATGGCGGCAATGGTTCTTAGGCAAGTCTGAATGACTTGTAATGGAAAAAAATACAGCAGCCCATACCCGCGACTGCATCCAGGCGCGCAAGTATATCACCATCACGCGGCTACTGTGCACATTGCGCGTTATTTGCTTATCAGTGCGAGTCCGTTACCATAGTCTTGTGCTGCCAATACAGAGAGTCAGACATTCATTATGCCGAAGAAAAATGAAGCGCCCGCCAGTTTTGAAACCGCGCTGAGCGAGCTGGAACAAATTGTTACCCGTCTGGAAGGCGGCGACCTGCCGTTAGAAGAAGCGTTGAACGAATTCGAACGTGGCGTACAGTTGGCGCGTCAGGGACAGGTCAAATTGCAACAGGCTGAACAGCGCGTACAAATCCTGCTGTCAGATACTGAAGACGCGGCCCTTACGCCTTTTACACCGGATAATGAGTAAATGGATTTTACGCAGCAGTTACAGGCTTGCGTTGAGCAGGCCAACCAGGCACTGAGCCGTTTTATCGCGCCACTGCCCTTTCAGAACACTCCCGTGGTCGAAACCATGCAATATGGCGCATTATTAGGCGGTAAACGCCTGCGCCCGTTTCTGGTGTATGCGACCGGTCAGATGTTTGGTGTCAGCCTGAGTACGCTTGATGCTCCCGCTGCCGCCGTCGAATGCATTCACGCCTATTCGCTGATGCACGATGATTTACCCGCGATGGACGACGACGACCTGCGCCGCGGTCTGCCGACTTGCCACGTAAAATTTGGTGAGGCAAACGCGATCCTGGCCGGAGATGCGCTGCAAACGCTGGCATTCTCCATTATCAGCGACGCTCCAATGCCGGAAGTATCTGACCGTGACCGCATCGCGATGATCTCTGAACTGGCTCAGGCCAGCGGTATCGCCGGTATGTGCGGCGGTCAGGCGCTGGATCTGGAAGCTGAAGGTCATCAGGTTGAGCTGGATGCGCTGGAGCGTATTCACCGCCATAAAACCGGGGCATTGATTCGCGCCGCCGTACGTCTGGGAGCATTAAGCGCAGGCGATAAAGGGCGAGAATGCCTGGCAATACTCGACAAATACGCAGAAAGCATCGGTCTGGCCTTCCAGGTTCAGGATGACATCCTGGATGTGGTAGGCGATACTGCAACATTGGGTAAACGTCAGGGTGCTGACCAGCAGCTTGGCAAAAGTACCTATCCTGCACTTCTGGGTCTTGAGCAAGCCCAGAATAAAGCCCGGGATTTAATCGAGGATGCCCGCCAGTCGCTAAGTTTGCTGGCCGCACAGTCACTCGATACCTCGGCACTGGAAGCGCTAGCGGACTACATAATCCAGCGTGATAAATAAACCAACATATCCCATGAGCTTGCGATGAGTTTTGATATAGCCAAATACCCGACCCTGGCGCTGGTCGACTCCACCCAGGAGTTACGTCTGCTGCCAAAAGAGAGCCTGCCAAAGCTTTGCGACGAACTGCGCCGCTATTTGCTCGACAGCGTAAGCCGTTCCAGCGGGCACTTCGCCTCTGGTCTGGGCACGGTGGAACTCACCGTCGCGCTGCACTATGTCTACAATACCCCGTTTGACCAGTTAATCTGGGATGTAGGACATCAGGCTTACCCGCACAAAATACTGACCGGCCGCCGTGATAAAATCGGCACCATTCGTCAGAAAGGCGGTTTGCATCCGTTCCCGTGGCGCGGTGAGAGCGAGTATGACGTACTGAGCGTTGGGCACTCTTCAACCTCCATCAGCGCAGGTATCGGTATTGCGGTTGCCGCTGAGAAAGAAGGCAAAGAACGTCGTACCGTATGTGTGATTGGCGACGGCGCTATCACCGCCGGGATGGCGTTTGAAGCGATGAACCACGCAGGCGATATTAAGCCCGACATGCTGGTTATCCTCAACGACAATGAAATGTCGATTTCAGAGAACGTTGGCGCGCTGAACAATCATCTGGCGCAACTACTCTCTGGCAAACTCTACTCCTCGCTACGCGAAGGAGGGAAAAAAGTCTTCTCCGGCGTACCGCCGATTAAAGAGCTGCTCAAACGTACCGAAGAACACATCAAAGGCATGGTTGTGCCGGGTACGCTGTTTGAAGAACTGGGATTTAACTATATCGGTCCGGTGGACGGTCACGACGTGCTGGGGCTTATCACCACACTGAAGAACATGCGCGATCTGAAAGGCCCGCAGTTCCTGCACATCATGACCAAAAAAGGTCGTGGTTACGAGCCGGCAGAAAAAGATCCAATCACCTTCCACGCGGTACCAAAATTCGATCCATCCAGCGGATGCCTGCCGAAAAGCAGCGGCGGCCTGCCGAGCTATTCAAAAATCTTCGGTGACTGGCTGTGCGAAACCGCGGCGAAAGACAATAAGCTGATGGCAATCACCCCGGCGATGCGCGAAGGCTCCGGTATGGTGGAATTTTCACGTAAGTTTCCGGACCGCTACTTCGATGTGGCGATCGCCGAACAGCACGCGGTGACGTTTGCTGCCGGTCTGGCGATTGGCGGCCATAAGCCGGTCGTGGCTATTTACTCGACCTTCCTGCAGCGCGCCTACGATCAGGTGCTGCATGATGTCGCCATCCAGAAACTGCCAGTTCTGTTCGCCGTTGACCGGGCAGGAATTGTTGGCGCAGATGGCCAAACCCATCAAGGGGCGTTCGATCTTTCCTTCCTGCGCTGCATCCCGGAAATGGTCATTATGACCCCGAGTGATGAAAACGAATGCCGCCAGATGCTGTTCACCGGCTATCACTACAACGACGGTCCAACGGTCGTGCGCTACCCGCGCGGTAACGCGGTGGGCGTAGAGTTGACCCCGCTGGAACAACTGCCTATCGGGAAAGGTATAGTGAAACGTCACGGGGAGAAAGTGGCAATTCTCAACTTCGGTACCCTGATGCCGGAAGCCGCTCAGGTCGCAGAGTCGATGAACGCCACGCTGGTCGATATGCGTTTTGTGAAACCCCTGGATGAAACGTTGATCCTTGAAATGGCTGCCCAACACGAGGTGCTGGTTACCATTGAAGAGAACGCCATTATGGGTGGTGCTGGCAGCGGTGTAAACGAAGTGCTGATGGCCCATCGTAAGCCCGTCCCGGTGCTGAACATTGGCCTACCAGACTTCTTCATCCCGCAGGGAACTCAGGATGAAGCTCGCGCCGATCTGGGTCTGAATGCCGTCGGAATTGAGGCCAAAATCAAGGCCTGGCTGGCATAAACCCCTCCCCGCTCCTGCTATGCTTAATTCATCACGAGCTAAGCAGGAGTGGATTGATGAAATACAACATCTTAGGAAAAACCGACCTACGGGTCTCCCGCCTTTGCCTGGGCTGCATGACGTTTGGCGAGCCTAATCGCGGCAATCACGCCTGGACGCTACCTGAAGAAAGCAGCCGCCCGATAATCAAACACGCCCTTGAGGGCGGCATTAACTTTTTCGATACCGCCAACAGCTACTCCGCTGGCAGTAGCGAAGAGATTGTCGGTCGCGCGCTGCGTGATTTCGCCCGCCGCGAAGATGTCGTGGTCGCTACCAAGGTTTTTCACCAGGTTGATGATTTAGCAGAAGGATTATCCCGCGCACAAATCCTGCGCTCAATCGACGACAGCCTCCGACGTCTGGGTATGGACTATGTCGACATCCTGCAAATTCACCGCTGGGATTACAACACACCTATTGAAGAAACCCTGGAAGCGCTGAACGACGTCGTGAAAGCCGGTAAAGCGCGCTATATCGGCGCCTCCTCCATGCACGCTTCGCAATTTGCTCAGGCGCTGGCCTTACAGAAGCAACACGGCTGGGCGCAGTTCGTTAGCATGCAGGATCACTACAATCTGATCTACCGCGAAGAAGAACGCGAAATGCTGCCACTGTGCTACGAGGAAGGCGTGGCAGTGATCCCCTGGAGTCCACTGGCACGTGGACGCCTGACGCGCCCATGGGGAGAAACGACAGCACGTCTGGTTTCCGATGAAGTCGGTAAAAATTTGTACAACGAGAGCGATGAAAACGACGCGCAAATTGCCGCACGACTGACCGGTGTCAGTGAGGAGTTGGGTGTTACGCGGGCGCAGGTTGCGCTGGCCTGGCTGCTGAGCAAACCGGGGGTGGCAGCGCCGATTATCGGCACATCGCGCGAGGAACAGCTGGATGAGTTGCTCAATGCGGTGGATTTAACGCTGAAGCCGGAGCAGATTGCCGAGCTGGAAACGCCGTACAAACAGCATCCGGTGGTGGGATTTAAATAAGTATTGGCGATGGCTAATTGTAGGCCGGATAAGCATAGCGCATCCGGCACTGATTGCCCGATGGCGCGACGCTTATCGGGCCTACAACAGCCCCCCAAAAGGGTTAAATGATACCTACCGGCCAGTGATGACCGATAAAATACAAAATTCCGGCAGAGAGTATTCCGGCCACAATATCATCGATCATGATCCCCGTCCCGCCATGCACGTTGCGATCGAACCAACGAATCGGCCACGGCTTCCACATATCCAGAATACGGAAAATCACAAATCCGGCGGCAACCCACTGCCAGTCATTGGTCGGCAGCGCCATCAGGGTAATCCACATCCCGACAAACTCGTCCCAGACAATGCTACCGTGATCGTGCACACCCATATCTTTCGCCGTTTGATGGCACAGATAAACGCCGATACAGATAGATAACATCACCACCAGTGAATACAGCTGCCACGGTAGAAAGGTCATTAAATACCAAAAAGGGATCGCCGCCAGCGATCCCATCGTGCCAGGAACAATTGGGCTCAACCCGCTGCCAAAACCGGTGGCTAGCAGGTGCCACGGATTGCGCATACTCAGGCGGCTTTTGGCGACATCTTTTTTAAGGCGCGGCAAAATGGTCATATCCTTTCCAGTCAAACGTGACGGATTTTCCATCGCGCGTAAAGTGAATGCCTTCCACGTCTGCGCTCATCTGCCCAATGCAGGTAAACGCTGCGCCGAGATTTCCCAGCGCCACATCCAGCGCACCACGGTTAATTTCCGGTACGGTAAAGCATAACTCATAATCTTCACCGCCCGAGAGCGCCCAGCGTAGGGCCTGTTCCGGCTCAACGTGCCGGGCGAATGCCGTGGAGTAAGGCAGCGCATCGACGTTAACCCGCGCGCCACAGCCGCTGGCATTAACGATATGCCCCAGATCGGAAATCAGGCCATCGGAGATATCGATAGCCGCACTGGCCAGATCGCGCAGGGCTTGTCCCTGCAAAATACGCGGCGTGGGACGCAGATGGCGTTTAAGCAGATAGTCTGCGTCTTTTGCATCTCCAACCTGCAACCGATTCTGTAAAATCGCCAGCCCCGCCGCGCTGTCTCCCGGCGTACCGGTAACATAAATCCAGTCCCCCGGCTTCGCACCAGAGCGTTTTAAGGCCCGTCCTACAGGAACGTAGCCATGGATACCCAACGTCATCGACAGTGGCCCACGCGTGGTGTCACCGCCAATCAGCTGCATATCATAGTAATTAAGCAGTTCAAACAGGCCATCACTGAAGGCTTCAAGCCAGGCTTCATCAACGTCAGGTAACGTGAGTGCCAGCGTCAACCACGCAGGATCGGCCCCCATCGCCGCCAGATCGCTCAAATTCACCGCCAGTGCTTTCCAGGCGAGATCGGTGGGATCAATGTCGGGGAGGAAGTGATTGCCTGCCACCAGCGTATCGGTACTGATCGCCAGCGTCTGTTTTTCAGGGATATTCAGGAGTGCGCAGTCGTCACCAATACCGGTTTCGACATCAAGACGAGACGTTCTTACGCGGTCAAAATAACGGGCAATCAGGGAAAACTCGCCGCATGCCATACGTTATGCCTCAGCAGAAAAAAAAGAAAAAGCCGGGGACAGCGGAAACAGGTTCCACCATCCAGCCGGCCTCGGGATTACTTTTTGTTGGGGCGAATCACAGGTGCTGCTTTATCCAGTACGCCGTTCACGAATTTATGGCTATCTTCAGCGCCGAAGGTTTTCGCCAGTTCAATCGCTTCGTTGATGGCCACTTTGTACGGCACATCACTACGTTTAGACAGTTCAAACAGCGCAATACGCAGTACGGCTTTTTCTACCTGACCCAGCTCTTCTAACAGACGAGACAGGTAAGGCTTCATTAATCCATCCAGGTACGCGCTGTTAGTCGCCACCCCGGACAGCAGTTCACGGAAATACAGAACGTCGACATCTTTAACGTCCTGTTCCGCCAGGAACTGGTATTCAACATCAGCGATGTCGTTCTGGGACAACTGCCAGGAGTAGAGCGCCTGGACGGCACACTCACGGGCGCGGCGACGAGCAGCAGGTTTCACGGATTTCCCCTTACAAAAATCAGGCCTTAATGGCTTTCAATACATTAATCATTTCAAGCGCAGTCAGTGCAGCTTCTGCGCCTTTGTTGCCGGCTTTAGTGCCAGCACGTTCGATGGCTTGTTCAATACTTTCGGTGGTCAGAACACCGAAGGCTACCGGAATGCCACTGTCCTGAGCGACATGCGCCAGGCCATTGCTTGCACCGCCAGCCACATATTCGAAGTGCGCGGTACCGCCACGGATCACCGTACCAAGCGCAATTACCGCGTCGTATTTACCGGTTTTTGCCAGTGCGTCAGCGGCCAGCGGCAGCTCATATGCACCTGGAACCCAAACAACGGTAATGTTTTCATCTTTAACCTGGCCAATACGTTTCAGGGCGTCGATAGCCCCTTCCAGCAGGCTGTCATTGATAAAGTTGTTGAAACGCGCAATGGTGATGGCGACGCGAGCGTCCGGGGTAGCAACGTTAGCTTCAATAATGTTCATATTCTTCCTTCGGGTTCGATTTATGGCCCCGTAAGGGGGGCGGATTTTATCATAATATTCTGTGCGCTGCTTCCTCTAAATCAGAAAGCCTCACGCAGTCGTTAAATGCAGGCAAACGTCCGGGCCCACCTGGCGTATCTCATTGAATTTAAAATGGGGTGCGTCAGCCAGTTTCTCAAGGCCTGGAAGCACACATAATCCTCGCGCATCGCTGCCTAACAGTTTAGGCGCAACATACACGATTAGCTCATCGACCAAACCGGCCTGTAATAATGCCCCCGCGAGCGTTGGACCTGCTTCAACCCAAATACTGTTAATTTGCTGTTTGCCCAGTTGCATCATCAGCACCACCAGATCCAGATGCCCGTTATGTTCCGGCACCTTCAGGCTACGAACCGTCTCCGGCCAGCTACGGGGGTCGTCTTCAGTCCGGACAATCCAGGTTTCTCCAGGCTGTTGCACAATACGATGCTCCGGCGTGACCTGATTCTGGCTATCCAGAACAATGCGGATTGGCTGGCGCAGCTCTTCCTGCGGGTAACTCGCCTGAGTTGACTCCCCAAGCTCCGACCAACGCACGGTAAGCTGAGGGTCGTCTGCCAGCACCGTAGCACTGCTGGTTAAAATGGCATGGCTTTGCGCGCGCAAACGTTGCACATCGCGGCGCGCCTGCGGTGAGGTAATCCACTGGCTTTCACCGCTGGCCATCGCCGTACGGCCATCAAGCGACGCGCCAAGCTTAAGCTGCAGATACGGGAATCCCGTACGCATGCGCTTGAGAAAGCCTTTATTCAGTTGCTCAACTTCGCTCATCATCAGCCCGTGGCTGACGTCGATGCCCGCCTGCTGCAAACGGTAGAGCCCACGTCCTGCGACCTGCGGATTGGGATCCTGCATCGCCGCAACCACTCGCGATACACCCGCCGCAATCAGCGCATCGCAACACGGCGGCGTGCGACCATGATGACTACAGGGTTCAAGCGTCACATAGGCCGTTGCCCCTTGCGCTTTTTCTCCAGCCATCCGCAGAGCATGAACTTCGGCATGCGGTTCGCCCGCACGGTGATGATATCCTTCACCGACGATCTCCCCATCCTTCACAATCACGCAGCCTACGTTGGGGTTGGGGTGAGTGGTAAAACGTCCGCGCGCAGCAAGCTTCAGCGCACGCGCCATGTACAATTCATCCTGCATGGCTTAGTCCTGTAGGCGAGCAATCTCTTCGCCAAATTCTTTGATATCTTCGAAACTCCGGTAGACAGAGGCAAAGCGGATGTAGGCGACTTTATCGAGCTTTTTCAACTGCTCCATCACCAGGTTGCCAATCATCTTGCTCGGCACCTCACGCTCACCAGTCGCACGCAGCTGTGATTTGATATGGTTTAACGCCATTTCGACGTCATCCGCGCTCACAGGCCGTTTCTCAAGCGCTCTGAGCATGCCGCTACGCAGCTTTTCTTCATTAAAGGGTTCACGCACGTCGTTGCTTTTCACAACGCGCGGCATGACAAGTTCAGCCACTTCAAAAGTGGTGAAACGTTCGTTACAGACCAGACACTGCCGACGGCGGCGTACCGAGGAGCCCTCGCCTACAAGACGAGAGTCAATTACCTTAGTGTCTACGGCGAAACAGAATGGGCAATGCATACGGCGTCCTGTACCTCAGTGGTTAACAGAATCTATTTTACCCTGAACTGCCGTGACAACAAAGGCACTGCGCTTTTGAGACAAAGGATCGATGCCTTCGTGCTCAGTCCACACTACCATTATGCTATCGCGACAATGAAGGAAGTAATCACAATGACAAGACGTTACCTAAGAATTCTCCTGGTGGGAAGTCTCTTTAGTCTTAGTGCCTGCGCACAGCAAAGCGAAGTACGCCAGATGCATCAAAGCGTTAGCACATTGAATAAAGAGATGGCGCAGCTTAATCAGGAAACAGTAAAAATTACGCAACAAAATATGTTGAATGCAAAATCAACCAGCGGCGTCTATCTGCTACCGGGTTCCAAAACCCCGGCACGCCTGGACAGCCAGATTGGCACTTTACGCATGTCGCTGGTAAACATTGCACCGAACGCGGATGGTACGCGCCTGACGCTACGGATTCAGGGTGAATCCAACACGCCTTTACCCGCCTTTAGCGCCACCGTCGAATACGGGCAAATTCAGGGCACCACGGACAACTATCAGGAAGTGAACGTTCACAACCAGTTGGTCAACGCTCCGGCGAGTATTCTTGCTCCCAGCGACGTAGACATTCCGTTGCAGATAAATGGCCTCACTCCAGAGAGGTTAGGATTTGTTCGCATCCACGATATCCAGCCTGTTAGCCAATAAACTTTTTTGCGGAACGTTTTGTGCGTTCCGCAACATCACTCCGCTCCATTTTGTTACTCCCCTGACATAACCGATATTTCTGGTAAAACTTGGCAACATTCATGAGAGCCAGTACAATTCGCCGCCTAAAGTACGCAAACGTGAACGCAATCGATTACGTAAATGATAGAACTGTGAAACAAGACATATTTTTGTGAACAATGATTTTTATAATAGGCTCCGAAGAATTACGAAATATTTAGAAACGCAAATTGCGCATTTTTCACTCCCGAAAGGGATTTCAAACAGTGGCATACATATGAAAAAAACATTACTTGCAGCCGGTGCAGTGCTGGCGCTCTCCTCGTCTTTTACTGCCAACGCAGCAGAAAATGACAAACCGCAATATCTGTCCGACTGGTGGCACCAGAGCGTTAACGTGGTGGGTAGCTATCACACTCGTTTCTCTCCGAAACTGAACAACGACGTGTATCTGGAATACGAAGCATTTGCCAAAAAAGACTGGTTTGATTTCTATGGCTACATCGATATTCCGAAAACCTTCGACTGGGGTAACGGCAACGATAAAGGTATCTGGTCTGACGGTTCCCCGTTGTTTATGGAAATCGAACCGCGTTTCTCCATCGACAAACTGACCGGCGCTGACCTGAGCTTTGGTCCGTTCAAAGAATGGTACTTCGCCAACAACTACATCTACGACATGGGTGATAACAAAGCCAGCCGCCAGAGCACCTGGTATATGGGTCTGGGTACCGATATCGATACCGGTCTGCCGATGGGTCTGTCCCTGAACGTCTATGCTAAATACCAGTGGCAGAACTATGGCGCATCCAACGAAAACGAGTGGGATGGCTACCGTTTCAAAGTGAAATACTTTGTGCCGATCACCCAGGTTTGGGGCGGCCAACTGACCTACATCGGCTTCACCAACTTCGACTGGGGCTCAGATTTGGGTGATGACCCGAACCGCACCAGCAACTCTATCGCTTCCAGCCACGTCCTGGCGCTGAACTACGATCACTGGCACTACTCTGTCGTAGCGCGTTACTTCCATAACGGCGGTCAGTGGAAAGGTGGGGATACTCTGAACTGGGGCGAAGGCGATTTCAGCGCGAAATCTACCGGTTGGGGTGGTTACCTGGTCGTAGGTTACAACTTCTAATCCAGACAATTTATCGCAAACAAGCCAGCTTAACCGCTGGCTTTTTTATGGCTGGTCTTCACAGCGTACTTTACGTAAAAAGTCACTTAGCGAACGCTCCGCAGATTCGCGAAAGTGCCTGTCGAGTGGCGTGATCTTCAGACATCGATCAACGCGAAAGCAACGATAATCATCACGCTTCTCGCACCAGCCAACCAGCAGCCAGTGCTCGCCCCAGAAAAATAAACCCAGCGGCTGAACGTCGCGCCACGAGAGGTTCCCGGACTCATCGCGATAATGCAGCGCCAGCACCTGCTGAGCTGAAACCGCGCGATGTATGAGATCGAACGCACTGCGTGAATGCGGCTGATTACCAAAATCTGGCGCGAAAATCCGCGTTTGCTCGGCTCTGCGCCGACTCTCTGGCGGCAATATCGCCAACACTTTTTCCTGTGCTGATTCCAGCGCCTGTGAGAGTGAATCCCCGCCCCATGTTTTCAGCAACCGAATCGCTACCATCAACGCTTCTGATTCGTGCTGAGTTAACATCAACGGCGGCAGATCAAACCCCGCCATTAAGCGGTATCCACTGCCCACTTCGCCTTCAATGGGCACGCCGGATAAAGAGAGATCGCGGATATCGCGATAAATCGTCCGTTCAGAAACTTCAAGACGTTCTGCCAGCAGCGCCGCCGTTGTCACTCGCCTGCCACGCAGGATTTGTACAATCTGAAACAAGCGGTCGGCGCGTCTGCTCATTTTAATCCTCAGTGCTGAAAATATTACGCGGGTTGATGTAAACCAACACGATTGCCTTCGCTGTCAGTAAATAGCGCAATCGTACCAATGTCCTGCCCCAGTTCGAGTGGGCCAAACACACACTGACCGCCAGCAGTGGCGACGCGTTCAAGCGTTGCAGTCAAATCGTCCGTATGCAGATAAATAATAGCGCCCTGCGCTGAAGGAGTAATACCGTCAAATTTAGCCAGCGCCCCGCCGGGAGCGGGATCCTGATGCGGAAATACGGCCAGCTCAGCGCAGTCCATATTTTCCCGACGCAAAGAAACCTGCATCACTGGTTCATAAAAAGCGATGGCGCGATCCATTTGTGCTACAGGGATTTCAAACCAATTAATTACGTTGCTCATACTTCCTCCTGCCTGTGTGGGTAATCTCAGAAGGACTATAAAACAGGGCTACTGACAGCATACTGTCAGTAGTATGGCGACAGGAAAAGATAATTGCCTGTCGCTAATTCACAGGCAAAAAAAATCCCGACCTTACGATCGGGATTCCAGTATCTTCACTCTTAATGGTTAAGGAAGAATCGACGGTTGATCCGCCCCTTCTTTCTCGACCTTCTGCTGCAGCATGTGCTCACGCTTCATACCCAGCTTCAGCGCCAGCGCCGATGCCACGTAGATAGAGGATGCGGTACCGATGGAAACACCGATCAGCATCGTCAGCGAGAAGCCTTCCAGTACCGGACCACCGAACAGGAACAGCATCAGAATAACCATCAACGTTGTACCGGACGTAATCAACGTACGGTGCAGCGTTTGAGTCAGTGACACGTTAAAGATTTCGTAAGGCGTACCGCGACGAATTTTGCGGAAGTTTTCACGAATACGGTCAGATACAACGATACTATCGTTCAGCGAGTAACCGATTACCGACATCAGTGATGCGACGATAGTCAGGTCAATCTCGATATGGAACAACGACAGGATCCCAAGTGTGATAATCACGTCGTGCGCCAGAGCGATAACCACCCCCGCCGCCAGTCGCCACTCAAAGCGGAAACCGACGTACACCAGGATGGAGATCAGCGCCGCCATCAGCGCCATCGCACCGGTTTGCGCCAGATCAGCCCCCACGCTCGGACCCACGAATTCAATTCGCTTCACCGCGGCGTTTTGGTTGGTGGATTCGTTAATCACACTCAACACTTTGCTGCCCAGCACCTGACCGCCGTCTGCACCTTCAGTTGGCGGCATACGTACCATAATGTCGTGGCTGCTGCCGAAGTTCTGCAGAAGCGGATCAACGAAGCCCGCTTTCTCCAGTGCATCGCGCATCACGTCCATATCGGCCGGTTTTTCCAGCGTGATTTCAATAACCGTACCACCGGTGAAATCGAGACCCCAGTTAAACCCGCGTACGCCCATCACCACGATGGCCGCAATCAGCAGGAAACCTGAAATGCCGAAAGCCCAGTAGTCCCAGCGCATAAAGTCCCAGACTTTACGGCCGTGGTTTAATTGTTCAACAGTATATTCCTGTGCCACTTCGCACTCCTCAGATTGACAGCTTTTTGACGCGCTTGCCGCCATACAACAGGTTTACGATGGCACGTGTACCGACAATCGCGGTAAACATCGACGTCGCCACACCAATACCGGTAGTAATCGCGAACCCTTTAATTGCCCCGGTGCCAACTGCGTACAGGATGATGACCTTGATCAGCGTCGTAATGTTCGCATCAAAGATGGAGCTAAATGCGCCCGCATAACCTTCGTTGATGGCCTGCTGCACCGAACGCCCGTTACTCAACTCTTCTTTGATACGTTCGTTGATCAGTACGTTCGCATCGACCGCGACGGCAAGGGTTAAGACAATCCCCGCAATCCCCGGCATACTTAGCGTAGCGCCCGGCAGCAACGACATAATACCGACAATCAATACCAGGTTAGCAATCAGCGCACTGGTCGCAATCAGACCGAACTTCTTATAGAAGAAGATCATGAACAGGATAGACACCACCAGACCGGCCAGACACGCTTCCAGACCCTGTTTAATGTTCTGCATACCCAGGGTTGGGCCGATGGTACGTTCTTCCACAATCTGAATCGGCGCAATCAACGCACCGGCACGTAACAGCAGAGAAAGCTGACGCGCTTCGTTCGGGTTGTTGATACCGGTGATACGGAAGCTGTTACCCAGGCGAGACTGGATATTGGCAATGTTAATCACCTCTTCCTGTTTCACCAGTACTGCACGACCGTTAGCATCTTTCTTACCGCTGTCTTTGTACTCCACGAACAGGGTCGCCATCGGCTTACCGATGTTGTCCTTGGTGAAGTTGGACATGATGTTACCACCCGCGCTATCCAGCGAGATGTTAACCTGCGGCTGATTGTATTCGTCCTGGCTGGAAGTGGAATCGGTGATATGGTCACCGGTCAGGATCACGCGCTTGTACAGCACAACAGGCTGACCTTCACGAGACTGTTTCACTTCCGAATCACCCGGAACACGACCCGATGCTGCAGCGGACTGGTCAACGTTGGTGTTTACCAGACGGAACTCCAGCGTCGCGGTTGCGCCCAGAATTTCTTTCGCACGCGCGGTATCCTGAATACCCGGCAGTTCGACCACGATGCGGTCAGCGCCCTGACGTTGTACCACCGGCTCAGCAACACCCAGTTGGTTAACACGATTACGCAGAATGTTGATGTTCTGCTGTACCGCGTACTCACGGGCTTCGCTCAGGCGCGCATCGGTCATTACAGCACGCAGTGCATTGCTGCCCTGGCTGGAAATAACCAGATCCTGGTGACGTTTGCTCAAGTAAGAGATAGCTTCATCACGGGCGCTGCTATCACGGAAAGTGATGCTCAGACCGTAGTTATCTTCTTTGCGAACGGTAGTATAAGGAATGCCTTTTTCACGCAGATCGCTGCGCAGGCTATCGATATTTTGTTCCTGCAACTTACTCAGCGCGGTATCCATATCCACTTCCATCAGGAAGTGAACGCCGCCACGCAGGTCAAGACCGAGTTTCATCGGTTCTGCATGAATGGCAGCCAGCCAGCGCGGGGTTGCCGGAGCAAGGTTAAGCGCCACGACGTACTGATCGCCCAGTACGCCCATTAATACTTCACGTGCGCGCAGTTGGGTATCAGTGGAGTCGAAGCGCGCGAGAATAGCACCCTCTTCCAGAGCCACAGACTTAGGTGTGATTTTATCTTCTTGTAACGTTTTCTGGACCTGGATCAGCGTTTGCTCACTGGCGGCGGCACCGCGCACGCCAGTGATTTGAACAGCCGGATCCTCACCATACAGGTTGGGAAGCGCATAGAGCAGACCGACGACAATAACGACGATCAGCATGACATACTTCCACAAAGGATAACGGTTTAACACGGCAGTTCCCTTTGGGAAAACAATAAATTACAGCGCCTTCATGGTGCCTTTCGGCAGAACGGCAGCTACGAAATCACGTTTAATAACCACTTCAGTGGTGTCGTTCAGCGCGATAGCGATGTAGCCAGATTCTGCTACTTTGGTCACGCGACCCACCAGACCACCGTTAGTCAGCACTTCATCGCCTTTCGCAATGGAGTTCATCAGATTTTTGTGTTCTTTGGTACGCTTTTGCTGCGGGCGCAGGATCATGAAGTAGAAAATCAGACCAAACACCACCAGCATCAGAATCAGAGACATCGGGCTGCCCTGCGCCGGAGCACCTGTTGCCGCTACCGCATCAGAAATAAAAAAGCTCATTCAAATTCCCTCATTATTAAAATTAATCAACGTTCACAGGTGGAACTGGTCTACCCTGACGTTGGTAAAAATCAGTCACGAAGCTCTCTAATTTACCCTCTTCAATAGCCTTGCGTAAACCCGCCATCAAACGCTGGTAGTAGCGAAGGTTATGAATCGTGTTGAGACGCGCGCCCAATATTTCGTTGCAACGGTCGAGATGATGCAAGTAAGCGCGCGAATAATTGCGACAGGTGTAGCAATCACACTCAACATCGAGCGGACTGGTGTCGCTTTTATGTTTCGCGTTACGAATTTTTACCACGCCGTCAGTCACAAACAAATGACCATTACGGGCATTTCGCGTTGGCATCACACAGTCAAACATATCGATACCGCGACGCACGCCTTCAACCAGATCTTCTGGTTTACCGACGCCCATCAGGTAACGCGGTTTATCTGCCGGAATCTGCGGGCAAACATGTTCCAGAATGCGGTGCATATCTTCCTTCGGCTCACCGACAGCCAAACCGCCGACAGCGTAGCCATCAAAGCCGATATCTACCAGACCTTTGACGGAGATATCACGTAAATCTTCGTAAACACTGCCCTGAATGATGCCAAAAAGCGCATTTTTGTTGCCGAGACTATCAAAACGGTCACGGCTGCGCTTCGCCCAACGCAGAGACATCTCCATCGAGCGTTTAGCATAGTCCCAGTCGGCCGGATACGGTGTACATTCGTCGAAGATCATCACGATATCGGAACCGAGATCGTATTGAATCTCCATCGACTTCTCGGGATCGAGGAAAATCGGATCGCCGTTGATCGGGTTACGGAAATGCACGCCTTGTTCGGTTATCTTCCGGATATCGCCCAGGCTGAACACCTGGAAGCCGCCGGAATCGGTGAGGATCGGCCCTTTCCACTGCATAAAATCGTGCAGATCGCCGTGCAGTTTCATGATTTCCTGCCCCGGGCGCAGCCACAGGTGGAAAGTGTTGCCGAGGATGATCTGTGCGCCGGTCGCTTCAACTTCTTCCGGCGTCATGCCTTTTACTGTGCCGTAAGTACCGACCGGCATAAAAGCAGGCGTTTCTACTACGCCACGATCAAAAACCAGGCGGCCGCGGCGAGCGCGACCGTCAGTGGTATCCAGTTCAAATTTCATCTTCACTCCTGCGTCAGAAAAACAGTCCGACGTTTTAAACACTCATGCCGGAAACTTATTCCCCGACACGCTCAGAAATAGCCTGCGGATTGTACGTGATAAACATCGCATCCCCGTAACTAAAAAAGCGATATTCCGCTTTTACCGCTTCATGATAGGCGTGCATGGTGTTTTTATAACCAGCAAATGCGGAAACCAGCATAATCAATGTCGATTCCGGCAGGTGGAAGTTGGTGACCAGAGCATCAATCACCTGATATTTATAGCCTGGATAAATAAAGATTTGTGTATCGCCGAAGAACGGCTCGATTAGATCGTTTTTGGCCGCCTGCGCCGCACTTTCCAGTGAACGTACGGAGGTGGTGCCCACCGCAATCACGCGGTTACCGCGCGCTTTCGCCGCCATCACCGCGTCCACCACATCCTGCGGCACTTCCGCATATTCGGAGTGCATAATGTGGTCTTCAATAGTGTCTACGCGCACCGGCTGGAAAGTACCCGCTCCAACGTGCAGGGTGACGAACGCCATTTCAATGCCTTTATCGCGCAGTTTAGCCAGCAGCGGATCGTCAAAATGCAGACCCGCGGTCGGCGCAGCGACGGCACCCGGTTTTTCGCTGTACACGGTCTGGTACAGCTCGCGGTCGGCGTCTTCATCCGGACGGTCGATATACGGCGGCAACGGCATATGGCCAATCGCGTTGAGGATATCCAGCACGCTGCGTTCGTCGTTAAACTCAACTTCAAACAGCGCGTCATGGCGCGCCACCATCGTTGCTTTAATGCTTTCGTCATCGCCCAGCAGCAGCTCGGCGCCCGGTTTCGGCGCTTTCGAGGCACGAATATGCGCCAGAATACGTTTGTCATCCAGCATACGCTCGACCAGCACTTCAATTTTACCGCCGCTGGCTTTACGACCAAACAGACGCGCAGGAATGACGCGGGTGTTGTTAAAGACCAGCAAATCGCCAGGGTTGAGCTTATCGAGCAAATCGGTGAAAGTACCGTGCGTCAGCGCGCCCGTCGGCCCGTCCAAAGACAGCAAGCGACAGCTACTGCGCTCAGCTTGCGGATAGTGGGCAATCAGGGATTCGGGTAGTTCAAAGGTGAAATCGGTAACGCGCATGACACTGACTCAGACTAAAATAAGAGGCGGGTAGTCTAGTGCCGGGGCGTTCTCCCTGCAACCTTTACCCCTCTGGATAAACATTTAACTATGAATTTTCTTGCACATTTGCATCTCGCTCACCTTGCCGACAGTTCGCTTTCCGGCAATCTGCTGGCCGATTTTGTCCGGGGTAATCCGGAAACGCACTACTCGCCTGATGTGGTAGAAGGCATCTTCATGCATCGTCGTATCGACGTGATGACAGATAACCTGCCGCAGGTGCGTGAAGCCAAAGAATGGTTTCGTAGCGAAACGCGCCGCGTCGCGCCGATTACGCTGGATGTCATGTGGGATCATTTTCTGTCGCGCCACTGGTCGGAGATCTCCCCTGAGTTCCCGCTGACGGACTTTGTGCGCTATGCCCGTACCCAGGTAACCACTATTTTGCCGGAATCGCCGCCACGCTTTATCAATCTGAATAACTATATATGGTCAGAGAAATGGCTTGAGCGCTACCGGGACATGGATTTTATCCAGAACGTCCTGAACGGCATGGCCAGCCGCCGTCCACGGCTCGATGCCCTACGCGACTCATGGTATGACCTCAATACGCATTACGATGCGTTAGAAGAACGATTCTGGCAGTTTTATCCGCAAATGATGGACCAGGCGCGGCGTAAAACCCTTTGATTGCAACCCGCATTCCCCGCCGGATAAGCCGTAGCCGTCATCCGGCAAAAGATTGATAGACAAAACCTGTCTCATTGATTGCCAGCGCCTCTTTGTCTTATTCACGAACACTCTCTATACTGGCCCGCGTTGCGTTCCAAAAACCCCTTAACATTGCAGGAGAATTATATGGTACTGGTAACTCGTCAGGCTCCGGATTTCACAGCAGCTGCGGTACTGGGTAGCGGTGAGATCGTTGAAAACTTCAACTTCAAACAGCATACCAACGGTAAAACTACCGTTCTGTTCTTCTGGCCGATGGACTTCACCTTCGTTTGCCCGTCTGAACTGATCGCATTCGACAAACGTTACGAAGAATTCCAGAAGCGCGGCGTTGAAGTTGTTGGCGTTTCCTTCGACTCTGAATTTGTCCACAACGCATGGCGTAACACCCCTGTCGACAAAGGCGGCATCGGTGCAGTGAAATACGCAATGGTTGCTGACATTAAACGCGAAATCCAGAAAGCCTACGGCATCGAGCACCCGGAAGCTGGCGTTGCTCTGCGCGGTTCTTTCCTGATCGACGCTAACGGCGTTGTTCGCCACCAGGTGGTTAACGATCTGCCGCTGGGCCGTAACATCGACGAAATGCTGCGCATGGTTGACGCGCTGCAGTTCCACGAAGAGCACGGCGACGTATGCCCGGCACAGTGGGAAAAAGGTAAAGAAGGTATGAACGCGTCTCCGGACGGCGTAGCAAAATACCTGACCGAGAACGTTTCCAGCCTGTAATTGGCATGAATCGACAAAAGGCCCGCTAGTGCGGGCCTTTTTTATTGTTCGTAGGTCAGGTAGGTGATTGCGTCACTCTCTGTAAGTATCACCAGCGACAATACGCTTATCCAAACCACAATTAAAACGCGAAGCAGGAACAGCCAAGCGCGCCCCAGAAAGCCCGGTCATCTGACACCGGAATGCCTGATTGACGCGCAATATCATGCTGATGACCGTGTACGCCACAGCTACCACAGCACTGATGCATCTGCACCATTGCGCCAATTTTTGCCGCAGCAGGCGGCGCTGAGCGATAGTGCCCCGGCACCTTCACCACCGGCGACCAGTCCGGCACAACCGGGATGGCTGGCGGTGCCAGCGGGGTGAAATGCCCTGCCGCATACACGACTTTGCCATCGACAATGGTCATCACTGACTCAATGCCTTTGATCTCTTCTTCCGCCACGTTGAAGTAATCTTTAGACAGCACCACCAGGTCGGCCAGTTGATCTTTCTCGATTCGCCCTTTCTTACCCTGCTCGCTGGAGAACCAGGCGCTGCCAGCGGTCCACAGTTCCAGCGCCACGTCGCGCGGCAAGCGGTTGTTATCATCGTACATCGCCATACCGCCAACGGTGCGGCCCGAAACCAGCCAGTAGAGCGCGGTCCACGGGTTGTAGCTAGCCACACGGGTGGCGTCAGTCCCCAGCCCTACCGGAACTTCAGCCGCCAGCATTTTCGCCACCGGCGGCGTGTGTTTGACCGCATCTTTGCCATAACGATCGACAAAATATTCGCCCTGGAACGCCATTCGGTGCTGAACAGCAATCCCGCCGCCCAGCGCTTTAACGCGCTCGATATTCCGTTCAGTAATGGTTTCGGCATGATCGAAGAACCAGTGCAGGCCATTGAACGGGATATCACGATTCACCTTCTCAAACACGTCCAACATGCGGCTGATAGATTCATCGTAGGTGGCGTGCAGGCGGAACGGCCAGCGGTGCTCCACCAGGTGTCGCACCACGCGCTCCAGCTCATCTTCCATACCCTCCGGCAAGTCCGGGCGCGGCTGGAGAAAATCTTCAAAATCCGCTGCCGAAAAAACCAGCATTTCCCCGGCCCCATTGGCGCGGTAGAAGTCGGTCCCCTGCCCCGGTTTGAGCATATCGGTCCAACGTTCAAAGTCTTCCAGTTCCTGTTTTGGACGCTGGGTAAACAGGTTGTAGGCAATACGCACCGTCATCTGCTTGTTGGCGTGTAACTGCTCAATGATCTCGTAATCTTCCGGATAGTTCTGGAAGCCGCCGCCCGCATCGATGGCGCTGGTCAGCCCCAGGCGGTTCAGTTCACGCATAAACTGGCGGGTCGAGTTAACCTGCATTTCCAGCGGCAGTTTTGGTCCTTTTGCCAGCGTCGAATAAAGGATCATGGCGTTTGGTTTAGCGATCAACATCCCGGTCGGGTTGCCGTTGCTATCACGCACAATCTCACCGCCCGCCGGATCCGGCGTCGCTTTGGTGTAGCCAACGGCTTTCAGCGCAGCGCGGTTCAGTAAAGCCCGGTCGTAGAGATGCAGAACAAAAACCGGGGTATCCGGAGCAGCTTCATTCAGTTCTTCCAGGGTTGGCATGCGACGTTCGGCAAACTGGAATTCGCTCCAGCCGCCCACCACGCGTACCCATTGCGGCGACGGCGTTCTGTCCGCCTGGTCTTTGAGCATACGTAGGGCGTCCGCCAGCGACGGCACGCCTTCCCAACGTAATTCCAGGTTGTAATTCAGTCCACCACGAATAAGGTGCAAGTGAGAATCGTTCAGACCCGGGATCACCGTATGTCCTTGCAGATCGACAACCTGCGTCCCTTCGGCAGCAAAGCTCATTACCCGCTCGTGGCTACCGGTCGCCAGGATCTTTCCGTTGGCAATCGCCACCGCCTCGACCTGCGGGCGTTGCCTATCGAGAGTATGAATTTTTCCGTGAGTCAGAATCAGTGTGGCAGTTTGAGACATAACAATCTCCTGAGATACCGGTCAGGCTTTTTTCAGCCATCCGGCAAACAGACGGGTTACGATGGGCATCCAGAACCAGACCACCAGCGCAACCACACAGGCATCATTGATGAGATGCAGGAGTAACGAGCCCTTCATTGCAGGCAGCACAATGCCGGTCAACCACGGCACCAGATTGGTGCTAGGAAATATCACCAGCAGGGTTATCAGAAACTGTTTCCAGCGTTTGGGCTGGCGTACATGGGGCGCTGGTGGCGTAAACCAGAATGCCGCTTCGGTACGAATTTCGGTTTTATCACCTTCCGCCAGCAGTGGGGCAATCTCTTCCACCAGCACGCGGCGCGTATCGGACTGGGTCCAGTTATACAGATGCTCAAGCGTGTCGAAGCGAATAATGATATTCCACAGGTTGTCGCCATCCGCAGGGCGAATCACGTTCGCTCCGAGATGACCGGGAAACTCGGCCGCCACCGGCATAATTTTCCCCAGCCATTGCTCATACCGCTGCGCCTGCTCAGGCAGCAGGGTGTGGGTAATCACCAACGTCACATGTTTGTTCTGCGCCATGAAGGGTTCCTTGTTGAGAGGAAACAGGCCGCTTAGGCCAGGAAAGCAATACACAAAATCATTCATGGTGCATCGAGGCGGCAAGGTTGTGGATCCCCGGGAGCTTTCATAAGTAAGTGACTGGGGTACGCAAGCGAAGCCAACAAAGATGCAACATGAAGGATGACGTGTATTTAGGCTTTACGTTCTGGCGCGCCATGCACCATGGTATAGGCATAATCCACGCCCATACCGTAGGCGCCGCTGTGCTCGCGTACCAGATCCATGACGGCGTCGTAGGTTTCTTTGCGAGACCAGTCGCGCTGGTACTCAAGAAGAACCTGTTGCCAGGTTACGGGTACGGCACCAGCCTGTACCATGCGGTCGATAGAACGCTCATGGGCATCCACGGACGTGCCGCCGGAAGTGTCGGTCACCACATATACTTCATAACCCGCTTCCAGCGCCATCAGTGCCGGGAAAGTCAGGCAGACTTCGGTCCACAGCGCGGAGATAATCAGTTTTTTACGCCCAGTCGCTTCCACGGCCTTCACAAACGCCGCATCTTCCCAGGAGTTCATCGAGGTGCGTTCAATGGGTTTTACATCAGGATGAACCGCTAACAATTCTGGCCAGATATATCCGCTAAAACTTTTCGTTTCTACAGAAGTATAAATCACCGGAACATTGAATATTTTCCCGGCTTTCGCTAATGCAACGGTATTATTTTTTAAAGTCTGGCGATCGATATTCGCTACACCAAATGACATTTGCGGCTGATGATCAATAAAAATAAGCGTAGAGTTTTGAGGGTCAATCAGTTCCCGAATAGACATATCACACCTTCTTAATCAATAAGTTAAAAGGCAACGGTCTGTATCTGCCGTCAGCAGCAGGATCCTGAATCAGAAAGCTTGTTGAGTATAGCGGGAAATTTCTAACGAGTTATTAAAGAAAACTTACCATCCTGTGAAACTATTAATTCTGTGTTGCGATATATCCTAAACAACATCAAAAAAATGCGCATGATTCATCTAATTTATTCACTGGCATTGTTTTTCTTCATTCGGTACAACAGAAGGGTTTAATTTTCAGGATCTTTTCTGCCTATGCGCATTAATCTGGATGTTTTGCTTATTCTCGACGCACTCGACAAACAGGGTTCATTTGCCGCGGCGGCCGAATCGCTGTTTAAAACGCCTGCGGCACTCAGCTATATGATTCAAAAGCTGGAAAGCGATCTGAATATCGAGCTGCTTGACCGTTCCGGACACCGGGCTAAATTTACCGACACCGGACAGATGATGCTGGAAAAGGGACGTTTATTGCTAAGTGCGGCAAAAGATCTCGAAAAACAGGCGGTACAGCTGAGTTCAGGCTGGGAAAAAGAGCTGGCGATTGCGCTGGACGACTCCTTTCCTTTCGCCTCGCTGTTACCCATTATCGATGAATTTCACGCGCTGAATAAGCAAACCCGCCTCAGTTTTACCCATCATACGCTGGCGGGTTCCTGGGAGGAGCTGACTCATAATGGAGCAGATATTATTCTGGGGGCGATTAATGAACCACCAACGTCAGCGGCCTGGTCCTACAAAATGCTCGGCACATTGGACAATGTATTTGTCGTGGCACCTGAGCATCCGCTGGCCGCAGCACCTGATGGCCTGACCAACGAGCAGTTGTGCCTGCATCGGGCGATTGTTATCAGCGACAGCGCCCGCTTCTGTCATCCGTTACAAACCAATCTGATGGAGGAGCAGGCGCAGATCCGTGTCGATGACTTCCACAGTAAAGTGATGCTACTGCGAGCCGGCATGGGCTGCGGATTTCTCCCCCGCCATATTGCCAGCCCGTGGCTTGCTACGGGCGAGCTGGTGGAAAAAACGGTTATCTCATTTCGCCAAAAAGACGTGGCCTATATGGCATGGCGTAATAACCGTGATGGGCTGGCGCAGCGCTGGTGGCGAGACGCGCTGCTGGCAAGCCCGGCGATTGCGCACTTATATCAATGACCTGACCATACCGAGGCGGAAATCGCCGGCAACGTCAGGATATCGTCGGCAAGCACACCTTTGCCCTCTTTGTGCTGCCAATGACTCACGCTCAGTAATGGCGAGGCTGGCAGGACCACTTCACAAGCCTGGCCACGGTTAATCGCCACTAACACGCGCTGGCGGTTTAGCACCCGTACAAACACCACCACGTTATCCTCGGCGTAAATCACCTGACAACCACCGTGGCGTAGCGCCTGGCTCTGGTGGCGTAATTTTGCCAGCCGCTGGTACAACGCCAGCAGGTTAGCGTCCTGTTTTTCAGGCTGCCATGGGAAAGGTTTGCGGCAAAACGGATCGTTGTTGCCATCCAGCCCCACTTCGTCGCCGTAGTAAATACAGGGCACGCCAGGCCAGGTAAATAGCCACACCACCGCCAGCGGTAAACGTGCGACGTCTTTACCGAGCAGAGACTTAAAGCGAGCGGTATCGTGGCTGTCGAGCTGGTTAAACATGCGCAATTGCTGTTGATGCGACAACCCCGCACGGTAGTTATCCATCCACGCCATACAGGTCTGGGCGTCAATGGATTGTGGGTCGTATGAAATATCGGTATTGGCGAGGAATCCCCAGAGAGGGAAAGTAAAGCCGCGATAGTTCATGGCGGCATCTTCCGCGTCGGCCTGCAACCACTGGCGAGCATCGCCAAAATGTTCACCCACCACATACGCCTCTGGCTGGGTTTCTTTTGCCGCCTGCGTAATGCCGGCCACGTGTTGTAGGTTGTTACGTGCGCCTCCTGCTTCTCCCAGCATGTGCACCACATCAAGACGCCAGCCGTCCATACTCCACGGCGCTTTCAGCCAGTGACGGACGATACTGTCTTCGCCGCGATAAATTTCATTTACCAGGCTTTCCGAAGAAAAGTCCAGCTTGGGCAGGCTGGAATACCCCAGCCAGTCAAGCGCAACGCCGTCGGCTGAGAAATGATACCAGTCGCGCCAGGGGGATTCTGGGTTATGGCACGCCCCATCCGTTCCCCTACTATGCCGGTCAAACCAGGCGTGCGAATCGCCGCTATGGTTAAAAACACCGTCCAGAATCAAGCGCATGCCCTGCTGTTGGGTGTTGTGCCGCAGGCGCAGCAGCGCCGTGTCGCCGCCAAATTGCGGATCAACATGACGGTAATCTTCGGTATCGTATTTATGCACGCTCGGCGCGGTAAACACAGGATTCAGGTACAGCGCCGTGACCCCTAACGTTTTCAGGTACGGTAGCTTTTCGCTGATGCCGTCCAAATCACCACCATAGAACGTGGAGCCACCGGCCTGAGCCGTAAGCGGTTCGTCCCATTCGCGCCGCACGATGTCGTGCCCGGCCGCGTGGTGATAATAGACGTTATCCTGGCCCGCTTCACGCGACTGGCTGCGGGCAAAACGGTCCGGGAAAATTTGGTAAAAGACCTGGTCAGCGACCCACTGCGGACCGTTATCCGGCACATCGACGGCAAACTGCTCCAGACGCGCAGGCGGAAAACGGCTGAATCCCTGTGGGGTGAACCACAACTGACGATCGAGCCAAAGTAATTTAAAGCTATAGCGTCGACGAGGCTGCCCGCTGGAGAGATCGATCGCCGCTCGCCACGCGGTCACACCCGGCTGCGGCTGGCTGCGCTGCTTGTGCATAGCTAGCGAAATCTCTTCGTTATCGTTTTCTGCGCGTAGCGTCACCCGCTGGGGGGGATTTTCCCCCGCCAGCCATAATGTAATCGTCAGTTGATCTTTGTTTTGCTTAACAAATGGGGCAACCGGAAGGTGCCAGGCGTTCAACATCACGTATCCCCTTTGATGATAATGACGTCACCTTGCCATAGCGAAGTGCAGGATCACTCATCATCTTAACGTTTATTGGGGGAGGAGTTCGGGGGAGGAGAAAATTGCCGGGTAACGCAAAGCTACCCGGCAAAAATATTACTGTGCTTCAGCAAGTTGGCGCTCGCGACGGCGCTTGAATCCCCAGCCGACCAGCAGCAGGACAATCCACGCAAAGCCGACGTACAGCGAAATGCGGGTATCCGGATGATAGCCGATAAGCGCGATGATAAAGACCAGGAAAATCAGGCCAACAACGGTCGTCGTTACCCCACCCGGTACTTTAAATTTCAGCGCTTTGACCTCTTCTGGCGGCAGACGACGACGGAAAGCAATCTGCGACAGCAGGATCATAATCCACACCCAAACCGTGGCGAACGTTGCCAAAGAGGCGATCACCAGGAAGACGTTTTCCGGCATGATGTAGTTAAGATAAACCGCAAACAGCAGCGCGATGGTCATCACCATCACCGTAACCCACGGCACGCCACGACGCGACGTCTTGGCAAACATTTTTGGGGCACTGCCCTGCTCCGCCATGCCGTGTAGCATACGTCCCACACCGAAGACGTCAGAGTTAATTGCCGACAGCGACGCAGTCAGAACCACAAAGTTGAGGATCCCGGCAGCAAAGGTAATGCCCATATGCTGGAACGTCATAACGAACGGGCTACCGTCGGTACCCACCTGGTTCCACGGGTAGATAGACATAATGACGAACAACGTCCCCACATAAAACACCAGGATACGCATTGGTACGGAATTGATAGCGCGCGGAATAGATTTTTCCGGGTCTTTGGCTTCGCCTGCGGTAATCCCGATAATCTCAATCCCGCCGTAAGCGAACATCACCATTTGCAGCGACATCACCATGCCGAGCCAGCCGTTGCTGAAGAAGCCACCATTGCTCCATAAGTTATGGATACCGGTCGGTTGCCCGCCGTTGCCAATCCCCCAAATGATGATACCGAAACCGGCGACAATCATGATGATAATGGTGGCGACTTTGAAGAACGAGAACCAGAACTCCAGCTCGCCAAACACCTTCACGCTCATCAGGTTGATGGCGCAGATAATCAGCACTACGCTGAGTACCCAAATCCAGTGCGGTACGGCCGGGAACCAGACGCCCATGTAAATACCAAAGGCAGTCACATCGGCAATGGCGACAATCAGGATTTCAAAACAATAGGTCCAGCCGGTGATATAGCCTGCCAGCGGTCCGAGGTTTTCCTGCGCATAGCGCGAGAAGGAGCTGGCTGCAGGGTTATGAACAGACATTTCGCCCAGCGCGCGCATAATAATATACGCCGCTACGCCGCCGATAATATAGGCCAGCAACACGCTTGGCCCCGCCATTTTGATGGCATCGGCCGAGCCATAGAACAACCCGGTACCAATTGCTGAACCTAATGCCATAAAGCGGATGTGCCGGGTGCTCAGCCCACGCTTTAGCTTGTTATTACTTTCCATCGATTCCTAACCTGTTAACACAATAAAAAAACCACGGGGCCATGTTAATAGCCCCGTGGTTAAAACTTATTGTCAGTGATATTAGTGTGCGCTGGAGGTCACTTGTCGACCCGCGGCGCGATCCCAGATAACTGCCAGGACCACCATCACGACTGTTGGCATCAACCACGCCAGCCCCTGCTCCGCCAGCGGTAAACGCTGGGTCCAGGCCGGTAACACGTCGCCAATTGCAGAAGCTTTAATGCCATCAAGGATACCAAAAATCAGGCTGATAAACATCGCAGGTGCAATGACGCGGGAAGAATTATGCCACCATGAGCGGGTAAAGCTTAATACAACCAGTGCGATACATGGCGGATAGATAGCCGTCAGCACCGGAATAGAGATCTGAATCAGATGGCTCAGACCCAGGTTAGAAACCACCATCGAGAAGCCGCCGAGGATAAATACCAGCGTACGATAAGACAGTGGAACGTACTGGGCAAAGAACTCTGCACACGCACAGGTCAAGCCAACCGCGGTGACCAGACAGGCGATGAAAATCAGCGCCGCCAGCAGGAAGCTTCCTGCACCGCCAAAGGTGTGCTGAACATACGCATGCAGAATCGCCGCGCCGTTAGCAGACTGATCGACCAGAATCGCGCTATCTGAACCCAGACGGAACAGCGCGAGATACAGCAGCGTTAAGCCCACACCCGCCATTAAACCCGCCCAAACGGTGTAACGGGTCAGCAGACGCGCTTCAGTAACACCACGTGAGCGAGCGGCGTTAACGATAACAATACCAAACACCATCGCGCCCAGCGTATCCATGGTCAGATACCCGTTCACGAAGCCATTAGAAAATGCCGCAGTTTGGTAGGCTTCCATCGCATTACTGATCGGGCCTGCTGGCCAGACGATTGCGGCGACAGACAGAACCACCAGCGCCAGGATTTTCAGCGGCGCCAGGAAATTACCCACCGTATCCAGCAGTTTGCCCGGATACAGCGAAACCAGAATCACAATCGCGAAATAGATAACGCTATAGATAAACAGCGGCAGCGCAGAGTCTCCGGTCAGCGGTGCAATCCCGACTTCGAAAGAGACCGTCGCGGTACGCGGGGTAGCAAATAACGGCCCAACGGCCAGATAGCAAACAGTCGCCAGTAGCAGACCAGCAACTTTACCGATAGGTGTGCTCAGTCGGTCCACACCACCACCGACTTTCGCCAGCGCGACAACGGTAAGTACCGGCAGGCCAACGGCGGTAATCAAAAAGCCAAAAGCCGCAGTCCAGACGTGTTCACCTGCCTGCAAACCAACCATTGGGGGGAAGATGATGTTACCTGCACCAACGAACAGTGCAAATGTCATAAATCCCAAAGCGATAATATCGCGCGATTTTAACTGATGGGTCATAAAGTCTTACTGCCTGTGGATGTGGTGTTGAAAATAATAAATTTTTGCCTTTCCCTGGGGGACAATACAGCGGCATTTTTGCTCAATTCCAGCGGGAAACACTCCCGACCTGGCGCGGCGAAGAATAGTTTTTCGATTTACCGCGTAAATGCAGTCGGTATGACAGCATCTGGAGCGCAATTTAAACGCTTATAACGTTTTAAAGCAAGGTGGGATCCAAAAACCAGAACAATATAGCGATATGAAAAATGGGGTTAGCACAAAACACCATTTCATGGAAAAAGGTATGGGTAATAGTTCGAACAAAAAACAATCAAACGTCGTAAAATTCAGGAGTCATATATTGACCGCATAGAAAAAGCCAGCTTGTGCTGGCTTTTGGAAAGATAATCTTACGAATGTGCTTTAACCGTTACTTTTGGCAATCAAACGTTCCGGGATCACGAAACTAAATCGCGTCCCTTTGCCTGGTTCGCTTTCGATATTCAAACGGCTGTCGTGATGATGCAGCGCATGTTTCACGATGGCAAGGCCCAACCCGCTACCGCCCGTTTGCCGCGATCGCGCCTTATCTACCCGATAAAAACGCTCGGTCAGGCGTGGAATATGCTCGGCGGCAATGCCTGGACCGTTGTCTTCCACGCAAAACTCCGCCCCCGACGCCACATGCCGCCAGCCAACGGTAATGTGCGTTCCCGCTGGTGTGTGGTTCACCGCGTTGTACACGAGATTCGAGATAGCGCTACGCAACTGCTCCTCGTTGCCCCGCACGTTCAGGCTGTTATCGACATCAAAGGTAAACGTATGTTTATGCTGGCTCAGGGTTTGCGCTTCGTGCTCGATCACGCGCAGCATCATGGGCACATCGACTTTCTCATTCAGTTGCAACGTCGGAGCAGCTTCAATTTTTGACAGCGTCAGCAGCTGCTTCACCAGGCCTTCCATACGGTACGTTTGTTCGCGCATGGTATGCAGCGCTTTTTCGCGCGTTGTCCCTTCCAGCGGATGCTCCTGCATCATTTCCAGATAACCTTGCAGCACCGTCAGCGGTGTGCGCAGCTCATGGCTGGCGTTGGCGAAAAAGTTTCGCCGTGAACCTTCCAGTTGGTGCATCTGGGTAACGTCGCGCGCCACCATCAGCAGTTGCTTATCCGTGTAGGGCATCACGCGAATTTCCAGATGCCGTCCGGTATTGAGCACCAGATTGATAGGCCGGCTAAAGTCGCGCGTTTTCAGATATTGAGTGAATTCCGGGTATCGCAGCAGGTTAAGAATATTTTGCCCGCTATCGTCCGGCCAGCGCAGTCCCAGAACCTGCTGAGCCAGTCCGTTACACCAGAAGATACCGCCTTCTTCGGTGGTCAATACCACCGCGTCGGGTAGTGATTCCGCCCCGCTGCGAAAACGTTTGATCAGGTTACCCAGTTCTCGACGGCGCTTTTTGTTGCGCAGCTGCATTTGATGCAGCCCATATAACAACGGCTCCCAACTGCCTCGCCCCGGCGGCGGCGTCATGCTTCTGTCAACCCATAGCCACCAGGACAAACGTAATAGATTCCAGAAATGCCAGATAAGCAGGCCCGTTACCGACACCAGTAAAAACCAGGGCAGGTAACCGAAAAAAGCGCTAAGGATAAATGCCGGTATGCAGCACAGGATCAGCTCCAGTACCAACCTTTTCCATGACAATCGTTCTAGCAAACGTCTTACTCCATAAACGGCCTAATCCATCAGGCCCTGATTCTTGTCAGTCAGAAGCGGGTCGAAAAACGATATCCCGTCCCGCGAACTGTCTGCACCATTCGATCGTGTCCGCTGTGCTCCAGCGCTTTACGTAAGCGGCGGATATGCACATCCACTGTCCGGTCTTCCACGTAGACATTGGTTCCCCAGACATGATTGAGGAGTTGTTCACGGCTGTAGACGCGCTCAGGGTGGGTCATAAAGAAGTGCAACAGTTTGAATTCGGTCGGCCCCATATCCAGCGGATCCTCGCCGGTCATCACGCGATGCGAGGTCGGATCAAGGCTTAGCCCCTGCATCTCAATAACCTCTTCCACCGCCATCGGTGAAATACGACGCAGAACCGCTTTAATACGCGCCACCAGCTCCTTGGGAGAAAACGGCTTGGTAATATAATCATCCGCACCGGTTTCCAGACCCCGGACGCGGTCTTCCTCTTCACCTCTCGCCGTCAGCATCATCACGGGGATATCCCGCGTCATGGCTTCGCGCTTGAGATGTTTAATAAACTGCAGACCCGAGCCGCCGGGAAGCATCCAGTCAAGCAGGACGAGATCCGGCCAGGGTTCATTGAGTTGGTTCACAGCACTGTCATAGTCTTCGGCTTCTACGGGTTGAAAACCGTTTTGCTCGAGCACGAAGCAGACCATTTCACGAATTGGAGCTTCATCTTCTACGACCAGAATACGTCTCGCCATGATTTGCCCTGTTTATAATTAAATCGTTTGCCATCAATACGGTGCCATTATGCGTCAGTTTTATGACAGATTTATGAAAAGATAGCCCAGGTTTAACGCAGCCCGGCGAATTATGACAGCCCGGAGACAAGATATTACCGTCCTTGAAAGGTTATAATCCCCACCACTGTTTTATCGTCATGGAACTCTTATGCGCATCCTTCACACGTCTGACTGGCATCTGGGCCAAAATTTCTACAGCAAGAGCCGCGCCGCTGAACATCAGGCCTTTCTCGACTGGCTGCTGGAAACGGCACAATCCCACCAGGTGGATGCCATTATTGTGGCGGGTGATATTTTCGATACCGGCTCACCGCCAAGCTACGCTCGTGAGCTGTATAACCGTTTTGTCGTTAATTTACAGCAAACCGGGTGTCATCTGGTGGTGCTGGCAGGCAACCACGACTCCGTCGCCACACTCAATGAATCCCGCGATATACTGGCGTTTCTCAACACCACGGTCGTTGCCAGCGCCGGCCATGCGCCGCAGATTCTGCCGCAACGTGACGGCACGCCGGGGGCAATTCTGTGCCCGGTTCCTTTTTTACGTCCACGCGACATCATTACCAGCCAGGCCGGGCTAACCGGGCAAGAAAAACAGCAACATTTGCTGTCAGCCATCACCGACTATTACCAGCAGCAGTATCAGGATGCCTGCACGCTGCGTGGTGATCAGAATCTGCCCATCATCGCGACCGGGCATTTGACCACCGTCGGCGCCAGTAAAAGTGACGCCGTCCGAGACATTTATATCGGTACGCTGGACGCCTTCCCTGCACAAAACTTCCCTCCGGCGGACTACATCGCGCTGGGCCATATTCACCGGGCGCAGGTTATCGGCAGCACGGAGCATATTCGCTACTGCGGCTCGCCGATCGCTCTCAGTTTTGACGAGTGCGGCAAAAACAAATGCGTGCATCTGGTGAGCTTTGAAGCAGGGAAACTCAACGCCGTCGAGAATCTCACCGTACCGGTCACCCAGCCGCTTGCGGTACTGAAAGGCGATCTCGCCGCCATTACCGCCCAGCTTGAGCAGTGGCGCAACGTACAGCAAGAGCCGCCGGTGTGGCTGGATATTGAAATTACCACCGATGACTATCTGCATGATATGCAGCGTAAAATCCAGGCCTTGACCGAAGATTTACCGGTTGAGGTGTTATTGGTGCGCCGCAGTCGGGAACAGCGCGAACGTATTATGGCCAATGAACGTCGTGAAACATTAAGCGAGCTGAGCGTGGCGGAGGTTTTTGACCGCCGCCTGGCGCTGGAAGAACTCGAAGAACCGCAGCGCGAGCGGCTTAATCAGCTGTTTAGCGCAACCGTACAGACGCTTGCCGGGGAGGCTGAAGTATGAAAATTCTCAGCCTGCGCCTGAAAAACCTCAACTCCCTGAAGGGAGAATGGAAAGTCGATTTCACCGCAGAACCTTTTGCCAGCAACGGGCTGTTCGCCATCACCGGGCCCACTGGCGCGGGGAAAACCACCCTGCTGGACGCAATTTGCCTTGCGCTGTACCACGAAACGCCGCGCCTGAATACTGTGTCACAGTCGCAAAACGACCTGATGACCCGCGACACAGCGGAGTGTCTGGCCGAGGTGGAGTTTGAGGTGCGGGGCGAAGCCTACCGCGCATTCTGGAGCCAGAACAGGGCACGCAACCAGCCTGAGGGCAACCTGCAGGTCCCGCGCGTAGAGCTGGCCCGCTGCGCCGACGGTAAAATCCTCGCCGATAAAGTCAAAGACAAGCTGGAGATGACCGCCGAGCTTACCGGGCTGGATTACGGTCGTTTTACCCGTTCCATGCTGCTCTCTCAGGGCCAGTTTGCCGCATTTCTTAATGCCAAACCAAAAGAGCGCGCCGAACTGCTGGAAGAGCTGACCGGCACAGAGATTTACGGTCAAATCTCCGCTATGGTGTTTGAAAAGCACAAATCAGCGCGTACGGAGCTGGAAAAACTACAGGCCCAGGCCAGCGGCGTGGCGCTGTTAGCACCAGAGCAGGTGCAATCCCTGACGGAAAGTTTGCAGGTACTTACTGACGAAGAAAAACAATACCTTACCAGCCAACAAACCCAGCAACAGCACCTCAACTGGCTCATTCGGCAAAATGAGCTACAAACGGATATAAACCGTCACCAGCAGGCATTACAGGCAGCGCTTCAGGCGCAAGAAGACACGCAGCCGCAGTTGGCGGCACTGAGTCTGGCACTGCCGGCCAGGGCGTTACGCCCGCACTGGGAGCGAATTCAGGAACAAACGGCTACTATCGAGCGTACACGCCAGAAGATTCAGGAAGTGAATGCTCGCTTACAAAGCAGCTTAACGCTGCGCGGGCGTATTCGCCAGCAGGCGCAAATGCAGTCGACCTTGATACTAGCCGAACAACAGACGTTAACCGACTGGCTTAATGAGCATGATCGCTTCCGCTTATGGAGTAGCGAACTGGCAGGATGGAAAGCGCTGCTGGCCCAACAGTCCGACGCCAGCGCCCAGCTACGCCAATGGCAGCAGCTGCGAGAGAACGACACGCGTAAGCTCAATGCACTAACGCTTCCCGCGCTGACCCTTTCGCCGCAGGAGGTAACGGATGCGCTGGCGCAACATGTGCAGCTTCGTCCATTACGCCAGCGGCTGAGCAATTTACACGGACAAATCACCCCGAAGCAAAAACAACTGGCACAGTTACGCGCCACGCTTGTACAGCGTCAACAAGAGTTGACCCAGCGCAACGCGGTGCTTGCCGAAAAACGTCAGCGCTATAAAGATAAAAATCAGCAACTTACCGATGTGAGAGTCATTTGCGAGCAAGAAGCCCGCATCAAAGATCTGGAAAGCCAACGGGCATTGTTGCAATCCGGCATGCCTTGCCCGCTATGCGGCTCCACCGCACATCCGGCGATTGAACGCTATCAAACGCTCGAACTGAGCGTGAATCAGACGCGGCGTGAGGCACTGGAAAAAGAGGTCAAAACACTGGCCGATGAGGGTTCAACGTTACGCGGCCAGCTTGAGGCGATAACCCAGCAACTTCAGCGGGATGAACGCGAAGCACAGACGCTTTCTCAGGAGGAGCAAGCACTTACTCAAGAGTGGCTGACCGTCACCGCCAGCCTCAACGTCACGCTACAACCGCAGGATGACATTGCCCCGTGGCTGGCCGCTCAGGAAGAGCACGAACAACAGCTTCACCAGTTGAGCCTGCGTCATACCCTGCAGGCGCAAATCACCGCGCATACCGAGCAGATTACCCAGCTCCAGCTGCATATTGACCAGCGCCAGGCGACGCTAACCGCCGAGCTTTCCCGCTATGGTCTGGCCCTTCCACCCGAGGATGACGTCGCCTCATGGCTAAGCGAACGGGCGAACGAAGCACAAATGTGGCAACAGCGTCAGAATGAACTGACCGAGTTACAGGCCCGGATTGCCCAGCTTGCGCCGCTGCTGGAAACGTTGCCTGAAACCGAGGCGCTTTCTGAAAACATTGAGGATTTGTCGCTGGAAAACTGGCGGCAGGTGCACGACGATTGCCTCTCTTTACAGGGACAGTGGCAAACCTTGCAACAGCAGGAGGCGCAGGACGTTCAGCGCGCCGCGGAAATCCAGGCGCAGTTTGATGCCGCATTGCAGGCCAGCATCTTTGCCGATCGCGACGCCTTTATTGCCGCCCTGCTGGACGAAGAGACCTTTAATCGCCTGGAGCAGTTGAAGCAATCACTGGAAGGCCAGCGACAGCAGGCCCAAACGCTGGTTAATCAGGCCCAGCAGGCACTGGCGGCTCATCAACAGCAGCAACCAACAGAAGTGGATCTCACGCTGACGGCGCAGCATCTGCACGACGCGCTGGCGCAGCTCACCCAACTGCTACGCGATAACACTACTCGTCAGGGCGAAATTCGCCAGCAGCTCAAACAAGATGCTGAAAACCGCCAGCAGCAGCAGGCGCTGATGCAGGAGATTGAAAAAGTCGCGCAGCAGGTCGAAGACTGGGGGTATTTGAATGCACTGATCGGCTCGAAAGAGGGAGATAAGTTCCGCAAATTTGCCCAGGGGCTGACGCTGGATAACCTCGTCTGGCTTGCCAACAACCAGTTAACCCGTCTGCACGGTCGCTATTTGTTGCAGCGCAAGGCCAGCGAAGCGTTAGAGCTGGAAGTGGTTGATACCTGGCAGGCCGATGCCGTACGTGATACGCGTACGCTTTCCGGCGGCGAGAGCTTCCTCGTGAGTCTGGCGCTGGCGCTGGCGTTGTCCGATCTGGTCAGCCACAAAACCCGAATTGACTCCCTGTTCCTCGACGAAGGTTTCGGCACGCTGGACAGTGAAACGCTGGATACCGCCCTGGACGCGCTTGATGCGCTCAACGCTACCGGTAAAACCATTGGCGTGATCAGCCACGTCGAAGCGATGAAAGAGCGCATTCCGGTACAGATCAAAGTGAAAAAAATCAACGGTCTGGGCTACAGCAAACTCGACAAAATGTTTGCGGTGGAGTAATCGGCCAGCGGATGTGGTGTCACAGGCCGGATAAGCGCTAACGCTATCCGGCACGCTAGGTAGCACAATATTGCATACTCAGGGACGGATATGAAATGGCATTCCACTTCACTTATCCGCAAGCTATCGCTATTGGCGGCGAACATTCGTCGCTATGACGCATATCCTGCGTCTTTCTTGTTGGCAGGTGGTATGAAAAAAGTCATTTTCTCTTTAGCGCTCGGAACATTTGGGCTGGGCATGGCCGAGTTTGGCATCATGGGTGTCCTCACTGAGCTGGCGCGGGACGTGGGAATTTCCATTCCTGCCGCTGGCCATATGATTTCGTTTTACGCCTTTGGCGTAGTGTTTGGCGCGCCCATTATTGCGCTCTTTTCCAATCGCTTTTCGCTCAAACATATTTTGCTGTTTCTGGTCACCCTGTGCGTGATTGGCAACGCCATCTTCACCCTCTCTTCCTCGTATTTTATGCTGGCGGTGGGCAGGCTGGTTTCCGGCTTCCCTCATGGCGCATTTTTCGGCGTGGGCGCGATTATCCTGTCGAAGCTGGCCCGTCCGGGAAAAGTCACTGCCGCCGTCGCGGGCATGATTTCGGGGATGACCGTTGCCAATCTGGTTGGCATTCCCGTCGGCACCTGGCTAAGCCAGGAATTTAGCTGGCGCTACACGTTTCTGCTGATAGCCGTCTTTAATATCGCCGTAATAGTCTCGGTCGCTTTTTGGGTCCCCAACATTAGCGATGAGGCAAAAGGGAAACTGCGCGAACAATTTCACTTTTTGAAAAGCCCCGCCCCGTGGTTCATTTTTTCCGCCACCATGTTTGGGAACGCCGGGGTTTTCGCCTGGTTCAGCTACGTCAAACCGTACATGATGTATATCTCCGGCTTCTCCGAGGCGCTAATGACCTTCATCATGATGCTGGTGGGATTGGGAATGGTGTTGGGAAATCTGCTAAGCGGTAGGCTGTCAGGCCGTTATACGCCGCTGCGAATTGCGGTAATAACCGACTTCGTCATTGTGCTGGCTCTGCTGCTGCTCTTTGCCTTTGGCGGCATCAAAGCCGCGTCGCTGACCTTCGCTTTCATTTGCTGCGCGGGTCTGTTTGCTCTGTCGGCGCCGTTGCAAATTTTGCTGCTGCAAAATGCTAAAGGGGGAGAACTACTGGGCGCGGCTGGCGGGCAAATTGCCTTCAATCTCGGCAGCGCGATTGGCGCGTACTGCGGTGGCATGATGTTGACGCTGGGATTTACCTACAACTACGTGACGCTGCCGGCTGCACTGCTGTCGTTTTCTGCGATGTCCTCGCTGCTGCTCTATGGTCGCCTGAAGCGCGGCGTGCAACAACAGGTTGCACCCGCGACATAACAACCGTTTATACGTGCGGCCACAGCCAGGCCGCGCCGCGCACGCCGCTGGAGTCACCGTGCAACGCCTGGCGTAGAGGCGTTTCACACTCGCCACCAAAAACAAATTGCTGCATCAACGTCGGAACGTTTTGATACAGTCGATCGACATTGCTCATTCCGCCACCCAGCACAATGACGTCCGGATCGAGAATATTCACCACATGTGCCAGTGATTTCGCCAGACGAAGCTCATAGCGGCTCAACGCTTGCTCCGCAAGAGTATCCTGCGCATTAACAAGGCTGATAATTTCACTGCCTTTGAGCGGCTTACCGCTCAGGCGCTGGTAGTCGGTGGCAAAACCGGTCCCAGAAATGAAGGTTTCAATGCAGCCTTGCTTGCCGCAATAACAAGGGACTTCCTGCCGATAACGCAGCTCATCTTCGTCCATCCACGGCAGCGGATTATGCCCCCACTCCCCTGCGGTACCGTTACCGCCGGTGTGTGCCCGACCATTCAGCGCCACGCCTGCGCCACATCCGGTGCCGATAATCACCGCAAACACGGTTTGCGCCCCCGCCGCCGCACCATCCACCGCTTCAGAAACCGCCAGACAGTTGGCATCATTTGCCAACCGCACTTCGCGATTCAGACGCGAACTCAGGTCTTTGTCAAAAGGTTGCCCGTTAAGCCAGGTCGAGTTGGCATTCTTTACTACCCCGGTGTAGGGCGAGATTGAACCGGGAATGCCCATTCCCACGGTTCCCGTCTGCCCGGTAGCGTTTTCCGCCATCTCCACCAGCATGGCGATGGTTTCTATCGTTTGCCAATAATCATCACGCGGCGTGGGCAGGCGATGGCGAAAAAGCTGTTCGCCCGCATCGCCAAGCGCAATAACTTCCGTTTTCGTACCGCCCAAATCGATACCTATACGCACTGTTTGCTCCTCTTCCCGATTAACAATGCAAGCATAGCGACAATTCGCTATCATGCCCGCTGGATTTAACGACAAGGCCGTGGAAATTATCATGCTGTGGTTCAAAAATTTAATGGTTTACCGTCTTAGCCGCGATGTTTCTTTGCGTGCCGAAGAGATGGAAAAACAGCTGGCATCAATGACGTTCACCCCTTGCGGTAGCCAGGATATGGCAAAAATGGGCTGGGTTCCGCCGATGGGATCGCACAGCGATGCATTAACGCATACCGCCAATGGCCAAATTATTATCTGCGCCCGCAAAGAAGAAAAAATTCTGCCGTCGCCGGTTATCAAACAGGCCCTGGAAGCCAAAATATTCAAACTGGAAGCTGAGCAAGGTCGCAAACTCAAGAAGACCGAAAAAGACTCACTGAAAGATGAAGTTCTGCACTCATTGCTGCCGCGCGCCTTTAGCCGCTTCAGCCAGACAATGATGTGGATCGACACCGTCAACGATCTGATCATGGTCGACTGTGCAAGCGCGAAAAAAGCGGAAGATACGCTGGCGCTGCTGCGTAAAAGCCTCGGTTCGCTGCCGGTCGTTCCGCTGACGATGGAAAACCCTATTGAGCTGACGCTGACCGAATGGGTTCGCTCCGGCACAACAGCACAAGGGTTCCAGTTACTGGATGAAGCTGAACTGAAAGCGATCCTTGAAGACGGCGGTGTGATCCGCGCGAAAAAGCAGGATCTGGTCTGCGACGAAATCGCCGTGCATATCGAGGCGGGCAAACTGGTCACCAAGTTGGCCCTCGACTGGCAGCAGCGTATTCAGTTCGTTATGTGTGACGACGGCTCCATTAAGCGTCTGAAGTTCAGCGACGAGCTGCGCGATCAGAACGAAGATATCGACCGTGAAGATTATGCTCAGCGTTTTGATGCCGATTTCATCCTGATGACAGGTGAACTGGCGGCGCTGATTAAAAGTCTGGTGGAAGGATTAGGCGGCGAAGCGCAACGTTAGCCCTGTTTAGCGAATGGCGACACAATATCGCCATTCGTCATTTTTACGCTTACAAATAGCGGCAAAGATAGGATGTTGGCTCTGCTACCTGCAGATGAAACTCACTGTTGCCCGGTACGTTAAACACGTCTCCTGCGGCATAGACTTTCCACTCGGTTTCCCCTGGCAGCAGCACGTTCAGTGCGCCACTAACCACCGTCATCTCTTCAGGCGCCGCAGTACCAAAGGTATATTCACCTTCAGCCATCACGCCTACACTGGCGCGGCCAGTACTGCTGCTGGTAAAACCGATCGATTTTACTTTGCCGGAAAAGTATTCATTACTTTGAAGCATACAACTGGCCCTATCTCGTGATTAAGTTAGGAACCAATATAGGGGGCTGACGTTCCACCTGTCACGCAAAATTACGCCAGCAATTCCGAAGCTAGCCGGGCAATCAACACATTGGACAGCAGAACCGGGACATCCAGCGACTTTTGCAGTAAATCACGATGGCGTTGATGAAAACCCAGGCAGTCCAGCATGAGAACATCAGCGCCTTGCTCAAGGAGATATTTCCCGGCATCAATCAGCTGTTGTTCAGAACCTTCTACTGGATTCGCTACGGCATACACTGGTGGCGTTTGTAACACCTGCCACTTTTGTGTCTGGGCTTTGAGCAATTCAGCAACAGGTACTATGACCCCAACCTGATGCCCTTCGACAATCGAAGCCACTAACGGGGGAATAATGCGTATGGGTTCCAACAAGATGCTATTGCGGGCGGTCAGACGGGTGATTGAAGCGGTACTCATCAGCAGGATCACATCAAATCCCTGATTATCGAGAACCTCCACAATGCTTTGCAGCGAGCGTTCCACTTTCTGACGTGAGACATGAGCAAGTTGGTGGTCGCTAAGCAGTGTTAATAACAGCTCGTCACCGGGTGAAGCCCCGTACTCGGCCATCACATCTTCTCGCTGCATCTGCCCCAGCAGACTGTGGTGAGTAATGTGCTGTTCATCAATATATTCCGTCAGGAGCGGTAACATCTCACACATCGGCACAACGCCAATCGTGAGGATAGCCAACGACGTACTCATTTGTTGCTCCACCGTCTTCTTACTTTGCTGTGAAATCCCGGATAAGTGCCGGGCGCTGACCTGTGCTACAAATGCTCAAAAGCGTAGCAGTAGATCGGCGGTGTATTGTGTAAAGATTCCAGATCATTCCAGTACTGGATTGTTATTGTTTAATTTTCAATTTTTACTGTATACAGCGAAATTTAAAAAAATGTGATGCACGCCCGGACTGGCACTTTTAAGACTCGTGCCAGGGCGGTCTTCGTATCAGGTTTTATCGGGGTCTTCGTAGCGTTTTTTAGCATCCATCGCTTCCTGAGCCGAAGGATGCTCACTGATCAACGAATTCGGTTTAGGGTGATCGGCACGAAGTTGATACCAGGTTACCGTCTGGCCTGGCGTCCCTTTTTCAACCGTAACAATGGTCGCTTGACGTGGGTAAGGTGGTTGTGTCGGCATAGTTCTTCCTTTTCACTGGATGAACATTAAGTATAGACACCGCCCTGCAACCGTGGCGCTGCCTGCGCCAGTATCCCAAGAATGTCTTCCACCACCTGCGCAGGCGCATTAGTGGCATCAACGATATAGTGCGCGGCTTCGCGATACAAAACATCTCGCTGGGCGAGCACTTCCTGCACTTCTTCAGTCAACGGCTTGCCGGTTAAGGTCGGTCGTAATCCTTCTTCAGGCGTCGCCTCCAGACGATCAACCAGTACCGATACCGGTGCGCTTAAATAGATAACCACGCCGTGGCTGCGCATGTAGTGACGGTTAAATTCGGTAAGAATAATACCGCCGCCGGTCGCAACAACCGTTGCTGGTGCTGTGACAGCCTGCAGAGCGGTCGTTTCCTGGGCACGAAACCCTTCCCACCCTTCTCTTTCGACGATTTCCGCCACGGTCATTTGCACGTGCGATTGCAACCAGCGATCGGTATCAACGAACTGGAAATCAATAGCCTTTGCCAGCGCCATACCGGTTGTCGTCTTACCACACCCCCGGGGGCCAACAAGAAAAAGAGGTTGCGTCATCACAGAATTTCCCCAGAGAGCCGCCAACAAGCGGGATCTGATGCGGTTAAAAATATAATCATATCATCAAACTAGTACACAGCCAAAACCGTAAAGAAAAAATTACATAAAGAATGGCGAGATGAGTTAACCCCTACTATAACAAGAATTCACAACGAATAAAGTGTAAATAATAAATTACACACACTATTTTCTACGCTGAACTTCCAGCCACCACTTATCCAGTTCAGCTGCAAAATGCTGTCTGTCGCGGGACGAAAGGCTGTCCGGCCCCCCGGTCTGAATACCGCTAGCGCGTAGCGTATCCATAAAATCACGCATCATCAGACGCTCGCGGATCGTGGCTTCGGTATAACGTTCGCCACGCGGGTTAAGCGCCGCCGCACCTTTTTCAATCACTTCAGCCGCCAGCGGAATATCTGCCGTTATCACTAAATCACCAGCACTGCACTGACGCACAATCTCGTTATCAGCCACGTCAAAGCCCGCAGGCACACGTAATGTGCTGATGAAACGCGAAGGCGGGACGCGCAGGCTTTGGTTGGCCACCAAAACAAGCGGCATTTGCATGCGCTCAGAAGCGCGGTACAAAATGTCTTTAATCACATTCGGACACGCATCGGCATCCACCCATATTGTCATAACTTCTCCCCACTGTTGTGCTGCCGCACATTGTCGCGTGCTTTTACTTTCAGGCAAAGTGCTGTTTCTCCTTCTGAACATATTCATTCCGCGCTAAGCTTAGCTTTCCCAGGTTTACCCCAAATAATTCAAGTTACTTGAAGTAATTAGGGTATAAAACAATGAATATCATCCATAGGGAGTGACAAGATGGACAAGAAAATTGGTTTTATCGGCTGCGGTAATATGGGCAAAGCCATTCTTGGCGGCATGATCGCCAGCGGTCAGGTTCTCCCCGGACAAATCTGGGTCTATACCCCTTCCCCCGATAAGGTCGCCGCGCTACACGACCAGTACGGCATTAATGCGGCGCAGTCTGCACAAGAAGTCGCGCAGATCGCTGATATTGTTTTTGGGGCTGTAAAGCCAGGCATTATGATTAAGGTGCTGAGCGAAATTACCTCCAGCCTGAACAAAGACTCCCTGGTCGTCTCAATTGCCGCAGGCGTCACCCTCGATCAGCTTGCCCGCGCGCTGGGTCACGACCGTAAAATCATTCGCGCGATGCCAAACACGCCGTCGCTGGTGAACGCCGGAATGACCTCCGTCACGCCAAACGCCTTAGTCACGCCGGAAGATACGGCTGACGTGCTGAATATCTTCCGCTGCTTTGGCGAAGCTGAAGTCATTGCGGAGGCAATGATTCATCCGGTCGTTGGTGTCAGCGGTTCAGCACCGGCCTATGTATTTATGTTTATCGAAGCAATGGCAGATGCCGCCGTTCAGGGGGGAATGCCCCGCGCGCAGGCTTATAAATTTGCGGCACAAGCGGTAATGGGTTCGGCGAAGATGGTGCTGGAAACGGGTAAACATCCTGGCGAATTAAAGGATATGGTGTGCTCGCCAGGTGGAACCACCATTGAGGCGGTACGCGTCCTGGAAGAACGCGGTTTCCGTTCATCAGTAATTGAAGCGATGATTAAGTGCATGGAGCAATCGGAAAAACTCAGCCGCTCCTGAGTTAACACCGCCGGACGTCATGCCGCCGCTTCAGTGCGGTTACGTCCGGAATTCTTTGCTTTATAGAGCGCCATATCTGCTGATTTTAACCATTCTCTATAGTGTTCAGTTTCAGATGTCAGCGGCGCAACGCCCACGCTAATGCGCAGGTCAACCTGCGGCGCGCAAGATAAACGCAGTTGGGTAAGCCGTTCGTGAACACGAGACATCGCTGCAATCGCGCTGCTCGCCGACGTGCCACACATGATTACCGCAAACTCATCACCGCCAAAACGCCCAATCACATCGCTACCGCGTAAGGTCATCTGTAACTGGCGGGTCAGTGCAACAATGGCCTGATCCCCTACGTCATGGCCCCAGGTATCATTGATACTCTTAAAATGGTCGATATCGATGATAAGAAGCGTGGCATCACGCTGATGGCGGCGGCAATTATCAAATTCATTACGCAGCAACAGTTCCCAATGACGTCGGTTATACACCCCGGTCATCCCATCTCGCGTACTCATAACCTGTAAGCGACGTTTATGTTCTGCCAGCCGGATGAGCGTCTTATAACTCACCCAGGCAAACAGCAACGGGTAAACCACTAACACTGGCAGTGACAGCAGCACGCTCAGCTGCGTACTGCTAAAAGCCACGGGGATATCCGTTAACTGTAACGTCACCAGGCAGGAAACCACCATCAACACGGCGCCTGCGATGAAGACTCGCATACCTCCTGCGCCCATCAGGTTGATACAGATAATCATCAACAGCGCCGTGGATGGCAGCAAGTTTATCCCCATAATCCCCATCCACATCCCGGCGAGGATGGCATCGGCTTTTAAGTTGGTATATTCGCTATGCAGTGGATCGACAGCTTTACTTGCCAGTTGCCATGCCAGATGTGGCCAGACAAATGCCCATCCCACCAGCAAAAGCCACCAGCCTCCGGTTATTGGCTGAGAAACTAATACCGACGCGATAGGGAAAAACATTCCCCCCAGTCCCACCGCTCGCGGCAGCCTGATTCGTCGGGCAAATCGCAGACCGGAACGTTGGTGGTCATTTTGATGAAGCAATATAAATGCTTCATTCGGGACGACCTTCTTTTGATAAAAATTTTCATCATTCATCGTATTTGGGAATATTCTGAAACAAATTTCCCAAATTATAGGAAGGGGTCTGGCGGCGGAAGTATGATATTTCGGGTGAGCGATTTTATCTGCTCACCCGGAAGTGCTAAGCAGATTTTTTCAGGCAAGCGCTCATAAACTTATTACGATCATCGCCTTTCAGAGACTGCTCCGTCGCCTTGACGTTGCATTCACGCATTTTCTGCTGCTGCGGCGTCAGACTCTTTTCCTCAGGCCCAGATTTACTGTTTTTCAGGCAATCACTCATATACGTCTTACGCGCATCCCCTTTTAAGGTTTGCGCCGTTGCCTGCTGATTGCAGGTGGTCATACGTTGTTGTTGCGGGGTTAATGTCTTCTCGGCAGCACCGACGGTAGTTAAAAAAATAAGACCAAAAAGCAACGTCATTAATAATGTAATTTTCATAGCACCATCCTTTTCTGAACGACGACACACAGGTAAGTTTGGCTGCTAACGATAAAAATACCACCCGACGGCAAAAGTATTGCCGCCGGGCGTCGGGTTATTTCAGTCCTAACGCCGCTTTCATGGTGTAGAACAGGTCGGTTTGATCGGTCAGGCCAACCACATTCGCCGCATGAGGGCCATAGGCTGCAATACGCAGTTGGCTGCCGGTGTGCTCCTGGGACTCTTCTTCAGAGTTGCCATAGCTAATGACCATCACCGCGCCATCTTTGGTGTTCAGCGCTTGCGTTAAACCGGGTGCTTTAGTATCCGGTGCGACTATCTGGCTGGCATGCGCGTGGTCAGCGGTTACCACGACCAGGGTGTTGCCATCTTTCTTCGCAAAAGCAAGCGCACGCTGCACCGCTTCATCCAGATCGACAGTTTCACCAATTTGTCCACACGGGTTAGCGGCGTGATCTTGTTTGTCGATTGACGCGCCTTCCACTTGCAGGAAGAAGCCTTTCTCATTTTTGCTTAACAGCTCAATCGCTTTATCCGTCATCTGTGCCAGAGTCGGCACGCTGTCGTTACGTTTTGGATTTGGCGTGCAGGTCACTACCGGCTTATCCAGATTTCCGTGATAAGACGCTTTCGGGCCTTCCCAACGCACTGGCATATTACCGTCAGAGAACAGACCCAACAGCGGTTTATCCTGATTCGCTTCGGTAATCACCGCCAGCGTCGCGGTATCACTCACCATCTGGTAACCACGGGCCTGTGCTTGTTCACGCAGCGTTTTACCCTGCCACTCACCTGCCGTAGCGGTTTCAGTAAAAGTTTTTGCCCCGCCACCTAACGTAACATCCGCACGGGCATTCAATAATTGTTCGGTAATCGACCCTTTACCGCCTTTTTCCAGCGCGTTCGTCGGGCATTTTTCAGCCGTCACGCTCGGGCCATAGCATTTACGCGAAGTGACATGGGCAACCAGTGCGGCAGGCGTGGCATCCTGCAATTCAGCCGTGGAAACGTTACCTGTCGCCAGACCCGCCGCTTTGGCCATTTCCAGAATAGTAGCGTGATCTTTCTCATGAATATCAACGCCCAGAGCACCATTGTAAGTTTTAACACCGGTCGTCCACGCCGTCGCCGATGCTGCAGAATCTGTCACATAATCGGGCTTGCCGGTTTTCTTATCCAACGCATAATGTGTGTATTGTCCGGTCAACGGTAAAGCATCAATACCTTTAAAAAAGCCGCCCGCGCCTTCAGCATAATTTCGCGCTGCCGTTATTTCGGAATCACCCATCCCATCGCCAATCAGTAAAATAATATTTTTGGCCGGTTTGTCGTTCAGCGATTCGCGCAGAGCCGCGGTTTGGTCGGCAGACAATCGGCGAGCGCCACCCGGCGTGGAGATATCACCTTGAGCGGCACGATTATCCAAAACCGCTACAGTAGATGTTTCTGCATTAATAACCGGGGTAAACAGCAAAGGTAACAGGGCAATAGCGAGTGCGCTTTGTTTCACTTTATATTCTCCATGTATAAATACGGTAAAATTAAAACAAAGCGACTATAAGTATTTGATGTGACACTTTTATGATAATTTGTGGGTGCCCCGCCACAGATGGTTCAAAACGCTTTTGGTACGATCTCGCAAGCGTTATGTATGTTCGTGAGAAACGCGGGCATGCGGTTTACATCAGCCAGCGCCCCCTCAATTTGACGAATAAATATTTGCCGATCGTTCCACGCCATATTGCGCAGCATTTCGATGATTACCCGCTCTAACGTTTCGACCTGTACCGCCAGATCTTGCGACTCTTCTTCTTTTTGCGCGAGTTTAAGTAACAACTCAGTGACGAGGTTTTTCATTTGCCTATTCCCTTAACAAAATATGGGTCACGTTATCATTAAGGCTCACGACTGCCTAGAGGATGAAAGTTGTATTTTTATAAGTAATAAAACGATTTGCGAAAACAATCACAACACAAAATAAGGGTAAATGCGTCTTGACGCAGAATGATTCAATATAAAAAGGTAAGAAAATTAATAATCACACAAATATATAATACACAATTATGGATTAACAACGCTGACAGGCAGCGTTGTTAATCAGGAGCTCAACGCCCCCCGCGCCGACGTCGCAACGCAATAGCCAATTGCCAGATATTGATAAGCACAATGCTTGCTGTAGCAATGAACACCCAACGGAACCCCGCCATTGCCGAAACCGTCGCCCCCATTAATGGCCCGGCGACGTTGCCGAGATACATAAATGACTGGTTATAACCAAAGATGCGCCCGGTTATCTGATCGCTGGAGTATTTCACTAACAGCGTCTGCACCGCCGGCAACATCGCACCGTCGGCAAAGCCAAGCAGAAAACGGAGAACTCCCAACTGCAACGGCGTGGTGACCCACGACATAGCGAAAAACAGCACCACCGCGAAGATTAACGTCGCCATTAAAATCCGCTCAGTACCAATACGGTCGCCTAATTTACCAAGTCGAGGCGCGGAAATCAGAGCAGAAATGCCCGGTACTGAGGCTATCAGCCCGCTGAGAAAGGCAATATTCGAACTATCTGGGACCATTGATTTAATAAACAGCGCCAGAATTGGCCCAATTGAACCGTTACAAAGTTGAATCACCATGGTGGTAAAAAACAGGCTGATCACCAGCGCCGGATGTGAAAGCGAGGCAAATACGGCCTTCCCACTCAGACGTTCGCTTTTTTTAATCGTCGGACGAACGCCCTCTTTGATCAAAAACAGTGTGACCAGAAAACTCACTACCAGCAAAGCGGCGGTAATACAGAATACCGCCCGTAAGCCAACGTGATCGGCAATAAAGCCCCCCATTAACGGTCCACCAATGACACCGCTAATTTGCGCCGTCGACAGCGTACTCAGCGCCCAGCCGCTGCGTTCACGCGGAACCTGTGACGCGACCAGCGCCATCGCATTAGGAATATAACCGGAGGTTAACCCCATCACCCCGCGCAGCAGAAAAAGCTGCCAGACGTTAGTAGCAAATGCCTGTAGCAAAATCGCAATGGCCATACCCAGTGAGGCCCGCAGCAGCATTAGCTTGCGCCCTTTGCGGTCGGCTAAACTGCCCCACATTGGTGAGACAATAGCTGAAATCAGGAAGGTGACGCTGAACGTTAATCCGGACCACATTGAGAGCGCTTCATGCGAGGTCACGCCCAGTTGGGAGATATAGAGTGGTAAAAAAGGCAAGATTTGGCTAATCGCCAGTCCGGTAAAAAAACACCCGAACCAAACGGAAATAAGATTAACTCTCCAGGATTCCATAAGGACTCATAACGATAAGTAGCTGAAAACTGCGAGCAGCTTAACAAATTACTTAGCTGAATAAGGGTCCACAGGTGCGATAAATCACAGTTTAGTATTTTATCTTCCCGCTCATCATATTTGTGATACAGCTCACATCAAACCCATAATATAAGCAGGGGATTATGCTTCGCGTGCGGGCCTCTTGTTTGTTCTGTTCTATTCCCCTGTCGTCAGCCAAAACAATCTGCCAGAAGCCGAGGAAACCTGCGTTTTGTCGTGGTAATGTATGTGCTTTGCATTCATGGAATGGGTTTTTAAGATGGCAAAGTTGCGGGTAGGAATCGTATTTGGTGGTAAATCAGCGGAACATGAAGTGTCATTGCAATCGGCAAAAAATATTGTCGATGCCATCGACAAGACTCGCTTTGACGTTGTGCTGTTAGGTATTGATAAACAAGGGCAATGGCACGTCAGCGATGCCAGTAATTATCTGCTCAATTCAGACGACCCGGCGCATATTGCGTTGCGACCTTCTGAGACCAGCCTGGCGCAGGTACCGGGTAAACAAGCGCACCAGTTGATCGATGCACAAAACGGTCAACCGCTGCCGACGGTCGATGTTATTTTCCCGATCGTACATGGCACTCTGGGTGAAGATGGCTCTCTGCAGGGCATGCTGCGCGTGGCAAACCTACCGTTCGTAGGTTCTGATGTGCTGGGTTCTGCGGCCTGTATGGATAAAGACGTGACCAAACGTCTGCTGCGTGATGCCGGATTAAACATCGCGCCATTTATTACGCTAACTCGCGCCAATCGCATCAGCTTTAGCGAAGTGGAATCCCGCCTGGGTCTGCCGTTGTTTGTAAAACCGGCCAACCAGGGATCGTCCGTTGGCGTCAGCAAAGTAACCAGCGAAGCCCAATACGATCAGGCCGTCGCGCTGGCATTTGAATTCGATCATAAAGTCGTGGTGGAGCAAGGGATCAAAGGCCGCGAGATCGAATGTGCGGTACTGGGCAACGATCATCCGCAGGCCAGTACTTGTGGAGAGATTGTGCTGAACAGCGATTTTTACGCTTACGACACTAAATACATTGACGATAACGGTGCCACAGTTGTCGTTCCGGCAGCAATTGCACCAGAGATTAACGACAAGATCCGCGAAATCGCCATTCAGGCCTACCAGACACTGGGCTGTGCCGGCATGGCGCGCGTGGACGTTTTCTTAACTGCTGAAAACGACGTTGTGATCAATGAGATCAACACGCTGCCAGGTTTTACCAACATCAGTATGTATCCGAAGCTGTGGCAGGCGAGCGGTTTAGGCTATACCGATTTGATCACTCGCCTGATCGAACTGGCGCTGGAACGCCATGCTGCGGATAGCGCGCTGAAAACCAGTATGTAAACCCGCCAGGATGCCTGATATAGCTATTGGGCATCCTTTACTTCATCATCTTCAACGCGGCGACGGATGATTAATCCGGCCAGCCAAAAGCTAATCACCCAGGTCACCAGCCCCACCGCATAGGTTTGCCACCCCTGCGCTTCAAAACCGAGTAAGCCCACCACGCCGTTGAGAATAAAGATAAGCCCAATAGCGAAGGCATAATAGTGCCAGTCTCGGCGGATTTTAACAGGCAGGTTCATAACGGCTCCGGTGGATATACAACACAGGGAGGCATCCTCGCACATTTCCCCGTGGGCGTCTGTGGCCTGTGCGGAATTTCTTAAATGTAACTCAATTTCACTTAAGGTTACATAATTGTGACCACCAACAAAAAACCGAAATCCAGGAATAATCTCTACCTGAAATTACCATCATTCTGATATTGACATTGCCGATCACCTGTCAGACTCACTTTCAGTTACAGGCATTACGTCAAAAAAAGCAGGTTATTTCCGGAGGTCTTTATGGCTGATTTTACGCTCTCAAAATCCCTGTTTAAGGGCAAGCATCGGGATCCCTCCACCCTGCCCGGCAACATTGCGTATGCCGTATTTGTGCTGTTTTGCTTCTGGGCAGGCGCGCAGATTTTAAATCTGTTGGCCCACGCTCCCGGCATCTATGAGCAGTTGATGCAGTTGCAAATGCAAGAGACAGGGCGCCCGCGAGTTGAAATCGGCCTGGGCGTCGGAACCCTTTTTGGACTGGTCCCTTTTCTCGCCGGAAGCCTGATTCTTGGCGCCATCGCGGCATTCGCGCGTTGGCGCCGCCGTCATCATAACGATGACTGACGCATACATTTCGCCCGACGATCGTCCACGCGTTTAGCAAACCACGCGGTAGTCAGGTTACGTGTGATCTTCGGGCTTTCCAGTTGAATGCCAGGCAGCATTTCACGGGGAAGCGTTTTCCCCGCCTTCGCTTCCGCCAGCTTATAGACTTTCTCGTACAGCGCGGTCTCTTCAAAGGCCAGGCTGTCGCCTTTTTGCAGCTGACGGCGGATCTCACTCTCGCTCATGTCCAGCTTCCCGGCCAGTTTACGTACCGCCAGCTCCGTTTTGCCCTGCTCGCTGCTGCCATAGAGAATTAAATCACCGTCCATCGCCAGCTTCACGCCGCTGGCTTTACTGACCGCATTCTGGAAAGCTGCATTGCGGCTGGCATACCACCCGGCATTGAAATCGGCGAAGCGGAAAATTGGCGCACTGTAATTCGCCGGGTAGTTAAGCAGATGATACGTACCGAACCACAGCCCACCGCGGCGGCTAAATACTTCCTGGCGCACGGTTCCCGCCATTTTCCACGGGTAGCCGCTGGCATGCTGCTCAGCAAAGGCGATGCTAACCTGCATCGGCCCACCGGTATGCACCGGATTAAGCGAACCAAATAACGTCTGCCCCATCGGTACCATGTTGATAAAATCATCAAAGATCGCGCTAAGCTGTTTTTCGGTTTTCACCGTATCCAGGCGCTCGCTGTAGCTTTTCCCCGTTGGCGAGTTAATCTTCAGCGCGGTATGCACCACAAATAGCGGGATGTGCATACGCTCGGCACGACGATCGATCTCTTTCCAGGCGATTTTACTTAAGTTCGGCACGGCTGGATCCGCCTGGTAATTTGACTCCTGTTGCGCGACCGCCAGCACCGAACAGATATTTTCAACCGCCGGCGCCAGCTTCTGGCTTTCAAAAGTCTTTGCCAAATCCTGCGCCCATGCGTCCCGGTCTTTCACGCTGGCGGGCATTTTCTGGCGCACCACGCTCGCCACATCGACGGCTTTCTCCCCCTTTTTTAGCGGCTGCGCGGGTTGGCTACTACATCCCACCAGCACCAGTGCTGCCAGACCAGACAAGGGGTAAAGACGGGAAACCGTCGACATAACATCTCCTTATTATTTAACTCAGTGTATGGGTAACTTCCTGAATATCCTGACCATCAAGCTCTCGTTCAAAGCTGCGCAGACGCTTATAAATAGACATCAGTTCCACTAACGTTGTCCAGGAGTTAATCAGATACTGGAACGAGCCGCGCACCTGGCCAAACACGTTGGTGATTTGCGTCATCAGGCCGAGCGTAATCGTACCGGCAACAATCGATGGAAACAGCAGGAACAAGCCGAAAACGTTATCAACCTGCAGATAAAGAATTCGGGCGATATTGAAGTACATATAGTGAAAATAGAGACGGAAGTAATTTTGGCGTACCGCATGAAACAGTTCACGCACCGTCGGTGGCGTCGCACGGTTGCCATCATCTTCGCCATAGACCAGTTCTTTACGATAGGCCGCTTCCACGCGCTGGTTTTTAAACTCCAGCCCTGGAAGTTTTATCCCGACCACGGCCAGCAAACCGGTTCCCATCAGCGACCAGACAATCGCGGCAATCACCAGGCCATAAGGCACATGTCCAACAATCGGCAGGTCAGGAACATGGGCAGAGAGCGTAACCAGTACAGGCAGGAAGGCAATCAGCGTCATAATCGCGTTGATAAAGCTGACGCCCATATCTTCCAGCGTAGAAGCAAAACGCATGGTGTCTTCCTGCACACGCTGCGCTGCGCCTTCGATGTGACGCAAATGCTGCCAGTGCGCCATATAGTGTTCGTTCATCGCGGTACGCCAGCGGAACACGTAGTGGCTGACGAAGAAGTTGTTCATCACGCCAATGACCACGGCTATCAGCGCAATGCCGAGAAAAATGCCAACTTCATGATAGAACTGCTCAATCTTCACCTTGTGTGGTGTGCTGAGCGCAGTTTGAATTAGGTCATAAAATGGCGCGTACCAGGCGTTGACAGCGACGCCGACTTCAACCAGAAACCAGGTCACAAAAATAATCAGCGATGTGCCCAGAATAGACCAGTACTGCCAGCGGTGTGGGCTGTAGAGAAACCAGAACAGCGCGAACACCCCGACACAAAGAATGTAGTACGCATAAAAAATCAGATAATCCAACGACCAGAAACGCGCTGCGCTAATAGGTACGTCTCCCGACGCGCCGGTAATATGTGCAACCCAGGCTCCCCCACCTGCTTGCCAGAATACAACGGCGACAAGTGCCCAAATAAATGCCGAAATAAAGAACGGCCCCGGCTTTGGGAAAAAAGACTTAAACATAGTGCTCTCCTGCTAACTTCTTATCGTTATGACGACTGCTGTGCATTTGCCACCGTGGAGTGCGGAGGCCAGACGGCTTACGCCCAAAAACACAAGCTGAAACCGACAATTGTGACCAAAACCGAGGCACTTAGTTCGCACCTCGGTTATGAAGAATTGTTTCTGTGGTTTTCACACTCGACAACGTTCCAGTATGTGCAGATTATCACAGCGTAAGATCACAAAAGCGAACATCCGCAATCCAGGAAACTCCTACGTTTACTCATCGTTACGTTTTTCCCACTATCATTGGTTGATAAGCGCTTTGCAATACGCCGATGAGTAGTATAAATACGCATACGCACGACATCCTTTTTCACTTTCTCTAACTCATGGACACCACCGTTGAAACGTAGTCTGCTTTTTTCTGCCGCGCTGTGTGCGGCGTCATTGACATCAGTCCAGGCGGCACAGCCTATAACCGATCCGGTTTTCGCCTCCGATATCGTCGATCGTTATGCCGACCATATATTTTACGGCAGTGGTGCTACGGGGATGGCGCTCGTGGTGATTGATGGTAATCAGCGCGTATTTCGCAGCTTTGGCGAAACGCGTCCCGGTAACAACGTCCATCCACAGCTTGATTCCGTGATTCGAATTGCCTCAATCACTAAATTAATGACCAGCGAAATGCTGGTGAAATTGCTCGATCAGGGCACGGTCAAACTCAACGATCCATTGAGTAAATATGCACCTCCAGGTGCACGCGTGCCGACTTATCAGGGCACGCCGATTACGCTGGTGAATCTGGCGACGCATACCAGCGCGCTGCCGCGCGAACAGCCAGGCGGCGCGGCAAAGCGCCCGGTGTTTGTCTGGCCAACCCGCGAGCAGCGCTGGAGCTATCTCTCTACTGCCACGTTGAAAGCCGCACCAGGTTCACAGGCATCTTATTCCAACCTGGCGTTTGACCTGCTGGCCGATGCGCTGGGAGCGGCCTCTGGTAAGCCTTATCCGCAGCTGTTTGAAGAAAAAATCACCCGTCCGCTGGGGATGAAAGACACCACCTTTACCCCGTCCCCCGATCAATGCCGACGCCTGATGGTCGCGGAAAAAGGTGCCAGCCCGTGCAATAATACGCTGGCGGCAATGGGCAGCGGCGGTGTCTATTCTACGCCCGGCGATATGATGCGCTGGATGCAGCAGTATCTCTCTTCTGACTTTTATCATCGTAGCCAGCAGGCCGACCGGATGCAGACGCTGATTTATCAGCGTACGCAGTTAACTAAAGTGGTGGGAATGGATGTTCCAGGCAGAGCCGATGCGCTTGGTTTGGGCTGGGTCTACATGGCGCCGAAGAATGGCCGACCGGGAATTATTCAAAAAACCGGCGGCGGTGGTGGTTTCATCACCTATATGGCGATGATCCCACAACAAAACGTCGGGGCGTTTATCGTGGTGACCCGTTCTCCGCTAACCCGTTTTACCAATATGAGTGACGGTATCAACGATCTGGTTGCAGAGTTGAGCGGGAACAAACCGCAGGTTATTCCCGCATCCTGAGTTAATACTCAAAAGGCAAACGGTTAATGCTCACCAGTTTGCCTTTATTCATTTCAATGTAACCACCTTTACGCAAAGCCGCGAGAACCTCAGCGACAACCGAGCGGGAAATTCGCGTGCGTTGGTGAATATAGTTCATGACACCGATACGCGAACGCAGTACGTCGTCCCATTTCATCATGGATATCAGCGTCGCGCGAATCTGATCGTAGGAGTTATTGCCGATCAACTGCAGATCGCGCAATTCAAGCATGGAATTTTGCCATGCCAACCAACAAAAAGCTTCACGCCAAAGTTGGCACTCTTCAATTATATTAATTGTTTGTGAGGCAGGTAGATGGTATCCCGTACAATCGCTTTCCGTGATTAATCTGTATTGTATATCTGTTTTCATCACGCCATCTGAAAGCCCCATAATAAACGGCGCCTGTGCAATACCGACCAGCACATTTTCTCCTCGACGCAGGGAAATTACGCCGCTTAAAATAATAAAGGTATCGTCAGCATTTATATCATTGGAATATATGATTTGCTTTTCGTTATCACATTTGAAATGTTTACCATATTTTGATAAACATTTATCAAGCCTACCAAATTCTAAAAGAGGTTTATTCGTAGATAACATTTTTGCATTCCTTGCAATAAATGCCCGTCAAATCCGTGACGGGCATTTTTCTGGATTAAATCACCTTATACTTCTATAAAAGAAAATTCTTACCAGGTATATTTAACACCAACGTTTGCTGCCCAGTCTTGATCTACATCACCACCACCGAGGTAGTTAGCATCGGTGTAAGCGCTGAAGTTTTTGGTAAAGCTGAACTGAGTACCCAATCCAACACGTACCGCAGAACCTTCTACACCGTTGTCGATAGAATCGCCGTTTACGTCAGAATCGTTGTTAGAATCGTCGTAAACGTAGGCCAGTTTGAAGTACGGGGTCAGCGCCTGATCTTCACTGTAGGCGAAGGTATAACCTGCATCTACACCGAGTTCATAGCGCATGCTGTCATAAGACTGACCGTCAACTTTCATGTCGTTGCTCAGCTTATAATCATCACCAGACTGGAACAGACCGGATACGCTGCCGTATGGCGTTACGTAGCCTGCGTCACCCAGCTTCAGGTCATAACCCAGTTTCAAGCCAAAGCCCCAGGCATCAGAAGAGGTGCTGCCATCAACATACTGACCGTTGCTCATGTTGGCAGACAGATCGTTGTTGAAGTGGGAGTAGCTTAAGTTACCGTCAACAAAGATGTTGTTGTCAAAGCGAGCAGAAGAGTAGATGTAGGCAGTCTGGCTATCCTGATCCACCTGACCGGTACGGTCGCTCATATCACCTTTCGCGAAGCCTGCTGCAGCACCGACAATCCACTTAGCGTTGTTACCATCAATTTTGGAATCAACACCAACCATGATGCCGTTAACATCCTGATCGTAGTTAATGGTGCCGTTATCTGCATCGAAGCTACCACCGAAGTAGCTTACCCATGCACCACCGTTATCAACCAGACCATGACGTGCGTTAGTCAGACGAGTACCAACGGTGTCTTGTTCCAGGTTCCAGATATTGGTGTTAGCAGACGGGATGCTCAGCGCCATGTTCGCGTAGTCTGTCAGTTCCATCTGCTGCAGAACAACGGTGTTACCCTGCTGCTGTGCCTGATAGGTGTAAGCACCGAGGTCAGCTTTGTTGGCTGCAGAGAAGGTGGCAGTGGTATTCACATCGTTAACGTAGATCAGCTCTTTGCCTTTGTAATCAGCAACGGAGCCAGCGCCGGTCGCATTGTCGACACGCACTTTGTAGTTACCGGATGCCGCAACAACGTTGTCAACAGAGCTGTTATCCAGTTCGTCGCCATTGTTGATATCGCCGTTACCGTTAACGGTCAGGTGACCGTCAGAGTTCATTGCGATAGTACCGTAACCGTAGTTAGCCTGAGTGGTATCCCAGGTACGATCGTTCACCAGATCGGCATTCAGAACATAGTCGCTGCTGTGGATGTTGAATACACCAGAAACAACATGGTTGCTGTTATCAGCATAATTGCCGCTGGTCAGTTCCAGTTTATCGGTGTTGAATACTTCAGTATCAAATTGATCAACATTAACATCCAACACACCACCATTAGTTACAGTGATGGTATTGGCATACAAGTTAGAACCCGTCGCCCATCCAGTGGACTCGGTCAAATTCACAGTACTATAGCTGTTAATTGTCAGATGATCTGTATCAACTTGACCACCTTCACCAATATTCAATGAAGAGCTATTGGTTAAATCAATAGTATCTGAAGTCAGCATTGAATCAGAGACGTTAACCTGAGAACCATTGTTCACATGACCTGCCCCCACGATTAGATACAACACTCAGTTAGTAACGTCGGAATCTTCATTCTCAGAATGACCCTTTCTCCAGCCCGCTGCAAATTCAGACGGTGTCTGATAATTCAGCGTGGAGTGCGGGCGGCATTCGTTATAATCCTGCCGCCAGTCATTAATAATTTTCCTGGCATGAACGATATCGCTGAACCAGTGCTCATTCAAACATTCATCGCGAAATCGTCCGTTAAAGCTCTCAATAAATCCGTTCTGCGTTGGCTTGCCCGGCTGGATTAAGCGCAACTCAACACCATGCTCAAAGGCCCATTGATCCAGTGCACGGCAAGTGAACTCCGGCCCCTGGTCAGTTCTTATCGTCGCCGGATAGCCTCGAAACAGTGCAATGCTGTCCAGAATACGCGTGACCTGAACGCCTGAAATCCCAAAGGCAACAGTGACCGTCAGGCATTCCTTTGTGAAATCATCGACGCAGGTAAGACACTTGATCCTGCGACCGGTGGAAAGTGCGTCCATGACGAAATCCATCGACCAGGTCAGATTGGGCGCCGCCGGACGGAGCAGCGGCAGACGTTCTGTTGCCAGCCCTTTACGACGTCTTCTGCGTTTTACGCCCAGGCCACTGAGGTGATAAAGCCGGTACACGCGCTTATGATTAACATGAAGCCCTTCACGGCGCAGCAACTGCCAAATACGACGGTAGCCAAAACGCCTGCGCTCCAGTGCCAGCTCAGTGATGCGCCCTGATAAATGCGCATCAGCAGCCGGACGGTGAGCCTCATAGCGGCAGGTCGACAGGGATAAACCTGTAAGCCTGCAGGCACGACGTTGCGACAGACCGGTCGCATCACACATCAACATCACGGCTTCCCGCTTCTGGTCTGTCGTCAGTACTTTCGCCCAAGAGCCACCTGAAGCGCCTCTTTATCCAGCATGGCTTCGGCAAGCAGCTTCTTGAGTCTGGTGTTCTCTTCCTCAAGCGACTTCAGGCGCTTAACTTCAGGCACCTCCATACCACCATACTTCTTACGCCAGGTGTAAAACGTGGCATCGGAAATGGCATGCTTGCGGCAGAGTTCACGGGCGGGTACCCCAGCTTCGGCTTCGCGGAGAATACTGATGATCTGTTCGTCGGAAAAACGCTTCTTCATGGGGATGTCCTCATGTGGCTTATGAAGACATTACTAACATCGGGGTGTACTAATCAACGGGGAGCAGGTCACACAGTCAGAGTATCAACTAATGAATCCCCAACGGTATCCCACTCAGAACCGTTGTTCAGCGCTACGTTGAACACACCGCTCTGGAAGACTTTATTATCAACAACACGTCCCCAACCATTGGCTTCAGCGGTTCCACCCGGAGTCAGGCTATTGGTTGCAACATCAAACATATTTGCTGGGTAGATAGTCTCAGCATCGAAAGTAGCCTGGCCAACCCACTTACTACCATTATCAAGAGTCAGGTTCAGTTCATCGACATTCAGGCTATCGTCAGCCCAACCAAGGTTGGTATCCGCCACACCGTCACCGTTGGAATCATGACCAATAGTGTCAAAATTGGCATTCCAGTTACTGGTAAATGCAACATCACCAATCAGCGTTGAATTGCTGAAGTACACATTGTTTTTCATTGCATAGTCTGAAGAAGAGCTATCGGTGAAAGACAATGCAACATCGCCCGGACCAGTGTAATCACTTGGCTCATTGGAATTACCAAAGAAGGCAGTATTCGATTCCAGAATGGAATCTGAACCAGAAGTTACAGTAGAGTTGTAGACGTTGATGTTGTTATCCCAGGTATGGGATTCCGTCGTATAGGTGTTGTTGTAAGTATTCCCTTGAGACAGAGCAATGCCAGCAACACGTGAGTTGTTGGAAATATTGATATTGCTTTCTACATCAAGATTAACCGCAACACCTTCGCTGGTATCAAACGTTTCATTGGTATATTTAGTCACATCAACAGATAAATAAGAATCGGTGAAATACAACGCTTCATAATCATCATCAATGGTGGAATTAGCAATATTCAGAGTGAAAATATCACCGTCATACCAGTTTCCGTCAACAACGGTAGTGTTGTTAAATTCATATCCACCAAAGCCATTGCCATCAACATCAAAACGATCGTAGTAACCGCTTGGCAACATAGATGTAATTGAACCATGAATAACAGAGTTACTGATATTCAGCTGATTCACTGCGCCATCAGTGTAGTCATGATTCAGATAATAGGTAGAAATCGTGCCGTTAACGGTATCGCCGTTAAAAGACTGATCAAAATCACCAGCCGCATTATTATAGTAAACAAAGCCACTATAATTCACGTAGTTACCATCTACAGTTCCGGCTGCATCCATATTGTCCCAGTTCAGGGCCGTAGTTGGATTGTCGTAGTAGGTCCAGGTATCGTAAGTAGAAGCATTCGCCTGAGAAGTGATTGCCAAAGTGCAGGCTAATGCTAATTGTGATACTACAAGTTTCTTTTTCCAAATGTGCATTTGTCATCCCTCCTCAGGGACGTAATATAGTTGATCCATCAATTATCAATGCAAAGAAAACATTTTATGTTTCGCAGGGACGATTATGCGGTTTCATTAAGGAAAGGTTCAATTATTCTTTGCCCGTTGTCCGAAAACGGACAACGTAATAAATCCAAGTTACGCCATTTAAGAAATATAAAAACCAACACTTTCAATCAATTAAAAGCTAACCAACATTCAAATCATACAATTCACTAATGAATCAGAACGCAAACAAATATATAGATAATAAATAAACAAAATCTATACACCACGCTATAAAAGCAAACACATAGATATTTAAAATAATAAAAAAACAATAAACAAAATAATGAATATGAATAAATTGCTATGCTTGTGAATAAATTGCGCTAATGATTCATCCCTTCGTTACAGGAAATCCAGATATAACGCCAACTTTCGTAAACCACACGCCCTCAGGTTCGGGTATACTACGGCCTTCGATTCCACAAACATCAGGCATACCATGACAGACCTAATCCAACGCCCTCGCCGCCTGCGCAAATCTCCCGCGCTGCGCGCTATGTTTGAAGAGACAACACTCAGCTTAAATGACCTGGTGTTGCCGATCTTTGTTGAAGAAGAACTCGACGATTACAAAGCTATCGACGCCATGCCAGGCGTGATGCGTATTCCAGAGAAACACCTGGCGCGCGAAATTGAACGCATTGCTAATGCTGGCATCCGCTCGGTGATGACTTTCGGCATTTCCCACCATACGGATGACACCGGTAGCGATGCCTGGAAAGAAGACGGCCTGGTGGCGCGCATGTCGCGTATCTGCAAACAGACCGTGCCGGAAATGATCGTCATGTCCGACACCTGCTTCTGCGAATACACCTCACACGGCCACTGCGGCGTGTTATGCGATCACGGCGTGGATAACGATTTAACCCTTACCAACCTCGGCAAGCAGGCGGTGGTTGCCGCCGCAGCGGGTGCGGACTTCATCGCGCCTTCCGCCGCAATGGATGGTCAGGTACAGGCGATTCGCCAGTCGCTGGACGCCGCGGGCTTCACCGATACCGCTATCATGTCCTACTCCACTAAGTTTGCCTCATCTTTTTACGGCCCATTCCGTGAAGCCGCGGGCACCGCGCTGAAAGGCGATCGTAAAACCTATCAGATGAACCCGATGAACCGTCGGGAAGCGATTCGCGAATCGCTGCTGGATGAAGCCCAGGGCGCAGACTGCCTGATGGTCAAACCGGCTGGCGCATACCTCGATATTCTGCGTGATATCCGCGAGCGCACCGAGCTGCCGATTGGCGCTTATCAGGTCAGCGGTGAATACGCGATGATCAAATTCGCGGCGCTGGCGGGGGCTATAGATGAAGAGAAAGTGGTGCTGGAAAGCTTAGGGTCGATCAAACGCGCTGGCGCGGATCTGATCTTCAGCTACTTCGCACTGGATCTGGCTGAGAAAAAAATTCTGCGTTAATAACGCCTAACCGGGCCTACAGGTCGTAGGCCCGGCAAGTGAAGCGTCTCCGGTAATCATCACGCCCGATAAAACGGCTTATCTCCCAGAATCGTTGCCCGATGCATAATGCGCCGCTGCGGCAGATAATCCGCATTCGCATAATGCTGCGTCACGCGATTATCCCAAATCGCCACATCGTTGGGCTGCCAGCGCCAGCGCACCTGAAACTCCGGTTTGGTGATATGCGCGAACAAAAAGCTCAGTAACGCCTCGCTCTCTTTTTCCGTGACATCAACAATTCGCGTGGTAAATCCTTCATTCACGAACAGCGCCTGCTTCCCGCTCACCGGATGCGTGCGCACCACCGGATGCAGCAACGGTGGATGTTTAGCGACGGCCTCCAGCCAGCGCAGGTGCTCCTCTGGGGTCTTGCGATATTTATATTCCTGAAATGATTTACGGAAATCATGCTCTGCCCGCAGGCCACTCAGCAACTGACGGAACGGCTCAGACAATGCTTCATAAGCGGCAATCCCACTGGTCCACAGAGTGTCGCCCCCGGTTGATGGCAGCTCTTTCGCCGCTAAAATCGCCCCGGCAGGCGGCGTGTCGATAAAGGTGACATCGGTGTGCCAGTTGTCGTTATCCGGCGGATTATCGTTATGGGTATCCAGCACGATAATTTCTTCTACTCCTTCGGCATGCGGATAGACCGGGTGAATATGCAGATCGCCAAAACGCAGCGCCAGCGCCCGCTGTTGTTGCGGCGTAATCACCTGCTCGCGCAGAAACACCACCTGGTGGCGCAATACCGCGTGATAAAGCTGTTCAAACTGATTATCGCTCAGCGGACGCGCCAAATCCGCACCGGAAATTTGTGCGCCAATATACGGCCCCAGCGGGGTTATGCTCAGACGTTCACTCATTGTACTTCTCCATGCCAGGGCGTCAGGCGGCGCTGAAGCGCGCGCAGACCCAGTTCTAAAATAAACGCGATAACGGCAATCACCGCGATCCCCGCCAGCACCACATCCGTTGCCAGAAACTCACCGGCAGACTGGACCATAAATCCTAAGCCTCGCGTGGCGGCAATCAGCTCTGCCGCCACCAGCGTCGACCAGCCCACCCCAAGTCCGATCCGTAATCCGGTGAGGATCTCAGGTAATGCCCCCGGCAAAATAACAAACCACAGCACCTGCGCACGGCGGGCTCCCAGCGATTGCGCGGCGCGCACTCTCACCTGCTGCGCACTTTTCACTCCCGCCAGCGCCGACATCGCTACAGGGGCAAAAATCGCCAGATAGATAAGCAAGATCTTGGACGTTTCGCCAATGCCAAACCAAATGACCATCAGCGGCAGATAGGCCAGGGGCGGAACCGGACGATACAGCTCAATGATCGGATCGAGAATGCCGCGCATCGTCGGACTCAGCCCCATAGCGATTCCAACCGGAACGCCCAGCAGCACCGCCGCCAGCAGCGCGATAACAATACGTGTCAGACTCGCCGCCAGATGCTGCCACAGCGTGGCGTCCATAAATCCCTGCGGACCGGCAATAACGATCAGCTTTTGTAAAACCTGTCCCGGTGGCGGTAAAAACAGCGGACTGACTAACTGCAGCGCCGCCACCGTCCACCACAACGCCAAAATGACGGCCAACGTACCAAGGCTTAAGGTAATCTGCCGCGAGAACGGCCAGCGCCAGTTGAGCGCGCGCTGGCGACGGGGTTTATCATTAATCACCACGCTCATGAAAATGCCTCCCGTTGTTCAAAGACTCGACCTAACACGTACTCGCGCATGGCGATAAACTGCGGATCGGACTTAATGCTGCGACTCGACTCTCCAGCCACAAAGCGACGGGCGAAATTCAGCGGCAGACGCTCCAGTACCCGGCCTGGGCCTGGCGACAGCAATACCAGCTCTGTCGCCATAAACACCGCTTCTTCAATATCGTGCGTAATCAACAGCACCTGTTTGCCAGTCTCATGCCACAGCTTCAGCAGCAGGGTTTGCATCTGCTCACGAGTAAAGGCGTCGAGCGCGCCAAAAGGTTCATCCAGCAACAACAACTGTGGATTGGCCGCCAGCGCCCGCGCAATGCCGACGCGCTGCCGCTGTCCACCGGAAAGCTGCCAGATAAAGCGTTTGCCCGCGTCCTCCAGCCCGACTTTCTGCAACATCTCCAGGGCAATACGCTGACGCTGTGGTTTATCCACCCCCGCCAGCTGCAGACCAAAAGCCACGTTGTCCTGCACGTTACGCCAGGGCAGCAGACCTTCATTCTGGAACACGACCCCGCGATCTGCCCCCGGACCATCAACCCTGTTACCCGCCAGCGTGATGCTGCCATGCTGATACGGCACAAATCCGGCAATCAGATTTAACAATGTGGTTTTCCCGCAACCGGAAGGTCCGAGTACCACCAGCAGCTCACCGCTATCGAGCGTCAGGTTGATATCCTCCAGCGCCGGTTTTCCACCGTAGCTGGCGGCAAGATGAGAGATTTGCAGCATCAGCGCCTCCTTATTTATTGCACGAAGCGATCGGTCACATACTGGCTGTAATCCGTCGCAACAGCGGGGACTTTGCCCTGCTCTTTGAGGAACTGCGCGGTGTCGATAATGGCTTTGTTCACCGGTCCGGTCAGTTCGGCAGTCTGCTGTTGCGGCGTCAGGTAAGTGTTACCTTTCACCAGTCCCGGCACATCCGCTTCCGGCACGCCGCTTAAACGCGACAATTTGCTGATATTCTCCGGCTGCTTCAGCCACTCATCGGGATTAGCGATATAAGGTTGCTGCGCATCGATAGCGCTTTTGGCAAAGGCTTTCACCACCTCAGGATGCTTCTCTGCAAAATCTTTGCGTACCACCCACACGTCCAGCGTCGGTGCGCCCCACTCACCAACCTGCGATGAGTCGGTTAACACCTTGCCGTCTTTTTCCAGTGCATTGACCGCAGGAGCCCAGACGTACGCGCCGTCAATATCCCCGCGCTGCCATGCGGCAATAATCGCAGGTGGTTGCAGGTTCACAATCTCCACCTGACCGGGTTTAATCCCCCAGTGTTTCAACGCCGCCAGCAGGCTGTAATGGGTAGTGGAGATAAACGGCACCGCAATGCGTTTGCCAATCAAATCTTGCGGTTTACTGATGTTTTTCTTCACCACTAGTGCCTCTGAGTTACCAAGCTTTGACGCCAGCAGAAAAACTTCAATGGGTACTTGCTGACTGGCGGCGACCGCCAGCGGGCTGGAGCCAAGATTACCGATCTGCACGTCGCCGGAGGCCAGCGCCCGGACGATGCTCGCGCCGCTGTCGAATTTGCGCCAGTCAACGGTAGCGCCGCTCTCTTTGGCAAAAGTATTATCCGCCTGCGCCACTTTGGCGGGTTCGGCGGAGGTCTGATAAGCGACGGTGACGTTCACCGCCTGCGCCTGAAATGCGATGAATGCCAGTGCACCGAGAAGTGCGTTACGCGATGAAATAGCCATGATTGTCTGCTCCCCTGTCTTGTTATGGAGGCAGTATTTCGTTGCGGCACAATTTGATAAAGGAATTAAAAATTCTGGCTAAGAACAAAGCGTTTTTAGAAAAAAAGCGGCAATAGTTAGCGATTTTGCTCATTACAGATGGAATTCGTAGGCCTGATAAGCGCAGCGCCATCAGGCACTATTGCCGGATGGCGGCGCAAGCGCCTTATCCGCCCTACAACACCCGGCAAATTATTGCGATTTTGTTACATTCGTTACATAACTACACCTGGATGATTGCCAGCGCGGCGCTGACCGGCATCATAGACGCCATTATCAGGCAAGAGAGTAAAATCATGATTCATGTTGTGCTGGTGGATGACCATGTGGTGGTGCGTTCCGGCTTTGCGCAATTACTCAGTCTCGAAGACGATCTCAACGTTACCGGTCAGTACAGCAGCGCAGCGGAGGCCTGGCCTGCACTTCTGCATGATGACGTCAACGTTGCGGTGATGGATATCGCCATGCCGGATGAAAATGGTCTGAGCCTGTTAAAACGACTGCGGGCACAGAAGCCCGGTTTTCGCGCCATCATTCTCAGCATCTATGACTCACCCACGTTTGTGCAAAGTGCGCTGGATGCCGGCGCCAGTGGCTACCTGACCAAACGCTGCGGACCAGAGGAGCTGGTGCAGGCGGTACGATCGGTCGGTATGGGCGGGCATTACCTGTGCGCCGATGCGCTGCGGGCGCTACGCGGCGGCGAACAGCCCGCGCAGGTACTGGAAGTACTGACCCCACGCGAGCGCGAAGTGTTTGAGCTGTTGGTCAAAGGCGACAGCGTAAAAGAGATCGCCTTCAAGCTCGACCTCAGCCACAAGACGGTACACGTTCATCGGGCGAACGTGCTGGGCAAACTGCAATGCCACAGCACCATCGATCTGGTGCATTTTGCCCTCGACCACCAGCTATTAACGGGGCATTAATGTCGCGTAGCCTTCGGCATTGGGTTATTTCTCTGTTTATTCTGCTGGCCTGGGGATCGGGCTGGTTGATGCTGTGGACGCTGGGGTTTTACCTGACCCACAACGGCCAGCAGGCGGCGCTGTTCCTGCCACACGGCGTCTATCTCGCGCTGCTCATCCTGCTTTCTCGCCGTTACTGGCCCGCGCTGGTATTGCCGCCGGTGCTGATGTTGTTCTGGCTGCACAGTGAGCAATTATTGAATGGCTATATCCTGCTGGCTGCGCCGTTAATTAGCCTGATTCCGGCGAGCATCGGCCAGTCATACTGGCACCGCTTCCCCCTTTACTGGCAGCGCTTAACGCTGCTGCTGGCCGCGGTGACGCTCACCTCATTGCTCAATACCGCCCTGCTTTCACCGTTTATCCAAAGTCCGGCAACGTTAATTGGCCTGGCGTCATTTACCGGCGGCGTGCTGCTGACGCCGTTTGTCTATCTGATCTATGAATTTCTGCGCCAGCAGCACCGCTATCATTTGCTCGGATTGGATACCACCAATCCCCCGCTGCGCACCTCGCTTATCATCTGGTGCAGCCTGTTTTTTATTATTGGCATCGGCACCCAGATGGTGTTGTCGCCGGAGATCGAGCGCCTGTTGCTGATCGTGGTGTTCTTACCGAACGTGGTGATGGCGTGGAAATTTGGCTGGCAGGGCGGCGTGTTGTCCGGATTGCTCGGCAGTATGATGATCACCATCGCCCGGCAAATCGGCGTCGGGTTCAGTAATTTACTGGAGCTGGAGATTTTCCTCGCCACCCAGGCGCTGCTCGGCATAGGGCTGGGGATCGCCATCAGCCGCCAGCAGCATCTGGCGCAAAACCTGCACCATTATCGCCAGCGTCTGGAAACTGAACTGGCGGCGCGTCGCGCGCTGACCGAACAGCTGATCCGCACCGAAGAAAACACGCGCAAAAGCCTGGCGCGGGAACTGCACGACGAGATTGGTCAGAACATCACCGCCATTCAAATTCAATCACAACTGGTCAAACGCGCACCGGGTCGCGAGCAAACGCTTGAGGCGGCAAATCAGATCAACGACCTGGCCCGGCGCATTCACCACTCCACCCGCCAGCTACTGCGCCAGCTGCGCCCACCCGCGCTCGATGAACTGTCTTTTAAAGATGCACTACATCATCTGGTGAATGAATTTGCTTTTGCTGAACGGGGTATTCGCTGCCGCTTTGATTATCAGCTAGAGAATACGCCAGAAAACGAAACGGTGCGCTTCACGCTGTATCGCCTGTTGCAGGAGTTACTCAATAACGTCTGTAAACATGCCGATGCCAGCGATGTGTCGATTACGCTGCGCCAGCAGGAACAGCGCTTGTTTCTGGACGTCGCTGACAACGGCGTGGGTATTCTGCCGGAAAAAATTCCCGGTTTCGGTATCCAGGGAATGCGTGAGCGGGTCAGCGCTCTTGGCGGCGAACTGACGCTCGAATCAAACGGTGGCACGCGGGTAATTGTTAACCTGCCCACAAATTTGCAACAAATCAGCCGCTAACCAGGAAAAAGTCTTAGCCACTCTGGACTTTCTCTCATCCTCTTTTGCTTTCACTTTCCTATAGTCAGCACAAACGGAGACAGCCATGCACGCACGCCCAGCCAGCGAAACAGACCAACAATACCGGGCGCTACGCCCTCGGCTGCTGATGTGTATGGTCATTGGTTACGCAGCGTTTTATCTGACGCGCAAAAGCGTTAACTACGTCCTCCCGGCGCTACAAACGGACCTCGGTCTGGATAAAGGCGATATCGGTCTGTTGGGGTCGCTGTTTTACCTGACCTATGGTCTGTCGAAATTTACCGCCGGCCTGTGGCACGACAGCCACGGACAACGCGCGTTTATGGGCATTGGCCTTTTCGCCACCGGTGTTTTGAATGTGCTGTTCGCCTTTGGTGAATCGCTGACGCTGCTGCTGGTGGTCTGGACGCTGAACGGTTTTTTCCAGGGTTGGGGCTGGCCGCCCTGCGCCCGACTACTGACCCACTGGTACTCGCGCAACGAACGCGGATTCTGGTGGGGCTGCTGGAATATGTCGATCAACATTGGTGGGGCAGTTATCCCGCTGATTAGCGCCTTTGCCGCCCACTGGTGGGGCTGGCAGGCAGCGATGCTGGCACCGGGGATTATCAGCATGGCGTTAGGCATTTGGCTCACTCTGCAACTGAAAGGCACGCCCCAGGAAGAGGGATTACCGACGGTTGGGGAATGGCGGCATGACCCGCTGGAGCTGCGTCAGGAACAGCAAAGTCCGCCGATGGGGCTGTGGCAAATGTTACGTACCACCATGCTGAAAAACCCGATGATCTGGCTGCTCGGCGTGTCGTATGTATTGGTCTATTTGATCCGCATTGCGCTCAACGACTGGGGCAACATCTGGCTGACGGAAAGCCACGGCGTGAATCTGCTCAGCGCCAATGCCACGGTGATGCTGTTTGAAGTTGGCGGTTTGCTGGGGGCGCTATTTGCCGGATGGGGATCGGATCTGCTGTTCAGCGGTCAGCGTGCGCCGATGATTTTGCTGTTCACGCTGGGGCTGATGGTATCCGTCGCCGCGCTGTGGCTGGCGCCGGTGCACCACTACGCGCTACTGGCAATGTGTTTCTTTACGGTGGGCTTTTTTGTGTTTGGCCCACAGATGCTGATTGGCCTCGCGGCAGTGGAGTGCGGACACAAAGCGGCAGCAGGTTCAATTACCGGTTTTCTCGGGCTGTTCGCCTATCTGGGGGCCGCGCTGGCGGGTTGGCCGCTGTCGCTGGTCATAGAACACTACGGCTGGTCGGGAATGTTCAGTTTGCTCTCGGTCGCCGCTGTCTTTATGGGTTTATTGCTGATGCCACTGCTCATTGCAGGCATTACCCCTTCTCTCAGTCAAAGGATAAAACAATGAAACTGACGCTTACCTCTACACTAATTGCCTCCGCTCTGACGCTGGCAGCCTTCAGCAATGCAGCTCAGGCGCAGGGCCGTCTGGTGGTGTATTGCAGCGCCACTAACGAGATGTGCGAAACCGAAACCAAAGCCTTCGGTGAAAAATATGATGTGAAAACCTCATTCATTCGCAACGGCTCGGGCAGTACGCTGGCGAAAGTGGATGCCGAGAAGAAAAATCCGCAGGCGGATGTCTGGTACGGCGGTACGCTGGATCCGCAGTCCCAGGCCGGGGAAATGGGCCTGCTGCAGCCGTATAAATCACCCAATCTCGAACAGATCATGGAGAAATTCCGCGATCCCGCGAAGGTGAAAGGCAATCTCTCCTCGGCGGTTTACGTCGGTATTCTGGGCTTTGGCGTCAATACCCAGCGCCTGAAAGAGAAAAACCTGCCGGTGCCAAAATGCTGGAAGGATCTGACCAAACCGGAATACAAAGGTGAAATCCAGATTGCTGACCCGCAAAGCTCCGGTACCGCCTATACCGCGCTGGCGACTTTTGCCCAGCTGTGGGGTGAAGATCAGGCCTTTGACTACCTGAAACAGCTCAACGCCAACGTCTCTCAATACACTAAATCAGGCATTGCCCCAGCGCGTAACGCCGCCCGTGGCGAAACGGCGATTGGCATTGGCTTCCTGCACGACTACTCGCTGGAAAAAGAACAGGGCGCACCGCTGGAGCTAATTTCACCGTGCGAAGGTACTGGCTATGAGATCGGCGGCGTTAGCATTCTGAAAGGCGCGCGCAACCTCGATAACGCCAAACTGTTCGTTGACTGGGTACTGTCAAAAGATGCCCAGGAACTGGCGTGGAAGAAAGGTAAGTCCTATCAGATCCTGACCAACACCACCGCCGAGACGTCTCCTAACTCGCTGAAGCTCGACGACCTGAAACTTATCAATTACGACATGGATAAGTACGGCTCGACCGACGTGCGTAAAGCGTTGATCAATAAGTGGGTCAGCGAAGTGAAGATGGGTAAATAAGCCTACATCGGCGATCATTTGCCGGGTGCGGCGTAAATACCGCATCCGGCCTGGAATACCGGAACCGCTATGTCACACACACTTGCACTCCATCCCGTGAAAAAACGGGATGCGATATTTCTTTGGGTTTTGCTTGGCTGGCTGGCGTTTGCCCTGTTGCCAAGCTGGAGCCTGGACTACGGTCTGCTGGAGTCGACAGGCGAGGAAATACTCGCCGCCTACGGCTGGTCACAGTTCAATATCAGTTGGTTATGGTATCTGCTGCCGAGCCTGCTACTGGTGCGTCCGTTCCATGAGGCCAGGCGCGAACAGCGCGGCCGCCATTATCTTGATGCGGGCTGGGCTTTTTTCTGTATGGCGTTTATCGTCGCCAGCGCGACTCTTGAGGGGCGTGGCTTAGGCTATGCCACCATTGTGTTGTTTGTGGCACTTGGCGCGATCATGACCCTGGCGCTCACCCGTCTGGAATGGCTGGGCGGCGACCGTTTCGTCATCGGTTCGCTCACCGCGATTGTCGCGCTAATCGGTATTTTTATCGTCTGGCCGAGTATCGCTATTTTTATTCCGATGTTCACCAACGACGCCGGGGAATTTGCCCCGCTGGCGTTTATGAATGTGCTGTCGCAGGCACATATCATTCAGGTGATCCTCAACTCGATTATGCTGTCGATTGCCGTCGGCATCGGCTGTACCTTCTTTGGTCTGGTACTGGCTATCTATACCACCCGGATCGCCAGACGCAGCGCCATAATCGGACGTATCTTCTCGATTTTGCCGATCGTCACCCCGCCGTTTGTCGTGGGTTTAGGCGTCACGCTGATGATGGGACGCTCCGGCTACATCACCGAATTTATGGTCGAATGGTTTGGCTTAACCAACACCAACTGGCTGTACGGTTTTACCGGCATCTGGCTGGCGCAGGTGCTGGCCTTCACTCCGATGGCGTTTATGATCCTCGACGGAGCAATTAAAACCATTCATCCGTCGCTGGAAGAAGCGTCATACACCCTGCGTGCCAGCCGCTGGCAGACCTTTAACGGCGTGTTTGTCCCGCTGCTGAAACCAGCGCTGGCGAACGCCTTTTTGATTGTGGTTGTGCAGTCGCTGGCTGACTTTAGTAACCCGCTGGTGCTCGGCGGTAACTTCGACGTGCTGGCAACGCAAATCTACTTCTACATCACCGGTTCGCAGCTCGACTACCAGGCCGCCAGTACGCTGGGTGCCTTCCTGCTGCTGTTCTCACTGCTGGTGTTCTGCGTGCAATATATGTGGATTGGTAAACGCTCATACGTCACCGTTTCCGGTAAATCCTACCGGGGCGACGTGCAACCGTTACCTGTGACGTTGGTATGGAGCGTGGTCGCGCTGCTGGCGGTGTGGATTGCCTTTAACGCCCTGTTGTACGGCAGCATTTTCTACGGCAGTTTCACCGTTAACTGGGGCGTGGACTACACCCTGACGTTAGCGAACTTTACCAAACTGTTCGGTCAGGGGATGAGCGACGGCGCATGGCCTTCACTGCTCGACACCCTGCTCTACGCCGGTATTGCCGCGCCGATCACCGCCATCTTCGGTCTGCTGATCGCCTGGGTAGTCGTGCGCCAACAGTTTAAGGGCAAGAAGACCATCGAGTTCACCACCATGCTGTGCTTTGCCGTTCCAGGCACCGTCGCGGGCGTATCGTACATTCTGGCCTTTAACAGCGCCCCGGTGTACCTCACTGGTACGGCGGCGATTGTCATTATCTCGATGGTAATGCGTAACGTCCCGGTCGGCATTCGCGCGGGTATCGCGGGCTTAGGCCAGATCGATAAATCACTGGATGAAGCCTCGCTCAGCCTGCGCGCCGGTTCGCTGCGTACCATTACGCATATCCTGCTGCCGCTGCTACGCCCGGCGATCCTTTCGGCGCTGATTTACAGCTTTGTGCGCGCCATTACCACCGTCAGCGCCATTGTGTTCCTCGTCACGCCGGATACCCGCGTAGCGACGGCCTACATCCTTAACCGAGTGGAAGACGGCGAATACGGTGTGGCGATTGCCTACGGTTCCATTCTGATCGTGGTGATGCTGGCGATTATTTTCATCTTTGACTGGCTGATCGGTGAATCACGTACCTCCCGTTCAAAAGCCAAAAACCAGGCGTAATGGAGCGCACTATGACTCAGAAAAATTTCGTTGAACTGCGCAACGTCACCAAACGATTTGGCAGTAATACGGTAATTGACAATATCAACCTCACCATCCCGCAGGGGCAAATGGTGACGCTGCTCGGCCCGTCCGGTTGTGGTAAAACCACCATTTTGCGCCTGGTCGCCGGGCTGGAAAAACCGAGCGAAGGGCAGATTTTCATTGATGGCGAAGACGTCACCCATCGCTCAATTCAGCAGCGTGATATCTGTATGGTGTTTCAGTCCTATGCCCTGTTCCCGCATATGTCGCTGGGAGAGAACGTTGGTTATGGCCTGAAGATGCTCGGCGTGTCCCGCGCTGAGGTGAAAGCCCGTGTCAAAGAAGCACTGGCGATGGTCGATCTGGAAGGATTCGAAGAACGCTATGTTGATCAGATCTCCGGCGGTCAGCAGCAGCGCGTAGCGCTGGCCCGCGCATTGATCCTCAAGCCGAAAGTGCTGCTGTTTGATGAGCCGTTGAGTAACCTCGACGCCAACCTGCGTCGCAGCATGCGCGACAAGATCCGCGAACTGCAAAAGCAGTTTGATATCACCTCGCTGTACGTCACCCACGATCAAAGCGAAGCCTTTGCGGTTTCCGATACCGTGCTGGTGATGAACAAGGGACACATCATGCAGATCGGTTCACCACAGGATCTTTACCGCCAGCCCGCCTCGCGCTTTATGGCAAGTTTTATGGGTGACGCCAACCTGTTCCCGGCCACCTTCAGTGACCAATACGTTGATATCTACGGTTACCACCTGCCGCGCCCGCTGCACTTTGATACGCAAGGCGAAGGCATGGTCGGCGTGCGCCCGGAAGCGATCACGCTCAGCGATCGCGGCGAAGAGAGTCAGCGCTGCGTGATCCGCCACGTGGCCTATATGGGCCCCCAGTATGAAGTCACGGTGGAATGGCACGGGCAGGAGATCTTATTGCAGGTCAACGCTACGCGTTTACAGCCGGACGTCGGCGAGCAGTATTATCTCGAAATCCATCCGTACGGCATGTTTGTTCTGGCGGATGCAGCATAACGTTTTGTGGCTTTGTAGGCCGGATAAGGCGCTTATGCCACCATCCGGCAATGCCTGATGCGCTGCGCTTATCAGGCCTACAGTGAACGATGTAGGCCCGATAAACTCTCAGCTTCGCGCTTTTAGCGCGGCAATATCTTTCGGCGTGGTGCGACAGCACCCGCCAATCAACCGTGCGCCAGCGGCCTGCCACTGCGGCAGATAATCCGCCAGATGCGCACAATGCTCACCGTGATGATGCCAGGTTTTGCTCACGGCATCATACTGCTCGCCCGAGTTCGGATACACCACCAGCGGCAGCGCCGTTAAACCGTGTAAATGCTGCAACGCAGCGGTGGTGTTTTCCAGCGCAATGCAGTTAATACCTAGCGCCACCACCTGCGGATAACCCGCCGCCAGCAACGCAACCACGTCACGCAGCGGCGTACCGTCGCTCAGGTGCTCGCTGTCGCGCAGGGTAAATGAGAACCACGCCCGCGCACGCGGATATGCAGTCAATAACTCAGCCAGCGCGCTAATTTCGGCAAAATTTGGCAGGGTTTCACAGGCCAGAAGATCGGCCCCGGCATCCAGCAAGGCTTCCACGCGCGGGCGGTGAAACGCCTGAAACTCTTCAGCGCTACGTTGGTAATCACCACGGTATTCAGAACCATCCGCCAGATACGCGCCGTAAGGCCCGACCGATCCTGCTACCAGCAGCGTACCCGCCTGCGGGTTCTCGGCCAGATACGCTTCACGGGCTTTACGCGCCAGCTCCACGCTTTTGCCAATCAGCGCTTTCGACTGCGCTTCATCCAGATCTCGCGCGGCAAAGCCCGCCGGCGTCGCCTGATAGCTAGCGGTGATCGCGCATTGCGCCCCCGCCCGGTAGTAATCGAGATGGACTTCGCGGATAAGCTCCGGATTTTCGACCAGCACTTTGGCTGACCACAGGCTATCGGCTAAATTACAGCCACGCGCTTCCAGCTCCGTCGCCATCGCACCATCGAGCAACAGGAAATCCTGTTTATCGAGGATGGCGCTTAACGGATTATTCTGCGACATGTTCGGACTCCTGTTTGGCTTTACGCGGTTGAGTAAGGAAATAAGCACCATAACACACTGCCACAAACGGTAACCCGCACCACAGCGCAATTCTCTGCGCTGGATCGAATGCCAGCCCGACACAAGCCACCAGACACAGCACAAATCCCAGTACCGGCACCAGCGGATACCACGGCGCGCGATAATGCAATTCACTCAATGCCTTACCCTGCTGCAGATGACGGCGGCGAAAGACGAAGTGTGAAGCACAAATGCTCAGCCACACCGCCACCACCGCAAATCCGGAGATTGCCGACAGCGCGACAAATACCGTATCCGGGGCCACCACGCTGGAAAACAGCGCCAGCACACCACCGAGCATACTGACCGACAGCGCCGTCAGCGGCACGCCATTTTTCGTTACTCGCGCAAAACAGGCCGGTAGCGTACGTTCATTTGACAGCGACCACAGCATGCGCCCGGAGGCATACAGCCCGGAGTTCGCCGCGGATAGAATAGCCGTCAGGATCACGAAGTTAAAAATATCGGCGGCGTAAGGAATCCCCACCTTCTCAAACACCAGCACAAACGGGCTTTTCTCCACGCCCGCCTGCTGCATCGGGATCAGCGCCGCCAGCACAAACACGGTGCCGATAAAGAAAATAATCAGTCGCGCGATAGTGGTACGAATCGCTACCGGAATGACCTTGCGCGGGTTTTCTGTTTCTCCGGCGGCAATACCGATAAGCTCGGTTCCCGAAAAAGCAAAATTCACCGCCACCATCGTCATCAGGATCGGTAAGCCACCGTGTGGGAACCAGCCTTCCGCCGTGATATTACTCAGTCCAGGCGCGGGCGAGCCATCCTGCATCGGGATAAAACCAAAAATCGCCGCCCCGCCGAGGATGATAAAGGCGATGATAGTGACCACTTTTACCAGCGAGAACCAGAACTCCCCTTCGGCAAAAAAGCGCGTGGAGATGACGTTCAGGCCAAAAATAATCGCGCAGAACACCACACACCAGACCCAAACCGGCACCTGTGGAAACCAGTACTGCATACAGAATCCGGCGGCGGTAAAACTCGAACCCAGCGCTACAGTCCAGGTCAGCCAGTAGAGCCAGGCCACGGTATATCCCGTTGCGGGGCCGAGATAACGCGCAGCATAGACGTGAAACGCCCCGGTCTCCGGCATCGCGACCGACAGCTCGCCCAAACACTGCATAACCAACCAGACCACCAGCGCGCCAATCAGATAAGCCAGCAGCGTTCCCGCCGCCCCGGTGGTGGAGATGATGTACCCGGTATTGAAGAATAACCCTGTCCCAATCACGCCGCCTAAGGAGAGCATTATCAGGTGACGCGTTTTCATTGTGCGCTTCAGTGGCGCATTTTGTTGTGTTGTTTGCATGTAACCTTCTAAACGTATGGACATCTAAACATCCAAAGAAGGTTTGTTATACCGCGTTTGTTAACAGAATGCAAAGTCAACCCTGCACCAGGCGCAGATGCCCGCGCCGGGCGCTTAATATCGGGTGGGGATTAATAATCAAATACAAAAAGGGCCGCCAGCTCATAACGCCTCCGTTGCCAGGCTTTATGTAAACTCTGGCAACGTCCTCACCGACTGGCGTTCACCCGGAAGTGGGAACCGTATCTCCCTGCTCATACTACCGAATGAGCGCTTAAGCACCGCTGGCAGGGATCGGCATCTGCGATTTGCGGCTCATCAGAATAAATACCGCCAGCCCTGCCAGCAATATCCCCGGCGCAGAAGCCGCCATCACCCCTACCGTTCCGGTGCCGAGCGCTAACATTTTTCCTGCCAGCAACGGACCACTCATCGCGCCCAGACGCCCGACGGCGACGGCGGTTCCCACGCCGGTGGCGCGGATCTGCGTGCTGTAAAACAACGGTGCCAGCGCATACAACACGCTTTGCCCACCGGTGGCAAACATCCCCGCCACAAATCCCGCCATCAGCATGCCGCTCAATGACGATACCGTGCCCAGCGCCAGCAGTGAAGCCAACATCCCGGTGTAGATCAGCAGCGACATGATCACCGGACGCAGTTTGTCCATCAACGCCCCGAGAATTAACGTCCCGCTGGCCGCGCCGATTTGCAGAGCAAACATCACTCCTGCTGCCTGCGAGGGCTGAAAGCCCTGCTCGACCAGCAGCATCGGCAGCCAGTTGATCAGCATATACACCACCAGCAGGGTGAAGAAATAGCACAGCCACAGCAGCAGCGTGGCTGTCGCGGTGGTTGGTGCAAACAGGGCGCGCAGCGGCGCGGCAGCCACCTGCGTTTGTTGGGTATACACCTGTGATTCCGGCAGCCAGCGCATTAACAGCGGAACCAGCAGCAGAGGGATCACCCCGCCGACCCAGAACACGGTTTGCCAGGCAGAGGCCAGACCGCTAAACCCGAGCGCTGCCGCCAGCGCCGCGCCAATCGGCACACCGCAATACATCAGGCTCACCGCCGTCCCACGAAAACGCGGGCCCGCCGCCTCAGAAGTCAGCGCGATCAGGTTCGGCAACGCCGCACCCAACCCAACACCGGTCATCAGGCGAGCAAACACCAGCGATGAGAAATCCCAGGATATCGCTGTTGCCAGTGAGAACAGGCCGAACAGCGCCACGGAGGCAATAAGAATGCGTTTGCGGCCATAGCGATCGGCCAGCATGCCGCCCACCAGCGCGCCGGGCAGCAGCCCAAGAATGCCCGCGCTGAAGATCCAGCCCATCTGCATTTTATCCAATGCAAACGCATGGGCGATACCGACGGCAGCGATCCCGGCGGCCTGTAAATCCAGCCCTTCCATCAGGGCGACTAAAAAACACAGCCCGACGGTCAACGTCAGGCGGGATGAGGATGCGGGGGTACGGGTAGTCATAAGATGTACCTCTGAGGTCACGATGCAGGTGAATCGCGGCTGATACGTTGCCAACCGCGTAATCATTTTTATTTTCTGTTGCGCAGATCCAACGCCACGTCGACGATCATATCTTCCTGGCCGCCCACCATCCGGCGTTTGCCCAGTTCAACCAGAATATCTACCGCGCTCAGGCCATAACGCGCCGCCGCCACTTCGCAGTGGCGCAGGAAGCTGGAGTACACGCCGGCATAGCCCAGCGCCAGCGTTTCGCGGTCCACCCGCACCGGGCGGTCCTGCAGCGGACGCACCAGATCGTCGGCGGCGTCCATCAGCGCATACAGATCGGTGCCGTGCTGCCAGCCAAGCTTATCCGCCGCGGCGATAAACACCTCCAGCGGCGCGTTGCCTGCGCCTGCGCCCATACCGGCCAGGCTGGCATCGATACGATCACAACCCTCTTCTACCGCAGCAATCGAGTTCGCCACGCCAAGGCTCAGGTTGTGGTGGGCGTGCATCCCGGTTTCTGTTTCCGGCTTCAGCACCGTTTTCAGGGCGCGGAAGCGGTCACGGATATCAGACATGTTCATCGCCCCGCCTGAATCGACCACATAGATACAGGTCGCACCGTAGTTTTCCATCAGTTTCGCCTGCTGTGCGAGGTTTTCCGGCGTGGTCATATGACTCATCATCAGAAAGCCGACGGTGTCCATGCCCAGTTCACGCGCATACTGAATATGCTGGGCCGACACGTCCGCTTCGGTGCAGTGGGTCGCCACACGCACAACGCGCGCCCCAGCCTGATACGCATTTTTCAGGTCATGAATCGTGCCAATGCCCGGCAACAGCAGCGTGGCGATCTTGGCGTGCTTGACCACGTCCGCCGCCGCTTCAATCCACTCCAGGTCGCTGTGCGCGCCAAAGCCATAGTTAAAACTGGAACCCTGCAGACCGTCGCCGTGCGCCACCTCAATGGAATCCACCCTCGCGTCGTCCAGCGCTTTGGCAATCTGGCGCACGTTTTCCAGCGAATATTGATGACGAATGGCGTGCATGCCGTCGCGCAGGGTCACGTCAGAGATATAGAGTTTTTTACCGTTCATGCTGCTTCTCCTGCCTGACGAGTGAGTGACTGCGCCATTTTCTCAGCGGTCGCCAGCGCGCTGGAGGTCATAATGTCGAGGTTGCCCGCATAGGCAGGTAAATAGTGCGCCGCGCCTTCCACTTCCAGATACACCGCGGTTTTCAGCCCGGAGAACTGGCCGATGCCCGGCAGATTGACCGGTTTATCCTGCGGGATGACTTCAAACTGGACACGCTGTTTCAGACGATAGCCCGGCACGTACGCCTGCACCGCCGCCGCCATCTCATTAATCGATGCTTCAACTTCAACCTCAGAGGCCGCTTCGCTCAGCACATACACCGTGTCGCGCATCATCAGCGGCGGCTCGGCTGGATTAAGGACGATAATCGCTTTACCTTTTGCCGCGCCGCCAACCACTTCAATCGCCTTCGAGGTGGTTTCGGTAAACTCATCGATATTAGCGCGCGTGCCTGGACCCGCAGATTTACTGGCTATCGAGGCGATAATTTCGGCGTAATGCACTTTTGCCACGCGAGAAACTGCCGCCACCATCGGGATAGTCGCCTGCCCGCCGCAGGTCACCATATTAACGTTCTGCTGATCAACGTTGGCCTCCAGATTCACCACAGGCACGCAGTACGGGCCGATTGCCGCGGGCGTCAGGTCGATCAGGCGGATCGCTGGTTTAACGGCGCGCAGCGCGGCGTCGTTCTTCACATGCGCGCCTGCGCTGGTGGCATCAAAAACAATGTCGATGTCGGCGAATTCCGGCATGGCGATAAGCCCTGTCACCCCTTCATGGGTGGTGGCAACGCCCATGCGTCGGGCACGCGCCAGACCATCAGAATCTGGATCGATACCGACCATCACCGCCATTTCCAGATGCTTCCCGTGACGCAGAATTTTTATCATCAAATCGGTACCGATGTTGCCGGAGCCGATAATGGCGACTTTACGCTTACTCATGACTGACTTCCTCTTGTAACCGCCGCTGAAAAAGTGGCGGCAACTGAACCAATACCGTCGATATGGGCCTCGAAACGATCGCCCGCATTCACCGCCACCATCGGGCCTAACGCTCCGGTGAGAATGATATCTCCGGCACGTAGCGGCTCGCCGAGGCTGGCCATTTTGCGCGCCAGCCAGACGGCGGCGTTGATCGGATGTCCCAGGCATTCGCTGCCGCGTCCGCTGGAAACCTCTTCGTTGTTGCGCGTCATTTTCATCGCGCAGTTTTTCAGATCTAATCCTGCCGGACGCTGTGCCGGGCCGCCGACCACATACACCCCGCAGGAGGCGTTATCCGCCACGGTATCAACAAACTTGATTGACCAGTCACGGATACGGCTGCCGACCACTTCCAGCGCGGGCAGCACCCACTCGATGGCGTTATACAGCTCGTCAAAGGTAGTGTCGGCATTGGGCAGATCGCGGTTCAGCACCAGCGCGATTTCCGCTTCAATACGCGGTTGCAGCACGCGCTCAAACGCAATGTTGTCGTTATCGCCGTAGCACATGTCGGCAAACAGCGTACCGAAGTCCGGCTGATCGACGCCAAGCTGCTGCTGCACTTTCGGGTGTGTCAGCCCTACTTTGCGCCCGACCACGCGACGCCCGCGCGCCACTTCATACTGCACGTTGATGCGTTGAATGGCGTAGGCCGCTTCGCCGTTGTCCACACCAATCAATTCACGCAGTGGGGCGATAGCTTCCCCTTTTTCTTCAGCCTGACGTAAATCGGCGGCCAACTGCTCAAGATTATGATTCGTCATGTCCGTTCCTTAAGGGCGTGCGAGGAAGTTCAGCACCAGTTGGTTAAAGGCATCCGCATGCTCCCACTGCGCCCAGTGTCCGCAGTCGCGGTAGATATGCAGCTCAGAACCGGCAATTCCGGAGAGCAGGCGCAGACCGGCATCCATCGGCACAAAGCGGTCATTGCGTCCCCAGACAATCAGGGTCTGGGCTTTGATTTCACCCAGACGCGGGCTGAAATCCGGGAACTGTTTCGGGTTGGCCTCCAGACTCTGGACAAAGTTTTCCAGGTGATCGCGACGCGACAGCATGTTATTCAGGCGTGCCTCAAACAATGCCTCGGTCAGGTCGCTGGTGTCGAAGACAAAGATCTCCATCATCAGCTTCAGGTTCTCGATGGTCGGCTCGCGGTACAGCTGATTCAGGCGCTTGATACCTTCGGTCGGCATCGGGGTAAACAGACTCATGCCGCCCGTTCCGCCGCCCATTAACACCAGTTTGCCCACGCGCTCCGGCCAGCTCAGGGTAAACGCGACAGCACTGTGACCGCCCATCGAGTTACCCAGCAAGTGGACTGTTTGAATATCCAATTGATCGACAACGCTTTTCAGGATGCGAGCGTTGAGATCAGATCGCGAACCGCGGTTAACGATCCCATCGCTTTTGCCCCAGCCAGGACAATCCAGCAGGATCACCCGGTATCCGGCCTGTACCAGCGGATCAATATTGCGGCTGAAGTTTGCCCAGCCCGTCGCGCCAGGACCGGAGCCGTGCAGCAGCACGACGGTCTCTTCACCCTGTCCACAGTCATTGAAATGCACGCGTAGTGTTTCGCCTGCTTCCTGCACCTCCAGAAAACGACTGGTAGCGGCTTCGGTTTGCGGTTGGTAAGTCATGATGTTCTCCTGCATATTCAGTTCTGTTTCAGTTCTGTGTGGTAGCGCTCAGGGAGCCGAATCCGGCGATCCACTCCGGGATCGGGCGGTAATAACGGCCTTCACTACGCCAGCTACCAAAGGCAGAAATGGCGGCAAAGGCGGCAACCCAGGTTTTAACTTCGTGCGTTGATTTGCCCGCCATCACGGACAGCTCTTCGTTACTGACCGCGTCCAGCTCCTGCAAACGCCCCTGCTCAAGCAGGCTCATAAAGCGGTTATCCCAGACAGGGTTCAGCGGATGCAGCGTGTTTTGATCGGCCACGAACTTCTCGGCGGCGCTGATCACCCGCTGCTGGCGCAGCTCGCGCTCGTTTTCAGGTAACTGTTTGCCGCTGCCGAGCAGGCGGTCACGCATATGGGCATCAGCCTTCGCCAGCTCCGGGACCGGCGGTTGATGCGATAGACCACCGGAGCCTAAAAACAGCACGCGCTTATTCAGCGAGCTGGCGAAACGGCCAATCGCTTCACCGAGCATGCGGGTACGCTGAAAGCCCGGCAGCGGCGTGGCGACGCCGTTAATAAACACCGGCAACACCGGCACCTTATCCAGACCGCCGAGCAAAAACTCCAGCGGCTGCGCGAAGCCGTGATCGACCTGCATGTTGTAGGACACGGCAAGATCGATGCCGCTTTTCATCACCGCGTGGGCGCAGGCTTCAGCGAGATCTGTCGGCACCGGCAGTTCCCCCGCCGCGCTGCCGAAATCACCGATCGCCGTGGCTCTCACGCCTAAACAGAACGGCGGCATCACATCGTAAAAAAAACCGTTGTAGTGATCGGGGGCAAACAGCACTACAAGTTCCGGGTCGAACGCCGCAATACGCGCCCGGGCGCTGGCGATCACGCCGTTAACCTCGTCAAGCACAGCCTGAGCCGGGTCGACATAGCCCACCAGCGGCGAGTGGGAAAGACAGTGAAGATAAGCGTGCATATCAGGCCACCTTTTCAACAGGAATATCGGCAGTAGCGCGGGTAAGTGTCATCACCGACGCCAGTTTATTCAGGGTACTACCCAGGGTTTGCGGAATGGCGATGGCGGCCACGAAGCGGTCCGGGCGCATTACCACCAGCGCGGCGTTGTGCTGGGCAAACCACGCGCGCAGGCGGTTTTGCGTATCACCAATGCGGGTAACGCCGTCGTGGTTATCCTGATCGGTATGTATCTGCGTATCCGGCACGACCTGGATAAAACGCGTCCCCAGCGCCTGCCACTGTTGGATCTGCGCCTCGTTCATGCCCCATAGCGGGTTACAGCCCCAGCCAATCACCGCGAAATTCGGTCCAATAACGTTGTCGAGCAGCGTCACTTCGCCCGATTCCAGCGTCACCTTCGGCTGGATAAACATCTTGCCGACCGGAGACGTTCTCGCGTCACCCTCACACACCAGTGCTCCAACATGGTATTGCGGCATCGGCTTAAAGCGCATTTCGAGGAAGTAGCGTTTGACCGGCGGAATATAATTCAGCAGCCAGGAAACCCCGTCGCGCACCGCGCCGTGCCAGCGTTTTGGCGGCGCCAGCACGTTGCCAGCGGTCACGGAGAGATCGATCATCGCTTTGGCGTGGTCGCGGCGTTCCTGCTGGTAGGTATCCAGCAGCTCATCACCGGCTTTGCCCTTAATGACCAGCGCCAGTTTCCACGCCAGATTGAAAGCATCGCGCATGCCGCTGTTGTACCCCTGCCCCTGCCAGACCGGCATAATGTGCGCCGCATCGCCCGCCAGCAGCACGCGGTCAATGCGAAAACGTTCGGCCAGACGGGCGTTATGGGTATACACGCGCTGGCGGATCAGTTCGACGTTGTCCGGGTTCGGCAGCACTTTGCTCAAAAGCTGACGCATATTCTGCGGTTCACTGAGCTGCGCTTCGGTTTCCCCCGGCATCACCATAAATTCAAAGCGACGCACCGCGTGCGGCAGCGCAGCGGAGACATACGGGCGCACCGGATCGCAGCACAGATACACATGCGGTGTGCTGAGCGGATCGTTGGCGATATCCACCACAATCCACTGATTCGGCGCGGTTTTGCCTTCAAACGGCACATTCAGCGAGCGTCTGACGTTACTGCCGCCGCCGTCGCAGGCCACCAGCCACTGGGCCTTCACCGTTTCACGTTGACCGTCCGGCGTTTTCAGATTCAGCGTCACTTCGCCGTTTTGCTGGCTGAAGGCCTCCAGTTCGCGGGAGAACAGGCAGCGCACGTTGGGAAAACGCGACAGCCCTTCCAACATCACCGCATCCACCTGTGGTTGAATAAACGCATTGCGGCGCGACCAGCCAAATTCGTCGGTCATCGGCTGGATATCAGCAAAGCAGCGGCCTTTCGGCGTGAGAAAGCGCATCGCGTGCCACGGCGTGGTGTGCGGCAAAACGCGCTCGACCAGCCCCACAGACTGCATGGTGCGCAACGCTTCATCGTCAATGCCAATGGCTCGGGGATAGTCGATCAGCGTGTCGAGCTTCTCCACTACCAATACCTCAATGCCCATCTGGCCAAGATAGTTGGCCATCATTAGCCCCACCGGGCCGGCACCGGCAATCGCCACCTGCACGGTGTGCTGCACAGCGGGTTGGATATCCGGGTTTTTTGTTGTCATTTCAGAACCTCACGACTCGGACAAAACGCAATTGCGGACCCTGGTGAGGCGCAACTTGTTTTGTTAAAAATATGTGAATAATTTTTTGTTGTGCGGTCAGTATAGGAGTGAGTTTTTGCGCTACAATCAAAACATGCCTGGATGTGCACTAAGTGCACAACGTTGTTTTACCTGTAGATTTGTCAATGAATATGAAAAATGACGAGAGCACTGAGTACAAAACCGTACGCGGATTAACGCGCGGATTAATGTTATTAAATATGTTAAACCGGCTCGATGGTGGGGCCAGTGTTGGCTTACTTGCTGAGTTAAGCGGCCTGCATCGCACCACGGTCAGACGGCTGCTGGAAACCCTGCAAGATGAGGGTTACGTTCGGCGCAGCCTGTCCGATGACAGCTTTCGCTTAACCATTAAAGTCCGCCAGCTCAGCGAGGGATTTCGTGACGAGCAGTGGATTTCCGCACTCGCCGCCCCGCTGCTGGGGGATTTGCTGCGCGAGGTCATCTGGCCGACCGACGTTTCCACGCTGGATGTGGACGCGATGGTGGTACGTGAAACAACCCACCGCTTCAGCCGCCTGTCGTTTCACCGGGCGATGGTCGGGCGTCGTTTGCCATTGCTGAAAACCGCATCCGGCCTGACCTGGCTGGCATTCTGTCCGGAGAATGAACGTCAGGAACTGATTGAAATGCTGGCCTCCCGACCAGGAGAAGAGTTCCAGCTTGCGCGCGAACCGCTGAAGCTCAATGCCATTTTAACCCGGGCGCGAAAAGACGGTTTTGGCCAGAACTTTCGCGGCTGGGATCAGGAGGAGAAAATCGCTTCTATCGCTGTCCCCATCCGTAGCGAACAGCGGGTGATCGGCTGCCTGAATCTGGTGTATATGGCCAGTGCCATGACCATCGAACAGGCGGCAGAAAAGCACCTTCCGGCCTTACAAAAGGTGGCGAAACAGATAGAGGACGGCGTCGAGTCGCAGGAGATTTTGGTGGCCGGGAGGTGAAGTGGATCACAGTTATGCGGATCATCTGATTGATAGCTGGCATAATTCACTAACCGGCCGATATAACTTTGTGACGTCTTGCCCAAATGATATCTACATTACATAGTGTGAATTGTTTATTTGCCAGGAGGCTGCGTGTTAAAGGTCATTGCCGAAGATTTCATCAAACCTGAGTTTATTGAAACCGTTCTCCCGTTGTATCGTGAGCTAATATCGGCAACGAAGAAAGAACCGCATTGTATTGCTTACGACCTCTATATTGATGAAAAAGATCCGGGTCATTTTATTTTTATCGAAGAATGGCCAAACCATGCGGCTCTCGATGAACATTGTGCCAGTGAGCATTTCCGACGACTTGTACCGTTAATTGATCAATACACGCGACAGGAAGCACGTTACATATTGATGGATGGCGTGGTAAATCCAACGGTCACATCATAATTAAGAAATAGGATAGGTAATGAAGAAAGTACTTGGTTTACTATTAATTATGTTTTTAACAGGATGCTCCACGCCAGGCAAACCAGCCTTTTACTACCCCTGGACACAGTACAAAACGGGCATCGATATTCAGCTGCCAAAAGATCCTAAATATAATGATGCTTTCCATGGGACTTTACGCCTCGACGACGATGGCGATTATGCAATGATCGTTATTTATAACGGCGGTAATGTGGTTACCCAATTCGGCTATGTCACGAAAAGCAATCTTGAAAACTGGATCACACTTTATTCTGGCTTCTTAAAATGGGATCCAAATGATTCAGGTGTAACAACAACGTTCACCATTCCTGATACAGGCTCAACGTTTAACAAAGAATACGATGTTGAGTATCGTGTTGTTCAGAGCAAAAAGCTCTTTGTCATTAATAAACATAGCTCCGGTACTTGGTTTATCGACTTCTCAGAGATATCGATGGACGAGGCAAATGTGCAGAAAGCACTGGATGTCTATGAAGGATTACGAGGCAAGCTTAAGTAGCCAGATGCTGAACCTGGTCTCTTGTAAAGAGGCCAGGGCCATATCAATAAAGAGTGGCGTCAATAGTCTCTCCTTCTGCTTTTCATAATCGCAACATCAATTTTAATTTTTTAATATTTTCATCATCCGGAACCTGGTGTATGTCAACACAGTAGCTCTCTTCATACTCTTCAATTATTCTTTGGGCCTCTCCTCTACGGTTTCGGCCATTCATCCATAACTCATCTCTGGCATCCTGACCTATTCTCATCATGTCATAAGAGCTAATATGCGGTGGTGAGCGGCCAAATATAGCCGTGACACCGTTTTTTTCGTAATTTTCTTGTGCCAGGGAATTACCTATCTCATTAACTGCCAAACCACACTTTAGTAATTTTTTAACTTTCGTTTCCTGACTATCACAACCCTGCAAAACAAACAAACCCGCTATAATGATCACTATTTTATATATTTTCATCTTTCGCCCGAAAAATTCATATAAACTCATTACGAAGTGATCAATTCCGACAGACATTTATGTCCTCATAATGAGGTAAGCATCAGACCTCGGTTTAGTCACTTTCGGGATAACTGTATCATCTGGAATGCTTACAAAACAATTCAATATAATCAAAAGCATTCTTATGCTGCTGCAAGTGTGATTAGGGTTGTCAAAGAAAGCTATTCTTATTTCAACCCATTCACACAATACTAAACCGAAACCCGCTCTGAAAAGAGCAGTGTTTCGGCATTCATTCACTCTGAATGGGCTTCAGACCTTAAGCAGTTTCACCGTCTCGTCGATGTCGATTTCATCTTCCGAGAAGATCAGCGTCGTACCCTGGAAGGTGGTGATGGCCAGCTTTTTCAGCGTGCGCATCTCGCCAGGCTTGACGTCTGATTTTGGTCGGATGCTGTTCATCAGCACGCCGACAGACAGCACTGCATTTTCTTTGTCGATACGGGTCTCGGCAGGGACTTCTTCGCTGTAGACCAGAAATGACTTGATCGAGGTGAGCTTCAGACGCTCGCCTGCGATATAGATGTACTTGCTGTCTGGTATGACTTTTACCGCGTAGGCAGACAAGCCTTTGTTATTGGTGGTGGGCTCAAAAGTCACCGCCGCGTCTTTCTTGATCAGCTCAGGATTAGCAACCTTAATCACATGAAAATAGCGATTGTCGCCGTTTTCATCTTTGATAAATCCAAAGCCTTTATCTTTAAACCACGTTGTGATTGTTCCGTTCATTGCTGTTTCCGCCTGATTAAACCTATTACTCGTAGAGTATACCTACTCAATTTGCGCGCAGTGTAAAACACAGGCCATACCTTTGGCTACTCGTTACCCCAACGATTGAGGAACTCCGCGATATCATCGATACGCTGAGCGTCGACACCGGCCACGGTTGCCATCTCCTGCTGCGCTTCTTCGCTGATCTCTTCGTTGTTCATCAAACGGGTAATCAACAGCTGGAAGTAGTGCGCCAGCGCGTCACGTTCTGTGTCGCTCACCGGCTTTGCGGCCTCGGTCGCGTACTCGTCGGCGATATCATAATATTTAAGCGGAATGTCGTTGTTCATCAGTTGCTCCGGGGGGATATGCGTGTGCCAGCAGTTGCCTGCCGCGTCTGATGTGAATGATAGCATTCTTATTTCATGGTTCGCGATCTGTTTTATTGGTCACTATGCATTACATATATCAATAATGTTTTCTGGCACCGCTTCGTATTTAATAAATTTTTCCGTATTTAAGTAACAGCACTCTTATTCATTTCGATATAATGGCAGCAAATTAAATAACGAGTCACAAAGGAAATATTAAATTACTTTAATTACATAATTGATATATGTAATCTGTTATTGGCCCAATCCCATCGCTAGTCGCCCATTTGCCCACATTCATCTTCTGGACAACACTCTACGATGACACCACTGATCCAACACGTGGAGCAAACATCATGAACATCACGCAAATCCGTAACGCCACGCAGCACATCACCTTTGGCGGTAAAACTTTTCTGATTGATCCGATGCTAGCGGATAAAGGTACTTATCCGGGCTTTGCCGGAACGGCTCGCGCCGAGATCCGCAACCCGACCGTTGATCTGCCTGTCGATATCGACAGGCTGCTCAACGTTGATGCGCTGATCGTGACCCATCTGCATGAAGACCACTGGGATGAAGCAGCGGCTCGTGTCGTGCCGAAAGACAAACCGATTTATGTGCAAAACGATCGCGATGCGCAGGTACTGCGGGAACAAGGTTTCACGCAACTGACCGTACTGACGCAAAACACCGCGCTTGGTGATATCACCCTGCGTAAAACCGGCGGCCAGCACGGTTCGGATCGCGCTTACGCCATCCCGCAAATGGCTGAGCGTCTGGGTGATGCCTGCGGGGTTATCTTCCAGCATCCGGCGGAAAAAACGCTGTATCTGGTCGGGGACACCATTTGGCGCGACGAGGTGGAAACCAACATGCGGACTTTTCAACCAGGCGTGGTCATTCTGAACGCAGGCTTTGCCCACGTTATCGGGTTTGGCCCAATTATCATGGGCGCGGAAGATGTGCTAAAAACCCACTTCGTACTACCTGAGGCACAAATTGTGGCGACCCACATGGAGGCGATTAACCACTGTCTGCTGACCCGAGCGGCCTTGAAAGAGTACGCCCGCGACAACCAGATTGCGCAATTCATTAACGTGCCGGAAGATGGCGAAACCCTGACGTTTTAAACTCCACAGAGGAATCGTATGCAACCGCTTAACGTCGCCATTGTCGCCGTGGAAGATTTCAGCCCGTTTCACTTCTCAGTGCCGTGCATTATTTTCAGTGACAAAGTGGCGTCGAAAAAGCGCTTTGAGGTACAACTGTGCGCCGAACAGCCGGGCATAGTTTCCTCGCAGGATGGCTTCGCCATTACCGCAGCCTACGGCTATGAAGCAGTGGAGGCCGCCGACATTGTAGTGATCCCCTGGTGGGGCACCACGGCACATCGACCACCACAAAGACTGCTTGATGCGCTCAACCGCGCACGACAAAACGGCGCGCAAATTGTTGGGTTATGTCTGGGCGCGTTTGTTCTCGGCTATGCCGGTCTGCTGGATGACAAACGGGCAGCTACGCACTGGGAGTTCGAGCAGGATTTTCAGGCGCGCTTTCCGGCGGCCCGTCTGGATATCAACGCGCTATACGTGGATGACGACGGTATTATTACCTCGGCAGGGACCGCAGCCGCGCTGGATTGCTGCCTGTACGTCATCCGCCAGCGTTTTGGCAGCACGGTGGCGAATCAGATTGCCCGACGGATGATTGTGCCGCCACATCGCGAGGGCGGCCAGGCACAGTTTATCGAACAACCGGTAGCGAAAAATACCCAGGATCAGCGCATCAACGCCCTGCTCGACTATTTGCGCCAGCATCTCCACGAACCGCATAATCTCGACGAGCTGGCGCAGCGAGTGATGATGAGCCGTCGTACCCTCACTCGTCATTTTATGAAGGCCACCGGGTCAAGCGTAGCCGAATGGTTGATTGCCGAGCGCCTGCGCCGTAGCCAGACGTTGCTGGAGTCCAGCCAGTTACCCGTTGAACGCATTGCAGAACAGGTTGGTTTTCAGTCGCCTGTCACCTGGCGTCAGCATTTTAAATCCCACTTTGGTGTTAGCCCGGCTGAATGGCGTAAAACCTTTCGCGGCGATTAGCCTCTTTTTTGCGCCAGCCAGACAGTGTGCCCGGCGCAGTGCGGATCTTCCATCACCATCTCGACTACCGCAAAACCATGCGCTGACAGCAATGCGCGGTATTCGTCCGGCGCGAGGCTGGCGTGAAACAGCGGCTCACCCTCAAATTGCCCCATCGCGATGCCATTGTCCGTACCGCTGGTAAACATCAGCGCGCTGCCGGGATGGCTGAGGCGGTCAAAAATCGGGAACATCTTTTGCTGGTCCTGCTGAGTTAAATGGAAAAAACTGTCCCAGGCGATCAGACCATCGAAAGTCTCATTGAGTGCCAGTTCGCGCATATCCTGCTCCAGCCAGCGCTGTGCGGGAAAAGTGTTTCGGGCCCGCGCCAGCATCGCCGGGGAACCATCAACGCCGGTAAGCTGAAAACCTTGCTGGATAAAATAACCGGCAATCGGCTGACCGTTGCCGCAGCCAATATCCACAATGCTGCCCTGCCCGCCCATCACGGAAATGAATTTATCGAGCCAGCTTTTCTCGAACAAGGTGCGCGAGCGCTGGCTGGCAAAGGCATCCGCATGACGTCGGTAGATGGACAGAATATTATTTGCCGCAGAGTCGCTCACAATGTCCTCACTTTTTTCTTCTGTTAAGAAGAACGACGATAAATGCTCCAGCACACGATCCGCAACCCTGGAATGCGCCTCGCAGAACCTATGCGTAAATCCCCCAAAACCGTCCCGCTGTGGCATCATAGCGCGCAGATAACGTCATGACAGGGGTGATAAACGTGAAACCGGTAACGCTATACGATGTGGCAGACCATGCAGGTGTCTCTTACCAGACCGTCTCGCGCGTCGTTAATCAGGCCAGCCACGTTTCCGCAAAAACCCGACAAAAAGTTGAGGCCGCGATGGCGGAACTCAATTACATCCCTAACCGCGTCGCACAGCAGCTGGCTGGCAAACAGACGCCGCTGATTGGCGTTGTGACGGCGAACCTTGCCCTGCATGCCCCCTCACAAATCGTTGCCGCCATAAAATCCCGTGCCGACCAGTCCGGTGCCAGCGTGGTGATCGCCATGGTCGAGCGCAGCGGCGTTGAGGCATGTAAAGCCGCGGTCCACAACCTGCTTTCTCAGCGCGTAACCGGGCTTATCATCAACTATCCACTGGATGAAGAAGACGCCATTGCCGTGGCCGCCGCCTGCGGTACGGTGCCGGTGCTGTTTCTCGATGTCTCTGACCTGACGCCAATTAACAGCGTGATTTTCTCGCATGACGACGGCGCGCGCCTCGGCGTTGAACATCTGGTGCAGTACGGACATCAGCGTATCGCCCTGCTGAGCGGACCACACACTTCCGTTTCGGCAAGGCTTCGCCGTTCGGGCTGGCACAAGTATCTGGCACATTACCAGCTACAACCCGTTGTGGAGCTGGAAGGCGACTGGAGCGCGATGTCTGGTTTTCAGCAAACGATGCATATGCTGAATAACGGTAACCTCCCTACCGCCATGCTGGTCGCTAACGATCAAATGGCGCTGGGCGCGATGCGCGCAATCAGCGAGTTCGGTCTGCGGGTGGCGGTAGATATCTCGGTGATTGGCTACGATGATACCGAAGACAGCGCCTGCTACATTCCACCGCTGACCACCATCAGGCAGGATTTTCCGTTATTGGGTGAAACCAGCGTCGACAGGCTGCTGCAACTTCCCCGTGGCGAATCAACCGTGGGCAACCAACTGCTGCCCGTCACCCTGGTTAAGCGCAAAACGGTTCTGCCACCCAATACGCAAACTATCTCTCCCCAGGCGCTGGCCGATTCATTGATCCAGCTCGCGCGGCAAGCTTCTCAGCTCGCCCCCAAATTGTGAACGCACAACAATTGTGTGAGTGAGTTCACTCATTGAACGCCCCAGCCTTTACAGTTGGGATCGCTTATCCGTATTTTGATTGAAATTGTGAGCGAATAACAAATTCAAACAGGATACCGTTATGAACCTGAACACAGATTCACTCTCCGCTGTTCTGGCCCGCCGTGACTGGGAAAATCCCGGCGTCACGCAGCTCAACCGCCTGGAGGCGCATCCACCGTTCTGTAGCTGGCGTTCAGCAGATGACGCACGTACTAATCAGCGTTCGAGTCAGTTACGCTCGCTGAATGGCCAGTGGCAATTTGCCTGGTTTGCCGCGCCGGAGGCTGTGCCGGAAAGCTGGCTGACAAGCGATCTGCCACAAGCTGATACTATCAACGTCCCCTCGAACTGGCAGATGGACGGTTACGATGCGCCAATTTATACCAACGTCACCTACCCAATCCCGGTTAACCCTCCGTACGTTCCGGCACAGAACCCGACGGGATGTTACTCGCTCACATTTCATATTGACGATACCTGGTTAGATGAGGGTCAGACGCGCATTATTTTTGACGGCGTGAACTCCGCATTTCATTTGTGGTGCAACGGCCGCTGGGTCGGCTACGGACAGGACAGCCGCCTGCCATCTGAATTCGATCTTAGCGATTATCTGCAGCACGGCGAAAACCGTCTGGCGGTGATGGTGCTGCGCTGGAGCGATGGCAGCTATCTGGAAGACCAGGATATGTGGCGCATGAGCGGTATTTTTCGCGACGTATCTTTGCTGCATAAGCCCACAACGCAAATTCGCGACCTGCGCATTAATACCCGGTTTAACGACGACTTCAGCCGCGCCATGCTGGCAGTGGAAGTCAGAGTAGCGGGCAACGAGAGCGAAGATTTACGCGTAGCCCTGCAATTGTGGGAGGGAGAAACGCTCACAGCCGAAACGAATTCCCCGCTCGGCAGCGAGATTATTGATGAACGCGGCGCTTATCATGACCGGGTAACCCTGCGTCTGAATGTCGAAAATCCGGCGCTGTGGAGTGCGGAAGCCCCCAACCTGTACCGCGCCGTGGTGCAGTTACAGACCGCAGACGGTACGCTTCTCGAAGCCGAAGCCTGTGACGTCGGCTTTCGTCAGGTTTGCATTGAAAACGGACTGCTGTTACTCAATGGTAAGCCGCTGTTGATTCGCGGTACCAACCGCCATGAGCACCATCCGATCAACGGTCAGGTGATGGATGAGGCGACGATGGTGCAAGACATCATCCTGATGAAGCAGAATAACTTCAACGCCGTGCGCTGCTCCCATTACCCAAATCACCCGCTGTGGTACACCCTGTGCGATCGCTACGGCTTGTATGTCGTCGACGAAGCCAACATTGAAACCCACGGCATGGTGCCGATGAATCGCCTCACCGACGATCCCGCATGGTTGCCTGCCATGAGCCAGCGCGTCACGCGCATGGTGCAGCGCGATCGCAACCATCCGAGCATTATTATCTGGTCTCTGGGCAATGAATCCGGCCATGGCGTCAATCACGACGCGCTCTACCGCTGGATAAAATCAGAAGACCCGTCACGCCCGGTACAATATGAAGGCGGCGGCGCAAATACCGCAGCGACCGATATTATTTGCCCGATGTACGCCCGCGTCGATCAAGATCAGCCCTTCCCCGCCGTCCCCAAATGGTCGATTAAAAAGTGGCTGTCGATGCCCGGCGAGCAGCGTCCGCTGATCCTTTGTGAATATGCCCACGCCATGGGCAACAGTTTCGGTGGCTTTGCCAAATACTGGCAAGCATTCCGTCAGTATCCGCGCCTGCAGGGCGGATTTGTCTGGGACTGGGTGGATCAGTCGCTGACCAAATATGATGAGAACGGCAAAGCATGGTCAGCCTACGGTGGCGATTTTGGCGACACACCTAACGATCGTCAGTTTTGCATGAACGGGCTGGTGTTCGCCGATCGCACCCCACACCCGGCGTTATACGAGGCCAAACATGAACAGCAGTTTTTCCAGTTCACGTTACTGCCGGGCGCTGAACGCCAGATTGAAGTGACCAGCGAATACCTGTTCCGCCGCAGCGATAACGAAGTTCTGCACTGGTCTATTGCCCAGGACGGCAACCCGCTGGCCGCCGGAGAAATCGTTCTGGATATCGCTCCACAGGGTCGCCAGGTGATTACCCTGCCAGATGTCCCGATGCCGGAAACCGCAGGTCAGCTGTGGCTGACGATACGCGTAGAACAACCTCAGGCAACCGCGTGGTCAGACGCCGGACACATCAGCGCCTGGCAGCAATGGAAGCTTCAAGAGAAGCTCAGCCTGACGCAACTGCCGTCTGCCCACACCGCGCCACAGCTCAATGTGAGCGAAAACGTCTTTACCGTTGAGAACGACAACAAGCGCTGGCAATTCGACCGTCAGTCTGGCCTGCTGACACAGTACTGGATTGGCGATTCAGCCCAACTGTTGACTCCGCTTACTGACCAGTTCACCCGCGCCCCGCTGGACAACGACATCGGCGTGAGCGAGTCAACCCGCATCGACCCTAACGCCTGGGTCGAACGCTGGAAGGCCGCCGGTCACTATCAGGCTGAAGCAACGTTACTGCACTGTGCTGCCAATACGCTGAGCGATGCGGTACTGATCACCACTGAACATGCGTGGCAGTATCAGGGCGAAACGCTGTTCATTAGCCGAAAAAGCTACCGCATTGACGGCAAGGGTGAAATGCAGATAACGGTGGATGTCGACGTTGCCAGCGATACGCCGCATCCGGCCCGCATCGGCCTGAGCTGCCAGTTAGTGCAGATCGCAGAGCGAGTGAACTGGTTAGGTCTCGGTCCACATGAGAACTACCCGGACCGTCTGGGCGCCGCCTGTTTTGATCGCTGGGATCTGTCGCTTGATGAGATGTACACCCCGTATGTTTTCCCAAGTGAAAACGGTCTGCGCTGCGGCACGCGCGAACTGCACTACGGCGCGCACCAGTGGCGTGGGGACTTCCTGTTCAACATCAGCCGCTTTAGCCAGCAGCAACTGATGGCAACCAGCCACCGCCATTTGCTGCAACCTGAGGCGGGCACCTGGCTCAATATTGATGGCTTCCATATGGGCGTTGGCGGCGATGATTCGTGGAGCCCTTCCGTGTCGCCGGAATTTCTGCTGAGCGCCGGACGCTACCACTTCCAGTTCGTCTGGGGCCAAAAATAATAATATAAGTTGGGCAGGCCCAAACCTGCCCGCATTTATAGGAAGTCTGTTATGTATTATTTAAAAAACACTAACTTTTGGATGTTCGGCTTTTTCTTCTTCTTTTACTTTTTTATTATGGGCGCGTATTTCCCCTTCTTCCCTATCTGGTTACACGAGGTAAACCATATAAGCAAAGGCGATACCGGCATCATCTTCGCCTGTATCTCACTGTTTTCTTTGTTATTCCAGCCAATTTTCGGACTACTATCCGACAAGCTTGGCCTGCGTAAACATCTGCTGTGGGTAATTACCGGCATGCTGGTAATGTTTGCCCCGTTCTTTATTTACGTTTTTGGTCCGTTATTACAAGTTAATATTTTACTGGGTTCAATTGTCGGTGGGATTTACCTTGGCTTTATTTACAATGCCGGCGCTCCGGCGATTGAAGCCTATATTGAAAAAGCCAGCCGCCGAAGCAACTTTGAATTTGGTCGCGCGCGCATGTTTGGTTGCGTAGGCTGGGCGCTGTGCGCCTCGATTGCCGGCATTATGTTCACCATCAATAACCAATTTGTCTTTTGGTTAGGCTCCGGATGCGCGGTCATTTTGGCATTGCTGCTGTTATTTTCAAAAACAGATGTCCCCTCTTCTGCAAAAGTCGCGGATGCGGTAGGCGCCAATAACTCGGCATTCAGCCTGAAGCTGGCGCTGGAGTTATTTAAACAACCAAAACTTTGGTTCCTTTCCCTGTACGTAGTTGGCGTTTCCTGTACTTACGATGTGTTTGACCAGCAGTTCGCCAACTTCTTTACCTCGTTCTTTGCCACCGGCGAACAGGGCACCCGCGTGTTTGGCTACGTCACGACAATGGGAGAATTACTCAACGCCTCAATCATGTTCTTTGCGCCGCTGATTGTGAATCGCATCGGCGGCAAGAACGCCCTGCTGCTGGCTGGTACGATCATGTCGGTAAGGATTATTGGCTCCTCATTCGCCACCACTGCGCTGGAAGTCGTTATTCTCAAAACGTTACATATGTTTGAGATACCGTTCCTGATCGTCGGTTGCTTCAAATACATCACCAGTCAGTTTGAAGTGCGTTTCTCGGCGACGATTTATCTGGTGTGTTTCTGCTTCTTCAAACAGTTAGCAATGATTTTCATGTCAGTTCTGGCCGGAAAAATGTATGAAAGTATTGGTTTCCAGGGAGCTTATCTGGTGCTGGGGATTATTGCGCTGAGCTTCACGTTGATTTCCGTATTTACCCTAAGTGGACCGGGGCCGTTTTCCCTGCTGCGTCGTCGCGAAAGCGTCGCGCTGTAAAAGCATCTTTGCCGGATGCACCACTCACGTGGTTTATCCGGCCTACAACGCGTCATCTTCACACGACCATCCTGACCTGGAGGTTTAAGTTCTGCGGGCAACAAACCGCTTTTTTACCGTTATGGTAAAACGGGGTGAGAAGCCAGGTCATAGCATGAGCAGAAAGACAATTGCGGTAACGGCGCTCTTTATCAGCGCACTACTTTCAGGATGTGGCAGCATTGATGCACGCACGGCAGGCGAGAATTCAGATACCTATTACGTGGGTATGCATCATGATATTGATAAACTAAAAAACCCAGGCGCTTACGATTATAACTATTTCGATTTAGCGCTGTTGTTTGTTGATGTGCCGTTATCGTTCGTGGCCGATACGGTTTATGCGCCGTTTGATTACTATCACGGGCCGTATAAGAAAGTGGATTAGAACGTAGGCCCGGTAAGCATTCCGCCACCGGGCATCACGCGATGTTACTCTTCGATCGCCTGACGGATTTGCTGTAACGACGCGGGATCGTCAATGGTCGTCAGATCGCCGGGATCGCGGCCTTCGCAGATCGCCTGGATCGTCCGTCTGAGCATTTTACCGGAACGTGTTTTCGGCAACTGCGACACAAACCAGACGTGTGCCGGACGGCCAAAGTTGCCAATCTGGCTGTCCACCAGCGCCATAATCGCCTTCTCTTCCGAATGTGCGATGTCGCGATCTTCAAGGCTGTCGCTCTGTTTCGGAATAACAAACGCGACCGCTACCTGCCCCTTCAGCGCGTCCTTCACGCCGACTACCGCCACTTCCGCAACGTTCGGATAGCTGGAAATACTCTCCTCGATCTCGCGCGTCCCCAACCGGTGCCCTGCCACGTTTATCACGTCATCCGTACGCCCCAGAATGAAGTAATAGCCGTCAGCGTCACGAATGCCCCAGTCAAAGGTGGCGTACACCTGGCGAGAAAACAGCGACCAGTAGGTATTCACAAACCGCGCGTCATCCCCCCAGATAGTCTGGATACAGCCCGGCGGCAGCGGCCCTTCAATCACCAGCATGCCCTTCTCATTCGCCGCACAAGGTTCACCGGTCACCTCATTGAGCAGTTGTACGTTGTAGCCGTACATCGGCACGCCGGGACTGCCCAGACGCGACGGCCTGTCGTCCAGCCCGCGGGCAATTGCCATAATCGGCCAGCCGGATTCGGTCTGCCAGTAGTTATCGATAACCGGGACGCCCAGCGTTTCTGTTACCCAACTGGCGGTTGGTTCGTCCAGCGGTTCCCCCGCCAGATACAACACCTCCAGCGAGGAGAGATCGTGATTACGGATTTGCGCGGTCGGGAATTTCTTCAGCACGCGGATGGCGGTCGGGGCGGAGAACATCCGGCAGACCTGATACTTCTCAACAATTTTCCACCATACACCACAGTCCGGATACGTTGGCAGACCTTCGTAAACCACCGTCGCCATCCCCGCCAGCAGCGGGGCATACACGATATACGAATGCCCAACTACCCAGCCGATATCCGACGCGCAGAAGAACACGCCGCCCGCTTTACCGCCGAAAATGGTGTCCATCGAGGTCGCCAGCGCGACCGCATAGCCGCCAACGTCGCGCTGGACGCCTTTCGGTTTACCGGTTGTCCCGGAGGTATAGAGAATGCAGGATGTTTCGTTTGATTCCAGCCAGACAACTGGTACCCGCGCGCCGAGATGCTGTTGGCGCAGGGCGGCAAAGTCGAGGTCACGTCCCTCGACCCGCGCCATTTTCGCCAGACCGCGATCGACCAGCACCACATGACGCGGTCGGTGCTGCGCCTGTTCGATCGCATCATCGAGCAGCTTTTTATACGGCAGGATCTTGCCCCCGCGCGCCCCGGCATCCGCCGAGACGATAACCACCGGTCTGGCGTCGTCGATGCGCGCCGCCACGCTGTGCGAGGCGAAACCACCGAACACCACCGAATGAATTGCCCCAATGCGTGCGCAGGCCAGCAGCGTAATGTGCGCTTCGGCGATCATCGGCATATACACCAGCACCCGATCGCCACGCTGTACGCCCAGCGACAATAGCATCGCCGCCGCGACGTTCACTTCGTCATACAGCTGACGAAAGGTAAACGTGCGTTCTTCTTCAGTTTCTGATGACACAGCAATCAGCGCCAGCGCGTCAGGCTGTTTCTCCAGCCAGCGGTCGATGGCGTTATGGCACAGATTGGTCGTGCCGCCGCAAAACCAGCGGGCAAACGGCGGGTTGCTGTGGTCCAGTACCTGCGTATACGGCTGCTGCCAGTCAATACGCTGGGCCTGCTCGGCCCAGAACGACTCAGGTTGCGTTATGGAACGTTGATAAAACTCGCTATAAGACATAATGCTCTCCTGTTGAACTTACGCCTTGCTGCACGCTGGTTTAAATAATGAAGAGATCCATATACTCATTGACCGGCATCTGCTCCAGGCGAGTTCTGTCCAGGGAGACATCCAGGATGCGCTGCTGCTGACGGGTCGGGAACTGACGCGCCAGGTTGATTTTGAACTTCTCGACCAGCTTCGGCATGCCGTCAGTACGACGACGCGCATGGCCGATTGGGTATTCCACTACCACTTCTTCAAAGCGTGAGCCGTCGGTGAATTCCAGAGTGATGGCGTTGGCGATGGCGCGTTTTTCAGGGTCGTGGTAATCGGCGGTAAAGGCCGGATCTTCGAAGCAGTTGATCTTCTCGCGCAGTGCATCAATGCGTTTGTCCTGCGCCACGCCGTCTTCGTAATCTGCCGCCGTTAAGCGCCCGAACAGCAGCGGAATAGCCACCATATACTGGATACAGTGATCCCTGTCCGCCGGGTTATTCAGCGGGCCTTTTTTATCGATGATGCGGATACAGGCTTCGTGCGTACGAATGGTCACTTTTTCGATATCGGCAGCGGTCTTACCTGCGGCCTGTAACTGCTCGTACAGCGTCATGGCCGCTTCTACCGCGGTCTGCGAGTGGAACTCGGCCGGGAAGGAGATTTTAAACAGCACGTTTTCCATCACATAAGAGCCGTACGGGCGCTGGAAGCGGAAAGATTCGCCTTTGAAAGAGACGTCATAGAAGCCCCAGGTTTTCGCCGTCAGCGCAGACGGATACCCCATCTCACCGGTTTTAGCCATCAATGCCAGACGTACCGCGCGCGAGGTCGCATCGCCTGCGGCCCAGGATTTACGCGTGCCGGTATTTGGCGCATGGCGATAAGTACGCAGCGACTGGCCGTCGACCCACGCCAGCGATACGGCGTTGAGAATTTCATCCCGGTTCAGGCCAAGCATCTCAGCGACCACCGCCGTGGAGGCCACTTTTACCAGCAGGACGTGATCGAGACCAACACGGTTAAACGAGTTTTCCAGCGCGATACAGCCCTGAATCTCATGAGCTTTGATCATCCCGGTCAGCACCGTTTTCATGGTCAACGGCGCTTTCCCCACCGCCACCGCATTACGCGACAGCCAGTCAGCCGTGGCCAAAATACCGCCGAGGTTATCAGAAGGATGACCCCACTCAGCGGCAAGCCAGGTATCGTTGAAGTCCAGCCAGCGGATCATCGCACCGATGTTAAACGCCGCCTGCACCGGGTCGAGCTGGAACTGGGTGCCAGGTACGCGCACGCCGTTCGGTACCACTGTACCTGGGACGACCGGCCCCAGCAGTTTTTTACAGGCCGGATATTCCAGCGCTTCCAGGCCGCAGCCTAAGGTATCAAGCAGGCAATAATGCGCAGTGTCATACGCCACCTTCGAGGTGATCTCGTAGTTCATGACGTAATCAACGATATCAACGATTTCACGGTCAAATTCGGGGCGGACGTTCAAAATATGTGCGGACATAGGGTACATTTCCTGTTTTTTATCTTTATACCCGTCATACTTCATGCTGCATGCGCGTTGGCTACGCTCGCTCCCCCCAGTCACATAGTTCGCTATGCTCCTGGGGATTCACTCACTTGCCGCCTTCATGCAACTCGAATTATTTAGGGTATGAGGTTTTGAATTAGCAACGTTTTTCAATCGGGACAAATTCGCGATCTTCCGGGCCGGTATAGTTGGCGGAAGGACGGATAATTTTATTGTCCTGGCGCTGTTCGATGATGTGCGCCGCCCAGCCGGTGACGCGGGCGATAACAAACAGCGGGGTGAACATTTCGGTGGGAACGCCCATCATGTTGTAAGAGACCGCCGAGAACCAGTCGAGGTTGGGGAACATCTTTTTCGTTTCCCACATTACGTCTTCCAGACGGTCAGCGATGTTGTACATTTTCAGCGAACCACCTTCCTGAGAAAGCTGTTTCGCCACGCGCTTGATCACCTGATGGCGCGGGTCGGCGATGGTGTAAACCGGATGACCAAAGCCAATCACCACTTCTTTGTTTTCCACGCGTTTACGGATATCCGCTTCGGCTTCGTCCGGCGTTTCGTAGCGCTGTTGGATCTCCAGCGACACTTCATTCGCCCCGCCGTGTTTCGGTCCACGCAGTGCGCCAATCGCGCCGATAATCGCGGAATACATATCGGAGCCGGTCCCGGCAATCACGCGGCTGGTAAAGGTGGAGGCGTTAAATTCGTGCTCGGCGTACAGCACCAGCGAAATATGCATCGCTTTTTCCCAGCTTCGCGAAGGCTTTTCGCCATGCAGCAGGTGCAGGAAGTGACCGCCAATGGAATCATCGTCAGTTTCCGGCTGAATACGCTCGCCGTTATGGCTGTAGTGATACCAGTACAAAAGGATTGAACTGAGCGATGCCAGTAGCTTGTCGGCAATATCGCGCGCGCCAGAGACGGTATGACCTTCTTTTTCCGGCAGCGTACAGCCCAGCGCGGAGACGCCGGTGCGCATCACATCCATCGGATGCGAGGCAGCAGGCAGCGCTTCCAGCACGGTGCGTACGTTAGCGGGCAGTCCGCGCAGCGCTTTGAGTTTGCTTTTATAGGCGGTGAGTTCATCGCGGGTGGGTAATTTCCCGTGGATCAGCAGATGCGCGACTTCTTCAAATTCGCACTGCTGCGCCAGGTCGAGAATATCGTAGCCGCGATAGTGCAGGTCGTTACCGCTTTTGCCTACGGTACACAGCGCAGTATTTCCGGCGGCAACGCCTGACAGCGCAACCGATTTTTTAGGTTTAATGACATGGGTACTATTTTGCAGGATCGTTGTGTCGCTCATGTTGTCCTCGTCATTTTTATAATATGTAGGGTACAAATTTATTGCCGGATGGCGGCTGTGCCTTATCCGGCCTACGACGGTTACTTTTTGCTATACAACGCGTCGAGTTTCTCTTCGAACTGGTAGTAATTGATGCTTTCGTACAGCTCGTTACGCGTCTGCATAATGTCGATCACGCTCTTTTGCGTTCCTTCCTGACGCAGCACGTTGTAAACCTTTTCCGCAGCGCGGTTCATAGCGCGGAAAGCCGACAGCGGATACAGCGCCATCGCGACGTTTGCGCTGCGCAGTTCATCGGTGGTGAACAGCGGCGTAGCGCCAAATTCGGTAATGTTGGCGAGGATCGGCACCTGCACCGCGTCGGCAAACTGGCGGTACATCGCAAGCTCGGTGATGGCTTCCGGAAACAGCATGTCCGCGCCTGCTTCGACGTACGCCTGGGCACGATCGATGGCTGCCTCTAACCCTTCCACCGCCAGCGCATCGGTCCGCGCCATGATGACAAAGTTGGGATCGGTACGTGCATCCACCGCGGCGCGGATCCTGTCGACCATCTCTTCTTTAGAGACGATCGCTTTGTTCGGGCGATGGCCGCAGCGCTTAGCGCCGATCTGATCTTCAATATGCAGCGCTGCAGCACCCGCTTTGGAAATCGACTTCACGGTACGCGCCACGTTGAACGCTGACGATCCAAACCCGATATCCGCATCCACCAGCAATGGCAGCGGGCAAACATCCGTAATGCGACGAATATCAGTCAGCACATCATCAAGGGTTGAAATACCGAGATCCGGCAGCCCCAGCGACCCCGCAGCGACGCCGCCGCCGGAGAGATAAATCGCCTGATACCCGGCACGTTGGGCCAGCAGAGCGTGATTGGCGTTGATGGTGCCCACGATTTGTAATGGATTTTCTTTGCTGAGCGCGGCGCGAAACGCCAGCCCTGGGGAGTGTAGAGACATATCCCGTCCTCTTGTTATCAACTTGTTAGCATTCGTTGATTTACTTAAAGCAAGGGGTATGCCAAAGACCTTAATTTTTAATTAATTTATATATTTCCCTTAAAAAACAATATATTAATATAAGTTACTGTATCTTTATTGCACAAAAGCGTGTCAGCTATCGTTTCATGAAACGTTCCTTCATGTTTCATTGCAACATTTATGAAACACAACTAAACCCTAATACTCGGTTCCTTACTTTTTGGGTTAGTTATGGCTGATACGCATCTTCCACCGCGGGTGAACGACGACAAACCGGTTATCTGGACGGTTTCTGTCACGCGCCTGTTCGAACTGTTTCGCGACATCAGCCTGGAGTTCGACCACCTGGCGACCATCACCCCCATTCAGCTTGGTTTCGAAAAAGCGGTGGCGTATATCCGCAAAAAACTGGCTACCGAGCGTTGTGATGCCATTATTGCGGCTGGCTCCAACGGGGCGTATCTGAAAAGCCGTTTATCGATCCCGGTGATCCTGATTAAACCCAGCGGATTTGACGTGCTACAGGCGCTGGCAAAAGCAGGAAAGCTCACCTCGTCGATTGGCGTCATTACCTATCAGGAAACCATTCCTGCGCTTCTCGCCTTTCAAAAAACCTTTAATTTGCAGCTTGAACAGCGCAGCTATATCACCGAGGAAGATGCCCGCGGGCAAATCAACGAACTGAAGGCCGGCGGCACGCAGGCGATAGTTGGTGCGGGATTGATTACCGATCTGGCAGAAGAAGCAGGTATGACCGGCATCTTTATCTATTCGGCGGCCACCGTGCGCCAGGCCTTTGTCGATGCGCTTGATATGACCCGCCTGACGCTGCGTAGAAACGGTCAGTATGCTTCTGGCGATACGTTGCGCACCCGCTACGCGCTCGGTGATATGCGCGGTCACTCTGCGCAGATGGAACAGGTGCGACACACCATTATGCTCTACGCCCGCTCGCGTGCACCGGTGCTAATTCAGGGTGAAACCGGTACGGGCAAAGAGCTGGCGGCACAGGCCATTCACCGTGAGTTTTTCACTCGTCAGGAGAATCGGCGCGGTAAACCCTCGCCGCCGTTTGTTGCCGTCAACTGCGGAGCAATCACCGAATCATTGCTGGAAGCGGAGCTGTTCGGCTATGAAGATGGCGCCTTTACCGGCTCTCGTCGGGGAGGACGCGCGGGCCTGTTTGAAATTGCTCATGGCGGAACCCTTTTTCTTGATGAGATAGGCGAGATGCCGCTGCCGTTACAAACCCGGCTGCTGCGCGTACTGGAAGAAAAAGAGGTCACCCGAGTCGGTGGGCATCAGCCTATTCCGGTCGATGTCCGGGTGATTAGCGCCACACACTGTAATCTGGAGCAGGAGATGAAACAGGGGGAGTTTCGTACCGATCTGTTTTATCGCCTGAGCATTTTACGCCTCAAGCTGCCGCCGCTACGCGAGCGGTTGCCCGATATCCTGCCGCTGGCGGAAGGTTTTTTAAAACAGTCGCTGGCGGAACTGGATGTGCCGTTTTCTGAGCCAGTACGCAAGGGGCTGGGTTTAAGTCAGCCGACGTTACTGAATTATGGCTGGCCGGGGAATATCCGCGAACTGCGTAATATGATGGAGCGCCTGGCGCTATTTTTAAGCGTCGAGCCGCAGCCGGAGCTGAATGTTGATTTTTTACAACAGCTATTACCGGAACTGGCCATTGTTGCAGACTCACCACAATCATCGTCATTGCTGACGCCGCAGCAGGTGTTGGCACAATTCAATGGTGATAAAACCGCGGCTGCACGCTATCTCGGAATTAGCAGAACCACGTTCTGGCGCAGATTAAAAGAAAACCCGCCGGTACAATGACCGGCGGGAATAGTGATTTTTACAGCAGCGTATTATTTTTTCTTGTAGATATTGGCTGTGCCATGGATTTTATTATCCGTTTGACCGGAAGTTAATACCACAACATCGGCACCTTTCTCTTCGGCTTTCTTCAGCAGTTCTTCTTTGGCATCTGCGACAGAAACTTCATTACTCGTTGAGATATCACCGATTTTTGTGTACTGCGACTCAACCTTTTCAAACTCAAGCTTTGTCATAAACTCCGCGGCATATGCGTTGGTCACGACAAAAGCTAACGCACCAATAAGTACTTTAATTCCAGTTTTCATAGACCAGCTCCAGGTTTTGTTATGACGCCATCATCGATCCCTGAACATGAGATAACGCGATTCAAGGATGATTAATAACTAGTCCAGCCTGGATAAAAAATCCACACTCAGCAGAAATATATAGAAATTTTGCAGCGCAGAAAAACCGGCCGTCGAGTATCAGCACATCAACCAGATCAAAGTTTCAATAGCCAGTGTGAGTTGCTCCTCAGAACAGCCAGCTCGCTGAAATTATAGTGTTAACTTTATGAATATTTGAGGAATGGTTGCCTATGGAACCGCTACACGCCGTCATGCTCACTGTTAGCCTGTTTGTTTTAACCTTTTTTAACCCCGGCGCAAATCTGTTCGTAGTGGTACAAACTAGCCTGGCATCCGGACGACGCGCAGGTGTGATGACCGGTCTGGGGGTCGCCTTAGGTGATGCGTTTTACTCCGGCCTTGGGCTTTTTGGTATGGCAACGCTAATCACCCAGTGTGAAGAGATATTTTCATTGATTAAGATTGTCGGCGGCGTCTATCTGCTGTGGTTTGCCTGGAACAGCATCCGCCATCAGGCCACACCGCAAATGCCCACGCTACAGCAGCCGATTTCCGCCCCCTGGTATGTATTTTTCCGCCGAGGATTACTAACGGATTTATCGAACCCGCAAACCGTACTGTTTTTTATTAGTATCTTCTCGGTCACCTTAAGCGCAGACACACCTACGTGGGCCAGACTGATGGCCTGGGCAGGTATTGTGTTGTCTTCCGTTATCTGGCGTATTTTTCTCAGCCAGGCATTTTCTTTGCCTGCAGTGCGACGGGCGTATGGTCGCATCCAATGCGTTGCCAGCCGAATCATTGGCGCAATAATAGGTGTCTTCGCGCTCAGGCTTATTTATGAGGGTATTAGCCATCGATAAAAGAGTTTAACTTGACCATCGTGAGGTAATTGTCCGTAATACTGCCTGAATTTTTAATCGCACGTTGAGTGGCAGCGAGATGGAACAGATTGAACCGGTAAACGACACATTACTCCTTACAGAATGGCAGGCGCTGATACGACAAACATCGCCTGACGTTCACACGCTCCTCACATCGTTAAGCGATGAAGAGATCCACCATTTAGTGACCGTTTTTTATGACTATATGCTCTCTCATGCCCAGAGTGCATTGTTCCTCAATACAGAACAGGTCAGTACCCGCCTCAGCGGCAGTATGTTTGACTGGTTACGCAGCGTGCTCGGCAGCGCGCACGAAGATCTCTCACAGCTGCTGGCCAAACAACGCAAAATTGGCGTAGTGCATGCCCGTATCGGTCTGCCCATCGATCTGGTGAACCGCGGCGCGCGTAAGCTCAAAGATGAGCTGTATCGGGTGTTGAAAACCAAAGCTGACGACTCGTCTTCCCTGCTGAGCAATGCTATCTGTTTCAGCAGTCTGGCAATGGATACTGCGCTGGAGGCCATGACCGTCTCCTATTCCCCAAGCTACCAAAACTCCCTGCATACACAGGAGCAGTATCGTCTGCAGACTATTTACGATGACGTTAACGTCGAGCGCGAGCGGCAAATCCGTTCGTTTACCGACTGGGAAAACCAGTTTATCTATAACATTGCTACCGGAATGCCTTTCGGTGAAATGGTGTTTCTGGCGAACTCTGATTTTGGTATGTGGTTCTCACATAAGGGAAAACATATTCTTGGCAACAGCAATTTGCTCAAAGAAATGGAATCACTGATTGCAGAGATCGACACCCGTCTGACGACAACCCTGTCACCTCAGCATCAGCCCACAGAACCCGAGCGGATGAGCTTATTACAGAATGTTCGCCAGCTGTCGGCAAAAATCCATTTCCTGCTCGCTTCAATGTTTGAGGCGCTGGTTAAGCAGGAAAATGGTAAAGATTCGCTGACCCAGTTGCTTAATCGCCGCTTTATTCCGACCATCATGCGACGTGAAATCTCGCTGGCGTTACATGCGCGTAAGCCTTTTAGCCTGGCGATGCTGGATATCGACTACTTCAAGCAAATTAACGATAACTTCGGGCATAATATCGGCGATCTGACGCTCAAAAATGTCGCAGCGGTCATTTATGAACATATCCGTAGCAGCGATTACGTGTTCCGCTACGGTGGTGAAGAATTTATGATTCTGCTCGTCGAGTCAGATGAATCGCAGGCCAGTATTATTCTGGAAACGCTGCGCATGAAAATTGCTGAGATGCGCATGGCAGCCTCTGCGACAGAAACGTTTTCTATTACCGTCAGTATCGGTATTGCCGAATATGATTATCATCCCGACTACAAACAGCTGGTTGATAAAGCCGATCGCGCACTTTATCTGGCAAAAAGTAATGGTCGCGACCGCGTTGAGGTTTATCAGGAATAACCATTGCCCTGCAGAGAAATAAATACCCCGTTCAGGGTATTTATCTGGCTTGCGATAAATATCGAGCTGTTATTTTTATTCAGGCATATTTGCATGATGAAAATAACAGCCACGTAATAAGATGCAAATCAAATACACCAAATATAAATAGCGCTAGCATATCCCGGTGATAACGCCTTCTGAATGCAGAAGGGGAAATATGAGGGATAGTATAAAATCATGAATGGGAAGAAGAGAACGCGCTGGCAGCGCCGTCCTGGCACGATCGGAGGCAAACTGCCGTGGAATGACTGGCGCAATGCCAGCAGTTGGCGAAAAGCCACCCAGTTTCTCCTGCTGGCTATTAATATTTATATTGGCGTAACGTTCTATTACTGGGTCCGCTATTTCGAAACCGCCGGCACCAGCGTCGATATTCCAAGGCCTGGTGGTATTGAGGGATGGCTACCGATCGCGGGCTTGATGAATATCCGCTATACGCTGGAGACTGGTTTTCTTCCTCCTATCCATGCCGCCTCCATGCTGCTGTTAGTTGCGTTTATCCTGATTAGTCTGTTGTTAAAAAAAGCCTTCTGTTCGTGGTTATGTCCAGTGGGCACACTGTCCGAACTGCTCGGCAATCTGGGGAAAAAAGTCTTTGGTCGCAACTTCACGCTGCCCCGCTGGCTGGATATCCCGCTGCTCAGTCTGAAGTATCTGTTGCTGAGTTTCTTTTTGTATATCGCCCTGTCGATGCCTGCACAGGGGATTCAGTATTTTCTAATGTCGGCCTATGGCATGATTATCGACGTGAAGATGCTCGATTTCTTTCGCCATATTGGCTCCGCTACGCTCATCTTTCTTGTCGTTATCAGCGTCCTGAGCCTGTTTATTCGCAATGCCTGGTGCCGCTATCTGTGCCCTTATGGCGCGCTGCTCGGCCTGTTCTCGCTATTCTCGCCGTTTAAAATCCGCCGTAACGCAGACAGTTGCATCGACTGCGGAAAATGCGCGAAAAACTGCCCGTCGAATATCCCTGTCGACAGACTGATTCAGGTGCGTACCGTGGAATGCACTGGCTGCATGACCTGCGTTGAATCCTGCCCGGTAGCCTCAACGCTGAGCTTTTCACTGCAGACTCCGCCTGGAGCACAAGGCAACGGTGGTAAATCGTTATGGCGTCAGAGGACGCTGTCAGGTGTTGCCATGACGCTACTGGTGCTTGGCATTCTGTTTGCCACCATTGGTTATGCGGTTTATGCCAATGTCTGGGATACGCCAGTACCCGATCATATGTATTTCCAGCTGATCCCGAAGGCAAAGATGATCGGCCATTAATTTTTGTATCAGTATGTTCAAAACCCTGCCAATTCTGGCAGGGTTTCCCGTCTGTCCTGCCATTTTAAGACAATTGAACTTGTGCCATCGTGCTCTCGTTTATACAACCTTAAATATCATCCGTAATAATTTTTCTATTTTGTTATGGGCGACTGGGATCAAAATAATGAACGGGATAACATCATGACTAAAATAAAACTGGCACTGCTATTACCTCTGTTTCTGGCAGGTTGTACGATGAGTGACGGGGAATTAAGAAACGCTTACGCTCAGCATTATCAGCAACCTACCGCCTATGTAGATGCTTATAAACAGAAAATAGCCAGTATGGATATTCATGCGCTGGCCCAATACGCCGCCGCAGAAGATAAGAAAAAAATGCGTGGACAGCCAAGGCTGAAAATCGACGAATTTATTACCATTGAGAACGTGCAGGCGAAAGGAAATCGGGTGGTCTACGATTACTCACTGTCCGAAAACTGGCTGGCGCTGTCCGCAGATAAACAGCGCGAGAAGCAGACCAATATGAATAAAGACCTGATCTACCGTACCTGCTCGCTGGAAACGGTACGTCTGGCGCAGGCAAAAGGGCTGGAAGAAGAGCATAACTATTACAGTCAGTACCCAGACAAAGTCGCCTTTACTCTGAGAACCAGCGCGCAGATTTGTATGCAAAACGGTTTTACACAATAACCGCAATCCACTATGCCTGATGCGCTACGCTCATCAGGCATACAATTTACACACTGCACCAGGCCGGATAAGGCGCCAGCGCTGCATCCGGCTAAAACATCAGAATTTCCAGAACACACTGCCGACAATGCTGCGCTCGGCGCCGAAGTAGCAGTATGAGAGCGAGTTACAGGCCGCAACGTAGCGCTTGTCGGTCAGGTTGTTAACGTTCAACTGCGCACTCAACCCTTTAATACCGATATTCGTTAAGTCGTAACCAATCACCATATCCACCAGAGTGTAGGACGGCAGGGTGTGAGTATTCAGGCGATCGCTGGTAATACCGTTAACGTAGCGCACGCCTGAACCCAACGTCAGACCGTCCAGCGGACCACTTTTTACATCGTAGCTCAGCCAGGCACTGGCCTGGTTACGCGGGGCGTACACTGCGCGCTTGCCCTGCTCTTCCGGGCTGCTTTTCTTATAGCGAATGTCGGTATAGGTATACGCCGCCTGCAAACGGAAGCTATCCGTCAGTTGGCTAATTGCCTCCAGCTCCACCCCTTCAGATTCAATTTCCCCAATCGAGCGGTATGGATCGGTCGGCTCTTCTTTAGTGGCTATATTCGTCTGATTGATACGGAACACCGACGCGCTGAACTGACTGTTAAGACCTTCCGGCTCATATTTCAGCCCGGCTTCCCACTGCTTGCCTTTCATCGGATCCAGCAGATTGCCGTTCTCATCGGCAAAACTAGTGGGCGTAAAGGCAGTGGAGTAACTCACGTACGGCGCAAAGCCGTTATCGAACAAATAGAGCAACGCGGCGCGGGTGCTGAAGTTGTTTTTATCCAGATCGCTGCGAGTATCCTTGATCTTATCAATATTAGAAACGCTGACCTGATCGTAGCGACCACCGAGCGTAATACGCCAGCGATCCCATGACATCTGATCCTGCAAATAGTAACCCGTCTGGCGCAGCTTGTGTTTCTCACGCGCATACATGTCAATGTAATCAGGCTTCGCGCCGTACACCGGATTAAAGGCGTCAATCGGCGGGAAAGCGCCGTAGTAACCTGTAGTATTGTTGCTGCGATCCTGATAGTCGATCCCCACCAGCAGACGGTGGTTTACCTGCCAGGTATCAAAGCTGCCGTCGAGCTGGTTATCCAGCGTAATCGCCGACATTTTTTCATCGGAACCGGAGTAGCCGCGATTAAGCTCGGTTTCATTCAACCAGCCCGCCGCATACACCTGGTTCAGCTCAACGTCGGTATGCAGATAGCGCAGCTTTTGCCGCACCGACCAACCGCTATCAAACATATGCTCAATGTTGTAGCCCACCATGTTTTCACGGCGATCGTATTTGTCATAATCATCCTCGCCTTCGTAAAAGGTATTGGAGATCTTTTGCCCGTAATGCGGAACCACGGTGCCGTCATACGGCAGACCGGAGTGGCTTCCGCCTTCCGGGTCACGGTGCAGATAGGCCATCAGATCCAGACGCGTCTGGTCGGTGATACGCCAGGTCAGGCTGGGCATCAGCGCGTAACGTTCTTCCTTCAATGGACCAAACTGCGAGTCCGCGTAACGCGTCATCCCGCTCAATCGCGCCGCCACTCGATCGTTATCATCCAGCGCCCCGGTGACGTCAAACGCCGCGCCGCGCTGGTTATTGTTGCCGGCAAACAGCTTCACTTCACCGCCCGCATCAAACGATGGCTTACGTGAGGTCAGCGCCACAATACCGCCCGGAGAGGAACGACCATACAGTACGGAAGCCGGACCGCGTACGACTTCGATATCTTCGAGGAACCACGGATCGACCACCAGCGAGCTGTGTGAGTTGGTGTCGCCCATCATCTTCAGACCATCGAGATAGACGTTATCCAGGCTACCGTCAGAAAAGCCACGCAGCACGATGTAGTCAAAGCGGTTGGAGGCGCCAATCTGATTGCTGTACACCCCCGGCGTATAGCTGACGGCCTGGCGCACGCTGGTTGCGCCCTGCTCTTCAAACTGTTCACGGGTAACGATCGATACCGACTGCGGCGTTTCAATATCCGGCGTGGCAAGCTTCGTGGCCCCGCTCTGCATCTGCGAGGTGACAACCACCGTATCGTTTTTTGTTGTTTCCTGCGCCAGCAGAGGAAAAGCCACGCTGCCGGTCACCCATCCCACCAGCAGCGCCAAGCGAGTCTTCGCGAACATGAATATCTCCAAAGGCATGTCTAATTGTAAGTGAGAATTATTACCTTTTTGCTGACGGAGATAGCTATGCCGGATGCCAGGTTGCCTATGCGCAGTGCCAAATTGTCAGGAAATCACGTGCGTAAAACGCAAATATGGATTAGCAAGGTTTGAGCAAATCGCCGGGCGAAAAGCCGTAACGGCGACGAAAAGCGGTAGAAAAGTTGGTGGCGTGCTGATAACCCGACATCCAGGCCGCCTGCTGTACGCTATATCCTTCCAGTAGATAGCCGCGCGCATGTTCCAGACGGCAATCGCGCAGGTAGTCGAATACCGAACAGCCATAGGCTGCACGGAACTTACTGCGCAGGCTGCTGGGGCTCATCGCCGCGCGTTGGGCCAGTTCATTAAGGGTGTAGTCATTTTCGGGACTCTCCTCCAGCAGTCGGCGAACGACCTCCAGCCGCTGCTGCTCACCGCTCGTCGCAAGACGTTTACCGCTCTCGACTTGACACATGCTGAGACCATGACCGAACAGTTGTAATATCAGCCCTTCCAGCATCAGCTGACGAGAAACATGGCTAATCGTACTCTGCTGCGCGTACTGCAGTCCGCTGAGTAAAAACCCCGGTACCTGCCAGATAAGCGTCGGCGTCTGGCACCTTTCCCACTCGCGCATCAACGATTCAAGCAACCCCGTGCGATACGCGCCGTCGGGATATAAACCGAGCGATAATGTCCGGAGTTTACAATCAGCATGATGACGGGCACGCATCGTCTGGTGCTCACTCAGGCGTGAGCTAAACGCCATGCCGGAGCGCACCACATGCTCCTGTCCGTTAAGCGTCAGGATCACGCAGCCTTCCAGTACCACCAGCATATACAGAGGACTGTCGTGGCGAGAAGTAGTTTCGTAGGGTTGCAATACCTGTACGTCGGAGTGCGTCACGCACATCCCGCAGGGGAGAGTCATCTCCTCAATTTCACCTTGCAGAACAGGGCTGCCAGACGGCAAATCCGGTCTTTGTGCCAACAGGGGAAAGCGGTAATCGATCCCGTAGCGCTCACCAAAATCCATAAACTCGCTGACAGAGAAAGTGCGAGCGACGCGTCCGGAGGCATTCAGGGCGGTGGTGTTGTTCATGCTGTCTTCTGCACAGGAAATGGGATTAACGGTTTATAACTGAAGCAACATTACCATTACCTGCACAATACGACAATAATAATGAGAACCATTATCAATATAGGTAATCAGCAAAATAAACAGCTTAATCCAGCCAGTTTAGATCTGCCGAGGAAGCAGACGGCGCAGCCTCTTTTAACCAGCGATACAGCAGCTCAATATTTCTGAGCCGTGTTGAAGCCTTTGGCCAGACAAGGTAATACCCCTCGCCAGTCGCCACAGCATCTTTAAACGGTAACGCCAACATCCCTGCCTGAATGGCCGCCAGGCTTAACAGCAGGTCGGCAACAGACACGCCATGACCACTCATCGCGGCAAGACTACCCTGCTCCAGGGTGTCGAACACTTTGCCTCGCGCAAGATTCAACGCCGGAAACTTCCCAGTGCGTTGCAGCCACCGACGCCAGTCTCGGCGATCCGCTGAGGGATGAATCAGTTCACAGGCAGAAAGATCGCGCTGCGCCTGCACCAGCAGTGCGGGTGAACACACTGGGATAAGCCACTCCTGAAACAGCAACCGGCTGTCGGTATCGTCACCAAAATGGCCATTCCCTAACAGGATCGCACAATCATACGGTTCACGACTGAAGGATACAGAATCGGTATCCATCCAGACGCTGGAAATTTCGATCACCGGGGTCGGATGCGCTTCACGGAAAAGACGCAGCACATCCAGAAGCCAGCGCATTGTCAACGTAGACGGCGCTTTCAGCCGTAGCTCATGACTGCTGCTGCGAAAGGCATGACACGCGTGTTCCAGACTCTGAAACCCAGCCGTCAACTGCTGCGCTAACCCTTGCCCAGAAGGTGTTATCTCGATACGCGGGCCGCTGCGGATAAATAGCTCACAGCCAAACCATGCCTCCAGCGTGCGAATATGACGGCTTACCGCGCCCGCCGTCACGTTAAGTTGAATAGCGGCTTTGCTGAACGTTCCCAGACGGGCTGCGGCTTCAAAAGCCCTCAGGGCATACAACGGAGGTAGCGTCATCGTGAGTTTCTATGTTGAGTTTTACTCACAGTAGAGCGCAGTTTTATTCGTTTTTCAATGCGCTACGTAAACGGAATACTGGTGGAAAATATCATCAGGATAATCAGGTATGAATTTCACTTTACTGGCTGCCTATAGCCTCAGCGTAGTAACCCTGCTGTTAACACCGGGTCCTGTCGTGGCGCTGATTACCACCACCGCGGCGCAGCACGGCTATCGCCGGGCTTTTCTCACGCTGATTGGCACTAACGGCGCTTCTTTAGTACTGATTGCTCTGGCTGCACTGATGCTAGCTGGCGTGGTTTCAATCTCTGCGATATGGCTTGGCGTACTGGGTCTTGTGGGATCGTTGTATATCGGAGTGATGGCGATTAACGGCCTGCGGGCCAGGGCCTCAAACCCCGGGCTGGGTGCGCGAAAACGCGATAACAGCGGGCTTATCCACGGATTTCTGACCGGGGTCGCCAACCCAAAGGACATTTTGTTTTTCGTAGCTTTTTTCCCCCAGTTCATTGCCATTACGCAAGATTTCACCACCAGCATTCTGACGCTAACGCTGGTGTGGGTTATTTTTGATCTGACGGTGCTGTCTTTTTACATCGTGGTTTTCAAACGCTGGATACCAGAGCGCTTTGCCAGATGCAGCGGTTTTATCTCCTCTCTTTTTCTGCTCGCGGTGGCGGTGTTTGGCATTATTTATAATGTACACGCACTACAAATGCTCTCACCCGCGCTGTGATCCTCAACAAATTGTTCAGCCAGACATCTCATCTTGCACCGGGAAGGATAAAATAAGAACAAATCGACATTAATATTATTAATGGATTAATAAACCCGGATTCAGAAAATATAGACGATAACATTTTCATGGCGTTCAACTGGCACCCTCACCCATGATAACGCATCAACGGCGATAGGTGCCATGTCATTTTCTAAACGAAGTAGAGGTGTATTGTCATCTGGCACAACTGTGCTTTCACCGATCTCAAGAACGCCCCGAAAAGAAATGGACATATTGTCTGACGTATCCGACAACCTTATCCATTCGGTTGTAATCACTAACTTTCGAGTAAACATTCGCTATCCTTTGCGCGTGGTATATATCCGATACTTTCACAAGTAGATCACTGCTCTTTGAACAAACAGAAATTTTTCCTCTATATCAATTAAGCATTACTTAACAGAAAGAAAATTGAAATAATGAAACTCATTCGAAATGTGTTTCACAAATTCAACCGGCAGGTTATGTTTGATGAACGTTAACTTTGCAAACTCAACATCGCCGTACACTCGAATACAGAAAGGTTTGACAATCTCGCCCTGCACGCCAAAGCACTCCTGAAGCCGGGCATCATCCATAAAGATAAAGTCACCTTTTCTGACCTTAATACTTTCATGAAGTCCTTGCCATTTCTCTGGAGTGAGCAGAAAGCTCTCCCATCCATTATTTCTCAATACTTCAATCGTATGAGTAAATTTAAAATAGTCGTTTTGCATTGTCACGTCACCACTCGATGTGGCGTACAAATATTCTATTTTAAATTTAAGTTGTGCATTGATGCTTTTTTTCTTCCCCTCATCAATTAGCCACTGAAGCTCACTGACAATGCTCTTCGAAAATATTTTTCTTTTTTTGGCAATAGCCAGCCAATGCATAATGAATAGATGCTCTGACATTTTAGAGTAGATCTTATGATCCTTTATTGCGATACCAATTGCAACTAACGCACTCCAGGTAAATGTTTCCAGATCATCCTGATAATGATGTCGTAACGTACTAACTCTTCCAGAATCCCTTACCACTTAAACCTGCCCAAATAAATCGTCATTGTTATTCCACGTTATTCTTGTATTACTCTATTAAAAAATTACTACAACTAAAATCGCCGAAATATGATCCAGATTAACTTATCCCTATGTAATAAACGTGCAAATACAATACATCATACTTATTAATCATTAATCCAGAATAGCTCAACAATGTCCAATAAGAATAATGCGATAAAGATAAAAGTTAATAATAATCACCAGTAATCAATATCATCTGCGGTGATAAGAGCTGTAATCAGAAAAAGCAAACTACCGGGCATTTAGCAAGCCGGAAGTTTGCTTGTTACAAACGAAGTTAATAGAAAATACCGATGATCAGGGTATGAGTTACAAAGCCCACAATCAGCGGTACGGCGGTACGTTTAACCACATCAAATGGCGTTATTTTCGCCCCACTGGAAACGGCAATCACCACGCCGGAAACCGGTGAAATTGCCCGCCCCATATGTGATGCCTGCTGCATCGGCAGGATCATGGCAACAGCGTTAGCGCCCATACTTGCCGCGATTTGCGGGATCAGCTCAACGAAAGCAAGGAATGGCGCATTACCCGATCCCATAATAATTGCTGCCGCCAGCGTCACCAGCGCAAACACCACCGCCATAGCAAATGGGGGTAATCCCACGTGCTCCGCCATCAGGATTAATTGATCAATGGCACCAATAACTTTAATCCCGTGGGCAAAAACACCTGCCGCAACCAGCAGCCCAACTACCCCGGTAAAGGCAGTGCCCATGCCTTTAAGGAAATGGCTGAATCCTTCGCATACTGACTTTAAATCACGCACCCGCAGCCATTCAATCAACATACAGACAGCCATCGAAATGAGCACAATGGTGATAATATTCAGGTTAATACCACTGACAAACATTTCCGATGATCCCACCGCCATCAGTATCGGAAGCATCGGGAGCAGCGCATAAAAAGCCGGGGCTTTTCCTGAGTCAGTCACCTCAGCGCTACCGATTTCTCTTGGAAGCGTCCCCGCTTTACGGTCGCAATGCCGCTGCCAGAAGAAATGGCAGACGCCGACGACCAGCACGGTTGCCAGCGCTGCGGGTCCCTGGTGGTAAACAACGTATTCCACCACATCCATATTGACCGCTTTAGATCCCCTGATAGCATCGATGGCCGTCGGGGTATATGCCACACCAAGCGAGGTGGCAATAACCCCAGCGGCTGAGGCCGCAGAAAGCCCTAACCCCAGCATAATGGGGAACATCGTCCCCATCAGCAACACGGCTAGCCCGGTGGCGGATGGAATGGCCAACTGCAGGAGGCTGGCGAGCAGATAGGAGAAAAATAGAAGCACATAGGGCGAACGCAGCGCGCGCAAAGGTTTCGTCACAACCCGCACAACCGCTTCATTTGCCCCGATATGATCCATGTAATGCGCAAATCCCATGAGCGCCATGATCATCAGGCCGAGATCGGCGGCACGCGTACTAAAGAGATCGCGCATCACCTCGAAAGGATCGAGAAATGAAATCCCCGTACTGGCAACCCCCTTCGGTAATACAGAACCCCATCCGGTTAACGCCGTACAAATCATCAACACCAGGCCAGCAATGAACAACACGGGTTCAGCGCGATAACCTTTCAGGATCAGACGCGCGACCACCACGATCACCAGTAGGGCAATTAACACCTGAATCATGACTGAGCTCTCCCCTGCGCGAACTCAGCAAAGGTTTCCTCAATGACCGCTACCACGACATCGCTGGCGGCCCGCAGTGAACGCACCGGCAGGTATTCATAAATCGAATGAAAGTTATGGGCACCGGTAAAAATATTCGGGCAAGGTAGTCCTTTCTGCGATAACACTGCGCCATCATATCCACCACGCATAGCGACAGGTTGCGGGGTAATGCCACACTTCTGATACGCGCGTAACGCAATATCAATCGGGTAGTGAGCATCGCCCTGCAAGCTATTGAACACATTGGCATAGCGATCGGTTAAATGGCAGACCACGCTGTTTTCTCCCCACAGCGCGCAGGTGCTGACGGCCAGCTGGCGGATATATGCCATACGCGCCTTATACCCCTCTTCGGTAAAATCCCGGATATCCAGCTTAAGTACCGTACGGGCGCTGTTACCCTGAAGTTGTTTTACCCAGTAATACCCTTCGCGTCCTTCCGTATACTCAGGCGCCTCTCCTCCGGGCAGCATCGCAATAAACTTATGCGCCATCAGCAGAGAGTTCTTAAGCTTACCTTTGGCCGACATAGGGTGTGCGGACTGGCCGGTAAAGATGATTTCCGCATCACCCGCGTTCCAGTTCTCATAGACAAATTCTCCAATGCCGCAGCAGTCCAGGGTATAGCCAAAATCAGCCCCAAACGCCGCAACATCAAATGCTTTTGCACCTCGTAATCCCTGCTCTTCATCAGGAACAAAACCGACCTTCACCGGCCCATGCTTAATCTCCGGATGTGCGACAAGGTACTCCAGGGCATTCATAATCGCGGCGATGGCGGCTTTATCATCTGCCCCCAACAGACTGGTACCATCCGTCACCAGCAGGTCATCACCGATATAATTTTTCAGTTCTGGAAATTCACTTTCGCGCAGATAAATTTTTAGCTCCTGGTTCAGACACAAATCCCCACCGCTGTAGTGAAGACGTTGTGCTTTTGTGTCCGCAGTCTGTTCCGCACTGGTATCGAGATGACCAAAAAAGGAAACGACAGGGATCGCGTCGTCCGTATTTGCAGGTAATGTCGCTGTCACAATAGCGGTATCCCTGACCTCAATGTTTTCCATTCCTAATGCTTCAAGTTCTACTGCCAGCAGTTTTGCCAGTTCCATTTGACCAGGTGAAGAAGGCATTATCCCATTAGCACCATTTTCCCTTGAGGTCGTGGTATTGATTTTCGTGTAGTTAATAAAGCGTTCAACAATATCCATTCCAGGAGATCCTTTAATGTATCATTTACGAGGTACTGCAAGAGAAGACCTGCATACAGCGTGGGTTGAATAATCTGAGAACAAAATAAAATCAGCACTCATCCCAGAATGCTGACTTTATGGGCATTACGACAACGATTTATAAAAAGGAAGATAAAAAGCCAGTAATTATGCCAGTAATTAAAAGCTCCGTTCTGATTGATAAAATCATATTCCCTGTCTGTTTTTACTGCATTTTCCATGGTGTTAAGCTAACAGAAGTCATAAACGGTATTCGTATATCTAAGAGATAATAAAAATCATTTAGATTCTTGCACCCAATACCGACACAAGATATACCATCGCTATATTTTTTAATGAACGAATGCTGTAACAGCAAAATGCAACCGTTTGCACCTCTCTACAAATAGCTACTTAACGCACTAAAATCCGTGAACAAAATCACAATTATTTCAAAAGCAAGAATTAACATAACGCTGAAAAACAGGCAGTTATAAGAAAAACTATATAATACCATTATAAATAAATACAAAATTACACTATTCACTATAAAATAGATTCATAGCGATACTATTTCAATAGTACCGTATGGTTCACAGAAAAAATCTGTCGTCATCACTAATGTAAAGCAACAAGAACAATAATATTAAATTATCTATTTATGATGACTATCAAAATAATATACAGAAAAAAAACCTCTCCCCTGAGAAGAGATACAGGGCAGAGGTAATACGGGTGTTAAGGACATTTTTATAGTTTTGATGATAACAGAAGAGCTTCTTGCAGGATTGAGTATACACACTTCATGACGTTAAGAAAATTCCTAAATAGAATTAAACACAAACACCATTAAAAATTCTTTTTATAATAAAGACCTGTTTATCAAATAAAACAAAATTAAGATAAGAAAAGATTAAATATCACTAATCTATAGTGTGACGCAAGTGAGACCAACTACACATCATTACGACCAATACCGCTACTGACGATGTCTGAAAATTCAATAAATTTAATACATTCATACACCGCTCAGCTAGCTGAGAGTTAAAAAATTATAAAATAAACTAAACGCAATTTTTCGTCATAGATCACATTTTCCCGACAGGACGATTCCCCTACTCGTCCAGGCTGGTATGATTCAGCAGGTAAATATCTATCAACTCAACCCGAGGCTTTGATGCTGGAGAATGTAATCATCAGATAATCAGCTTACCGACCTTTTCAGGCCGGCCTGGTTATCAATGCGCCGAAATCGAATGCGGACACCGCTGTGTGTTTGCACGTTTTGCACATGATGATTAAACAGGTTTTCCAGTATGAATTTATCCCGTCAGGAACAACGTACCTTACACGTACTCGCCAAAGGTGGCCGTATTGCTCACGTCCGTGATGCATCAGGCCGTGTCACTTCCGTCGAATGCTATAGCCGCGAAGGGTTACTGCTCTGCGACTGCACGCTCGATGTATTCAAAAAGCTCAGAACGAAAAAACTGATCAAATCCGTCAATGGTCAGCCCTACCGCATCAATACCACTGGGCTGAACAACGTTCGCGCCCAACTGGATAATCGCTAAGGAGAGAGAGATGGATATCCCGAAGATTTTTACAATCAGCGAAAGCGCACATCGCATTCATAATCCGTTCACCGCGCAGAAATATGCAACGTTAGGTCAGGTTTTACGGATGGCCCCAGGAACCCGCATCCTGGATCTCGGCAGCGGCTCTGGCGAGATGTTGTGCACCTGGGCACGCGATCATGGAATTTCCGGCGTTGGTATCGATATGAGCCAGTTATTCAGCGAGCAAGCCACCCTGCGGGCAAGTGAATTGGGCGTCACTGAGCACGTGCGTTTTATTCATGCCGATGCAACAGGTTATATCGCCGAAGAAAAATTCGATATTGCCGCCTGCATTGGTGCAACCTGGATTGCCGGCGGCGTTGCCGGAACGGTCAAACAGCTGGAACAAAGTCTCAAATCAGGCGGGATCCTGCTCATCGGCGAACCGTACTGGCGCCAGATACCCGCAACGGAGGAGATCGCTAAGTCTTGCGGCGCGACCTCAGTGACTGATTTCCTCTCTCTGCCAGAACGCGTTTCGTCTTTCGATCAGCTCGGTTATGACGTGGTCGAAATGGTACTGGCGGACCAGGAGGGTTGGGACAGATACGAGGCGGCAAAATGGTTGACGATGCGCCGGTGGCTGGAGGCAAATCCGGACGATGAGTTTGCCGTCGAAGTCAGAGAGCAACTGAGAAGTTCACCAGCACGCCACGTTACCTTCACCCGGGAATATATCGGGTGGGGCGTGTTCGCACTCATGCAGAGGTAATATATCCTGTCGGTATAGCCAGGCTGGTTATACCGACTTTTTCATCTCATCGTCGCTTACTTCATTAATACTTCAACAAATTTAGCTAACCATTGCGGATGCGCGGGCCATGCTGGTGCCGTCACCAGATTGCCATCAACGTGGGCCTGATCAATGCCAATATCGGCATAATGTCCACCGCTCAGACGGACCTCAGGCGCACAGGCCGGATAAGCGCTACAGGTCCGGTTTTCTAACACTCCCGCCGCCGCTAATAGTTGGGGCCCATGACAAACCGCAGCGATAGGCTTATCGGCAGTGTTGAAATCTTGCACCAGCTTAATGACATCTGGATTCAGTCGAAGATATTCCGGAGCACGCCCGCCGGGGATCAACAGAGCGTCGTAATCGGCGGCCCGCGCCTCGGCAAAATTCGCATTCAACGTAAAACGATGCCCCGGCTTTTCACTGTATGTCTGCGCCCCATCAAAATCGTGAATGGCGGTTTGAACGTAGTCACCCTGACTTTTATCCGGACAGACGGCATCCACACGATGCCCAAGCATTTGCAAAGCCTGAAAAGGCACCATTGTTTCATAATCTTCGACATAATCTCCGACCAGCATCAGTATCTTCTTCATTCACATCCCCCACTCACGGTTATTAATGATGAGAAATAACGGCCATCTTTACTATAGTCCACACGGTTCATGGCATTAATAAATACAACAGAACAATCGGCCAGATCACAATCCGCGGCAAGGCCCGTCAGACGGGGCTTCAGAGCCAACGGTGTGACACATGTTCATGCTGATAAATATAAATTATATATAAATATATAGTTGAGAAATTTTAATAGTAGTCAATTTCACTCATAATATAAAACGAAGAGATTGCAACGAATATCTCCTGTGATATATTCCGCATGAAACTTATCCGCAATCAATTCATTTGTTATTCAATATTTAAAACACGCAGAACATTAACTATCTATTATTATTTTATTCATCCAATATCAGATAAATATACGTAAAGGTTAATCCTATGATGACAAGACGTTCGTTCGTCTGGCAAGGTTTGGTGACTTCAACGAGTATGTTACTCGCCGGTATGACAGGCATCAGTTTTAGCCAATTTGCCCGCGCAACAGAGGACCGCCGCTGGCAAATGCCGGATGAAGGCGCACCGCATGCAGCAACCTGGATGGCGTTTGGTGCCAGTGCGGAGATCTGGGAGCCTCATCTGCTACCGGTGGTGCAGGAAAACCTGGCGCTAGTTGCTAAAACCATCGCCGCATTTGAACCCGTAAATATGTTGGTACGCGAAGAAGACAGCGAACTCGCCGCGCGTCTGTGCGGACCGTCGGTCAATCTTCTGGTTCACCCGATAGACGATCTGTGGATCCGCGACACCGGGCCGGTGTTTGTGAAAAGCGCCAGCGGTGCGCTCGGCGGTGTGGGATTTAATTTTAACGGCTGGGGCAATAAGCAAGAGCACGAACGTGATGCCGATGTGGCTGAATTCGTTACTGATTACGTTCATACCGAGTTCATCCGCTCGGCGCTGACTCTGGAAGGTGGCGGTATTGAGGTAGACGGCGAAGGCACGGCGATTATTACCGAGAGCTGCGTGCTTAACTCCAACCGTAATCCCGGCGTCAGCAAAGCCGAATGCGAAGAAGAACTTAAGCGACTGCTAGGTCTGGAGAAAATCATCTGGTTGCCGGGTATTGCCGGCAAGGATATTACCGACGGCCATACAGATTTTTATGCCAGGTTCACGCATCCGGGTACGGTGGTGACAGGTCTTGAGCAGGATCCGTCGTCCTTTGATTACGCGATCACCCGACGTCATCTGGACATATTACGAGCCGCCACGGATGCCAAAGGCCGACGGTTGAAGGTCGTCACGCTGGAAGGACCTTCTACCATCCGCCAGACTTATGCGAGTGATGATTTTGCCGCAGGGTATATCAATTTTTATCTGTGTAATGATGCCGTCATTGCACCACAATTTGGCGATAAGCGCACCGATCGTAATACCCATGCTATTTTGCAGGAGCTGTTTATCGATCGTGAAATTATACAACTGAATATTGATGGCATTGCGGCTGGCGGCGGCGGCATTCACTGCGCGACACAGCAGCAACCTCGTTAATGATTAACAATTGAGTGTATTGTGGGAAGGTGGGGAAACTCACTTTCCCGCCAATATCATAATAATTCCTTTAGAAGGATGCCTGCATAGGTTAATTTTTAATAAACAAAGTGCTAAATTAACATTTATGAAATAAACACCATTAAAAAATAACATTTTAATAGCTTTTATCGATCTTTCGTGGTATTTATGATCTGCCAAACCTATCGATAAAATCTATCAAAAAATTTATATTGATCGTTTTTATCGATCGTCTATTCTGTCTTAAATAATGGCTACTGACGGAATTTTTATTATCAGCACAGCCATAAAGATTGTTCTTCCCTGCGTTGTGAAACACACGGAAATTATCGAGGGTTACCTTTAAAAAATTTACATAACATATTTTAGAATGGTTTTCAATTAGCGAAAACATCCAAAAATACACATTTCAAACCTCCAGTCTAACCTGTTTTAAGTAGATGACTTAAATCGAGAACGGTGATAACTCACTGAGAATTGCGAATGATGATATTGCTAAGAAAAACTGAAAATATAAATTTTATTAATACATTTAGAGACTATTTTTGTGTAGGCATCGCGTTTTTTGCATTACAGCTGATCGCTGGTCATCTCAGTAAGCAAGAGGATGTTGCGGGTATAACCCTGCATTTTTACGATCTCACTTTACCTCTTATTTCTGCACTGCTGGTTTTATACCGGCAAAAGGCGCTGCCAATTTTGGGTGCCTTTTTCTTGTATGCCCTTTATTCTTACTCTTTATCTTCGGTATTCACGCTAACGGCTCAGCTGCTGGCTGCTCTCATTAGCCAGACACTCTACTTTTTCTCGACAGGTAAACGAGGCGCGGTTAGCTTTGGTCGTAGCCAGCTTACAACCCTGCGTATTGTCTGGCTCGTGTGCTGCAACGCCTTACTATTCATCTCGATTGATCACTGGCTCCAGTCGAACACTGCCTCAGCACCGATCACAAACCTTTTTACACTACAAACACTAATTAACTTACAGTGGTTGATGAACTCTTGCCTGACTGGCATCCCTTTTTGTTATCTGTTGCTTAGAAGCGTTCAAAACCCTGCATGGTGCATTTTATACATCAGACAAGTGAAGACGCTGATAAAATCCGGCCCTCCTATTCTGTATCAAGTATTATGGCTGGTGCTGTTACTCTGCATTATGTCCGCTTTGATCGTCATCAGAGAAGATATTCTTATATTTACAGACTATTCATTACTGTGGTTACTTCCAGTAATGCTGTGGGGAGTGATCTGCATTGGCCATGCTTTTATATCCCCTGTATGGGTAACAATGCTCATCCTGTTGGGATATTATATAAACAGTTATATTTCACCGGATAACTATAATAATTATTTACATAGTCTCGTGATTTCCTCCACGATAGTGTTTGTCTTTTCTCTTACGATTGTTGTTACCGGTGTACTTGTGGTCCGTAACCGAAAATATCTCCGCCGCCTCAAACAACTTTTTAGATCAGAGCCTAATACCGGACTGCCTAACTTTCAGGCCCTGCAAATGGACATCCGTAAACACGCAACAGAGTGCTTGTGTTACATCCGTTGTACAGAGTTGAATACGCTGGAGCAAACTCATGGAATAGAATTCCGTTTTGAATTTGTAAAAGCGCTAAGCGCATATGTACGTAAATTGATTAAGGATACAGGTAACATTTATTACGCACCTGGTCATGGAATAATTCTTCGCCTTAATACTGCCCCTGACATTCCTACTCTTTACAAAGACCTAAACTCTTTTCGTTTTATCTGGAAGGATTACCAATTGGGACTATCTTGTGGTGTGGCATATACCACCGAGAAAAACCTGATTAAAAATTTATCACAAGCAATTAAACATCTTAATACCCAAAGCTACATCTCGTTAATGCAGGGGCAACCGTTGTTACTCAGCCCGCAGGTGCCAGGTGATAAAATTGTCAGTCAGGCTGTCATTCGTCATATGTTGCAAAAAGCAATTGACAGAAAATCGTTTGAGCTTATGGCTCAACCCGTCGTATCAACGATGCTGGTTGTTCAGCCTATCGTTTCAACTACGGGACTGACACGTTATCACGAGATACTTATTCGGATAAAAATGGTTGATGGTAAGTTAATCTTTCCAGATACCATTCTACCGGTTGCTTGCGAAGCAGGATTACTCCCTGCACTGGATATCACTGTTATAGAGCAAACATTTCGTTTTATACAGTCACGGCAGAAATCTGACCCGAACAGTCATTTCTCCATTAATCTGACACCTGACTCGCTTAATAAAATTGATTTTCTTGATAATGTTTTCACATTGTTTAGAAAATATTCCATCGCACCTAAACGTATAATTTTTGAAATCATTGAATCAGATATCATTGACAACGCTAATGTCACTGATGTTCTGAGAGCATTACGTAAAGCAGGTTCTAAAATTGCTATTGATGATTTTGGCACAGGGGCGTCAAGCTATTCACGACTCAGAACATTAGACGCAGATATTCTGAAAATTGATGGCTCCTTCATCCGTAATATACTGACCGATGAATTTAGTCGATGCGCCGTCAGATCCTTCTGCGAAGTAGCAAAACTCAAAAATATGGAAGTGGTAGCTGAGTTTGTTGAAAATGAGGAAATTGAAAAGATGCTAATTACCATGGGTATTGGTTGGTTACAGGGATACCATATAGGGAAACCCGTTCCTATTGAGTTGGCTGAATTATAATAATAATTATATTCCTACATTGTTCCACTTACCGGCTCCCGTGCCGGTTTTTTTATTCCCTTAACTAAAACTGCATATTAATTAAGCAAAACACCATACAACTTAACGTCATAACATCGTGTTGTTGCTACCTATCAGTCTACAGATATTGCCATACAGCCATGAGTTGTAGAGCCTCCCCCCCTCCTAAAAATAAGAGTTTTTTTAGAGAATCTTTGAAATTTATATGGAGATTAACGCTCCTCCATATGGAGGTTTTGTATTGTGCAAAAAAAACGGCGAGAAGGATTTTCCTGCATGATAGGCTGGTTTAGCCTTAAAAACGTGGCATTTCCCCGAAATTAATCCCTAATGAGAAACTGACCAAGAAGCTTTAAATCGGGTGGCAACCTGAAGATTTTGGCTACCTCAGTCATAGAGTTCATAATCAATATTAGTGATCGCTGCGCTAGTCTGCATTTAGCATTACGGCTAATATCATTTGCGTCAATTATCATAGTCATTTGATGATATATCACACAGCAGATTTAACGGTAAAAATGATGACACAACAAAATAATAATCTCGCTCAGAATATTAACGATGATGAATTTTCCTCCATCACACAGGTAGAATTGCAAGTTGTAGAGGAGATTAATGCTCCCGAGCAGACCGCATCCATTATTAGCTCTTTCGTAACCTCCTGCCAGGCTCGCGGCGATCAGCCATTGGGGCAATGGTTGGATGATGAATTTCGTAAATATCCACAGATCTGGAAAAACGAAGAAGAGTTACTAAACACTCGTCGGCAGATAATACGGTCTACGGAAGCCTTTAATCAGTCTCGCGACTCATTACAGCAGCATATGGATAAAGGTCGTAGCCGTGCCTCCTGGTTGGCTGGCGAGATAGAAAAAAATGCAGCAGTTTCCGGTTCGGTACACGTAGGCCAATACGCCAGCCTTATCGATAGCGCCTTGGTAGACGCTAACGAAAATGCGCGCAAAACAATCACCACGCTGGCCGGGAATATCAACCAAAACCCCAATCTAGATGGTCTTGTTGCGGAACAGCATCACGTCGATACATTTAATATCGATGCAACCACCAAAGGCAGTCCGTATCGTGCACGGGTTGTTGGTTCACAGGAGCTAAACTCCGTTGATATTGAGATTGTTGACGGCAACGGCAATGTGGTCTGCAAATATCAGTCGAAATATGGTGCTGACTCAAACGCCACAAATACACAGCTCAATCGGGGCGACTATAACGATCAACAAGCGCTAGTTCCCGAGGGGCAAGGCGCAGATGTGGTCAACAGCACAGAGGTTATTGAAGCTGACGGAGTGTCTTCTCAGCCACTTTCTAAAGAGAAAGCAAAAGAATTACAGAAAAAAGCTCAACAAGATGCCGAAGCACGTCAGTACGACTGGAATGACACTAATCGTATTGATATTGCCAAGCAAATTGGTAAACAGGCTGTGCTCGGTGCCTGTATTGCGGTGGGTATGCAGGGAACCAGAATCCTTGCAAGGCGTGCCTGGAATCGCCTGAACGGTCGTGAAAATCCATCCACTAGTGAAGACCTCAACGATTTTTTCGAAAGCTCGCTGCGTACCGGTACGCAAACAGCTATACAGGTTGCTGTTTCCGGAGCGGTCGTAGTCGCTGTCAAGAACGGCTTTCTTGGCGCAGCCTTACGCAGTACACCTGCGGGCCTAATTACCAATATCGTCTGCGTGGGCATACAGAATGCAAAGGTACTTTATAAACTGGGCAAAGGTGAACTGACTGGAGAGGAAGCGCTCGATGCCATCGGTAACACCACTATAACCACGACAATGGCTATTGCTGGTGCAACGGAGGGGGCCACGTTGGGCGCAGCGATTGGTACCGTATTTGGTCCAGTCGGTACAGCCGTTGGAGGGTTTGTTGGCGGTGTCGCAGGTGGTATAGCGGGTGGGCAAATTGGTGAAATCGTCTATAACGCGGGCAAGGTTGTTGCCAAAACAGCTGCCAAAGTCATTGCCAGTGTTACTGAAAATACGAGTCATGTCATTAAGTCCTTTAGCCGGGGTATCAGTAACTTTGCCTCAAACCTTTTCTCATTCTGGTAAATACTGATGAATCTGCTCGAACTTAAGACCAAGATAAAATCCCATATCCTCGCTGGATATCCAGGGCTTTACATCCACTCCGGCGAAGAAAGCCGAGTCGATACGCTATTGCAGGAAATAAGTACAGAACTGACACTGTCTCCCAAAGAGTGGAACCTTGGATATGGCTGGGTTGATTTCCATAACAAGCAGCCTCGGAACACGCAGAGTCAGGCCACCGAACTAGCAGAAAGTTTACCTTCGCTGCTCGATGACGATTTGGACGGAAAACTCCTCATCATTAAAGATGCCCGCAGTGCACTGGAAAACCAGCCACTCGCCGTTGCACGGTTAAAGCAATTGCTCAACCGCATTCAGCGCCACCACCGGAGCAAAACAGCTGTAGTACTTGTTTCAGAAACTTTGCACATCCCAGTACAAATCGAGTCGCAAATCACCTTGCTCCCCCTGTCCCTGCCCCAGGGTGAGGAAATTAACCAGCAGCTCAGCAGTTTTTGCCAGATGCTTGATCTGTTTGTCCCGGAAAATATGCATCAGCGTCTGCATACTGCGTGTTGCGGACTGAACCAGGAAGAGATCCGATCAGTATTAGCAGTAGTTCGTCAACAGCATGAACAAATTAATGACGAGGCGTTGGCTCTTATCCAGCATGGGAAAGAGCAGATTATCGCAAAAAGTGGCGTGCTTGAGATGCTGCACGTAATCGAAAATGCAACTGACATCGGCGGTCTTGAGAACCTTAAAACCTGGCTCACTCGCCGCGCCCAGATTTTCCGCCGCCTGAGTGAAGCTCGCGATTCACGCGTACAGGCGCCTAAAGGTGTACTTATCGCCGGTATGCCCGGTTGTGGGAAGTCTCTTGCAGCCAAAGCAGCGTCCGGTTTATTCCAGTTGCCACTCCTACGTCTTGATATCGGCTCATTATTGGGTAAGTACGTCGGAGAAAGTGAACATAATATGCGTCGGGCGCTAACAATGGCAGAATCAATTAGCCCCTGTATTTTGTGGATCGACGAACTGGAAAAAGCCTTTGTCGGCATGAACAGTGGCAGTGGTTCGGAGGTTTCCTCACGACTTTTCGGCTATTTTTTGACCTGGATGCAAGAAAAAACCGGTGCGGTATTTGTCATTGCCACTGCTAACAATATTACCGTGCTCCCTCCAGAGTTGCTGCGTAAAGGACGGTTCGATGAGGTGTTTTACGTCGGATTTCCCAACGGCGTAGAGCGAGCAGCTATTCTGGACATCCATCTGAAAGGTGAGTCGCTTGAACTGACCCAGAATGAACGCAATAAGCTGGTAACACAGTGCCGTGATTATGCAGGTGCAGATATTCAGAATGCTATCAACGAAGCTCGAGAAATAGCATTCCTTGAAAACCGCCAGTTGGAGCTGAAAGATCTGGAAGCTGCTATCCAGCTTACAGTTCCGTTACGTGAGACCCTGCGTGAACAGGTTGCCCAATACGAAGAGTTGTTTGAGAAACTCAAGCTCAAACCAGCTTCCACCAGCGATGGTCTTAGCGTAGCGCAGATGATTCAGATGGCGGATAGTGCAAACTCGTTGCGCCGCGCAGAGGTCGCTAATAGCGAAGATTGTCCGGATGATTTACTGGAAAAACTGGCGGCAGATGCAGACCTGAACGTACGCAAAGCAGTATATCGTAACCCGAACTGTCCTGAGCAGGTACTCACCCAACGTATTAACATTGTTAATGACCAGCCTGAGTTTGACATCGATCTTTTACATCTGGCCTGTATACATGCAAATGCACCGCATGATCTGATGGCAACACAATTCGAACGGCTTCAGCTCACTATTCAACATCGACTCCAGCTCGCCAGCAACAGCACAGATAGTACATTGCTTCAACATTTAATGCGTGATCCAGAATTAGACGTTTGCGAGATGCTGATTACCAATAAAAATCTCAGTAAATTAATGCAATTACAACTTGCGAAGGATTCCAGGGTCTCTATTCGCCGACGTTTGGCGCGCAATAGCAATCTTCACCCTGAGGCGCAGGAAATACTGGCAAGGGACCACGATTTTACCGTGCGTGAAGATCTAGCAGATCTTGATGGGCTTAGCGAAAAGGTACAACAGATCCTGACGCTGGACAGCGATCAGGACGTGCGTGAAACACTGGCTAAACGCCGCCGTGAAGGATTACTCGCGGAAGCTGTACAACTAGAGTTAGCAAAAGATGAATGTACGGAAGTTAGGGAGTCATTAGCGTCTAACCCCAACCTGACTGCAACCGCACAGATACGGCTGACTCAGGATACGCGTGTCTCGGTTCGTCGCAAGCTTGCCGAACACCCTAATCTGTCCAATCCCGCATTAAACTCTTTGCTCCAGGACACAGATGAAGTTCTTAGAGAACTCGCCGGTAGCAAACACTTTGATAGCGCCCTGTTGCAAAACAATTTGAGCCAGCATCCGTCAGAAAAAATACGTATTGCCCTTGCCAGCAATTACGCTCTTCACCCTGAGGTTCAGGAACAACTGACCAAAGACAGCTGCACAGAAGTACGTGAGACATTAGCTGGCAATGCTAACATTGCGGACGACACGATCTGTACCTTAATGGATGATAGCGATGATGATGTTCGTGCACGCCTGGTACACTGGCGCAATTCGCTGCCAGAGAAAGCTATACATCATCTCGCGATGGATCAAAACCATCAGGTTCGAAAATCGTTGGCTTACACTGAAAATCTACCGAGTGAAGTACAGCAGCGACTAGCCAATGATATCTACGATGTTCAAAAAGAGCTGGCAAGTAACGCCACTATAAGTGCATTAACTCAACAGCAATTACTGGATAACGGTAACCAGGAAGTGCATTACGCGTTAGCAGGTAATCGCAACCTGACGGGTCCAATCATGGCGCAGCTCGCTGAAATGCATGATAGCGAAATCCGTGTTCAACTGGCCAGGAACAATGCCCTTACCGCTCCAATCATTGGTAAATTAATAAAGGATGAAGAGGAAGTACAACTGGCACTTGCACTAAATCAGCATCTCAATGAAGAGTACTATACGCAGCTTTACGACTCGGGCTCAGCTGCGATACGCGAGAATCTAGCGGGCAATCCACAAATCGGCGAACCGTTAATGGAACGCATCTATAAAACAGAATTGGCGGTAAACAATCTGGCCACGGCGATGGAAAGCGTACAGTCGATTTTAGCCAGCATGAGGGCAAACTCAGGTTTACCATCAACGAAGAGTGTGACAAAAATCGCGCTAGCGCTGGCTGGTAATTCCGCGCTATCGGAAGCCCTACAGAATAAAATCCTGAATCTGGAGAACTGCAGCGTAGAGATACTCGAAGCGTTAGCCAGTAACCCGGCGTTGAGTAGGGATGGGCAAGAAGAGTTGGTTACGCACAAAGAGGCCAATGTGCGTCAGAAACTGGCGGCCAACCAAAATACGAATACTAAGATTCTCCACGAGCTGCTCCTTGATGATGAAGACAAGGTTCGCATCGCCCTGTTACGTGATTGGTGGACAGATCGCGAGATCGAATGGCAACTGGCGAACGATAAATCGGTCAAAGTACGCTGCGCAGTTGCGGCCTCACAAAGCCCAGGAAAAGCAGTTCAGGTGAAATTGGCAAACGATAGAGACCAAAGAGTACGTGCCCACCTGATACCAGAGGAGGAAAACTATCTCTTTACACTGAATCCTCTAACACAAACCCTTCTTGCCAGAGATAGCGATCTGTCAATTCGCCAGAAAATGGCCTCTTATCCTAAACTGCATCCGTCGGCACAACTCATACTGGTAGAAGATGATGCCATCTGTGTTAGGGAAGCACTGGCTAGAGGTTCGGAAGGACTCTTCAATTCGCCACTGAGTGAAGAAGTGCAGCATCGGTTGATAAAAGATAACGATCTCAGAATAAGGCTCGCATTGGCGAAAAATAAAAGGTTAACGCCAGAGGTCCAGATATTGTTAGCAAAGGATATAGATAACAGCGTTAAAAGAAAGTTGATTGAAGAATCAGATCGCATGAATCCGCTCTCTCTTCTGGTGCAAGAGCAACTGGCAAATGATCCTGATGTCACGATTCGAAGCGATTTGGCTCGGTGCCTGTTTAGTGGGCTCCTTGCTCCACGAAGCAGCCAGAAAATCCGACTGAGACTTGCTAACGATCCAAATGAAGCGGTTCGCGATATTATCATTAAGATGGGGTTATTTGAATTAACCTATTCAAGTGAACAATATAACGATGCCGTTCTGGACGGTTTGTTGGTAAGGGCAACCCACGAGCAAATGGAATTGATCAATCGCATCAGGGAAAAAAATCGACTTGCGGTTCAGTAAACAACACCGCTAAGCAGGTATGCCACGACTTTCCACCGTGGCATACCGTTTTCATTTGACTAGCCGAAAGCTACGGCCGACTTTCACATCCGATGGTGTAAATCTGGCCACTGCTAAATATTAATCGTCATTACCAGATCTCTGCCGATTCCGTTTCCATCACTCCCATGCGCGCTCAGATTTCGCGGCGTCAAACTGCGGCGGCGGTTTACGAAAGCGTCCGGTCAGGTACGCGAGATACACCAGCCCAACGCCGGCCCATACCAGTCCCAGCGTCAGCGATGTCACTTCCAGATTCACCCATAGTACGGCTACCGTGGCGGCACCGACCATTGGCAATACCAGATAGTGCAACTTTTCCTGCCAGGTATGCTTACGTCCTTCACGACGCCAGAAGTGGTTAAACACGGACAGATTAACGAAGGTAAAGGCCACCAACGCGCCAAAGTTAATCAGCGCCGTAGCGGTCACCAGATCAAAAAACAGGGCCGACAGCGCCACAATCCCGACCATGATGACGTTCAACGCGGGAGTACGCCATTTGGGATGGACATAACCAAAGTACTTCTCCGGGAAGACGTTATCGCGGCCCATCACATACAGCAGGCGAGAAACGCTGGCATGCGACGCCAGACCTGACGCCAGCGTATTCACAAAGGTGGTGCACAGAAAAATAGACTGGAACAACTTGCCGCCGACGTACAGCGCAATCTCCGGCAGCGCCGCATCCGGGTCTTTGAATCGGCTAATGTCCGGGAAGAACAGTTGCATAAAGAACGAAGCGGCAATGAAGATCAGTCCACCGTACAGCGCGGTAAGAAAAATGGCTTTTGGAATGGTGCGCGCAGCATCTGGCGTCTCTTCAGAGAGAGTCGTTACCGCGTCAAACCCGAGAAACGAGAAGCAGACAATGGTCGCCCCGGTGATAATCGGAATCAAATGCGCATTCTGACTAATAAACGGTTGCAACGACCAGACGGTCCCGACCCCTTCGCCTTTGTGCAGCCCCTGCACCACGAGGAAAATAAACACCACGATGATCGCCACCTGCACCAGGACAAACAGGGCATTGAAGTTCGCCACCAGGTTAACGCTTTTCAAATTGGCCGCGGTAAGGATCGCCACGAACAGCACCACCCAAATCCATGGCGCAACCCCCGGGAATAACGCGGAAAGGTAAATTTTCGCCAATAGTACGTTAATCATCGGCAGGAAAAGGTAGTCAAGCAGTGACGACCAGCCGACCATAAACCCCACATGCGGATTAATCGCTTTTTGCGCATAGGTATAGGCCGAACCGGCCTGCGGAAACTGGCGCACCAGCTTTCCGTAACTGATGGCGGTAAACAGTACGCCCGCCAGGGCCAGCAGGTAGGAGGCTGGAACATGGCCATTGCTGATACCCGAAACAATGCCAAAGGTGTCAAACACTGTCATCGGCGTGAGATAGGCCAGCCCCATCACCACTACCTGCCACAGCTTGAGAGATTTACGCAGCTGTGCTTTGCCCGGCTGGGCTGCAAGATCCACAGAAGAATTAGTCGACATAGCTTTCCTCCCCGCGACGAGCCCAGATCTGCGTTCGAAATGTGGGAACAGCAGACCTGGGTCGTATCGGGGTAGAAAGCCATAAGAAAGGCGTCAATGTTGCACGGCACAGATGCGGTCCGTACTTACTGCGGGAGCCATGGATGCTCACGCGGGGCTGGTTTTTAAACATTGGCATCATCACATTTCCTCGTCACAAACTCTGTCGGTTATCTGAAGACCCGTTGTCGCCCGCGCTCCATTACGCGACATCCGGGAAATGGCAGGTATTCCTGCAATTTTGACGGGCTGGCTCCGCTCAGCCCGCATGATGCGACTTCTTTTTAAATGACCTGTACGACTGTCAGGCGTTTTTCAACATCCACTCAATTTCAGTGTCGGTGATAAGACGTTCAAACTGGATTAATTCATCGTTTTTACAGGCGTGATACACGTGGCTAAAACGCTCACCCAATAATTCACGCAGACTGTCGTTTTGCATAAACTCCCACAGCGCATCGCTCTGGCGGATAGGAAACGGTAGCCCTTCCTGCTCCAGTCCGTTGCCTTCCACCTCTTCCTGCAGCGGCAGATCGTTATCCAGACCGTGAAGGATCCCCGCCAGGATGGTCGACATCACCAGATACGGGTTGGCATCCGCCCCTGCCACGCGATATTCAACCCGATGGTTATCACGATCGCCGCAGGGAATACGCAGCGCCACCGTACGGTTGTTATGCCCCCAGGAAGCCTGAGTCGGCACATACATACCCGGCTGGAAGCGGCGATAGGAGTTCACATTCGGCGCCAGCAGCGCCATTGATGCGGGCATCAGATCAATCATCCCGGCAAGCGCACGCTTAAGTAACATGGAATCATCGCCATTCGCATCGGCCAGCACGTTCTCGCCTTTGTTATTCATAATGCTGATGTGGATATGCATCCCGCTCCCTGCGTGTTCCTCATAAGGCTTTGCCATAAACGTGGCATGCCTCTTATGTTTCTCCGCCACCAGCCGTACCAGACGTTTCAACGCCAGCGCGTCGTCGCAGGCGTCGAGCACGTTATCGGTATGGTAGAGGTTGATTTCAAACTGCCCAGGGGAGGCTTCAGCCACTGCGCCGTCAGCCGGGATCAGCTGTAAACGGGCCAGTTCATCGATATCGTTTAACACATCAGCAAAATGGTTCAGGTTATCAACCGAGTAAACCTGACTTTGGGTATTGCGATCGTCCGTACCCGGCGCGCACGGCGGCTGCAGATAACCTTCGGGATCGCGCTTACGATCGAGTAAATAGAACTCCAGCTCTACCGCTACGACGGGGAACAGACCGCGCTGGCGAAGTTTCTGCCAGAGTCGGTTCAGTACGTTCCGCGGCTCAACGTCAAAGGGAGCGCCATCTTCATCCAGCATCGTCAGCATCATCTGTGCAATAAATTCAGGATCGGCGGCCGAAGGGGTTAACGTGCCTGCCACCGGTACACAAGTCCGATCCGGTTCGCCAAGCTCCTGGCCTAATCCCGCCTCTTCGACCACATTGCCAAGAATATCCATCGCGAAAACAGATGCCGGGAAATAGCAGCCTTTCTCTAACTTATGCAATCCAGCAACCGGGAGGCGCTTACCGCGAAAACAACCATTAAGGTCGGTTAACAGCACATCCACATACTGCGTATTAGGATAGCGTTCCAGATACTGCTTAACTTCGCGCGCAAACGCGCTACTTCGTCTCTCTTCAGAATGCTGAACAAAATTCTCAACTTCTACGATATTGGTTTCCATGATTCACCGCCGTTGGCCTGGTAAGCTGCTCTGTGATTTGACTGTTAAATATAATGTCCACCATTCGACTCTGGATGCAAACAAATTGTTTGTCAAATGTTAAATTAAGTTTGCTAGAAGGTTATTCCGCTGCTAGATTGAGAAAATAATGAACGGAATTGCACAACAAGGAACCGTTTGGCAATAATTTATTCCAAAACGTGAGGTCGATCATGGGCAATATATTTGACAAGCCAGTTATTGGTGTAGTGATGTGTAGGAACAGGCTTAAGGGTCATGAGACCCAGACTCTGCAAGAAAAGTACCTGAATGCGGTATTAAATGCCGGTGGATTACCGATAGCGCTGCCCCATGCGCTCGCGGAACCCGAATTGCTGAACGCGCTGTTACCGAAACTGGATGGTATCTTCCTGCCAGGAAGCCCAAGCAATGTGCAGCCGCACCTCTATGGTGAAAATGGCGATGAGTCTGACGCCGATCCCGGGCGTGATCTTCTGAGCATGGCGCTAATTACCGCCGGGCTCGAAAGGCGCATTCCCATTTTCGCCATCTGCCGGGGCTTACAGGAATTAGTTGTCGCCACTGGCGGGACTCTGTATCGTCGCCTGTGCGATCACTCACAGTTCCTGGAACATCGTGAAGATGCGGAACTCCCGGTGGAGCAGCAATATGCGCCATCTCATGAAGTCCAGGTTCAACAGGGAGGATTGCTATCTCAGTTAATACCAGGTTGCAGCACGTTTTGGGTTAACTCCTTGCATGGTCAGGGCGCAAAAACCCTTGGCCCGCAGCTGCGCGTGGAAGCACGCTCGCAGGATGGATTAGTGGAAGCGGCCAGCGTCCATGACCATCCTTTCGCGCTCGGCGTGCAGTGGCACCCGGAATGGAACAGTAGCGAATACGCCCTGTCGCGTTTGTTACTTGAAGGTTTTATCACCGCTTGTCAGAACCACCTCGCTGAAAAACAGCGACTCTGACCACTACAGTTAAGGAAATGCAATTATGAGCGATGACGGCCTGGCGCCGGGTAAACGTTTGTCAGAGATCCGCCAGCAATTGGGTCTTTCGCAGCGTCGTGCCGCCGAACTGTCTGGGTTAACGCATAGCGCCATCAGCACCATAGAGCAGGATAAAGTCAGTCCTGCCATCAGTACGCTGCAAAAGCTATTGAAAGTATATGGGCTGTCGCTCTCCGAGTTCTTCGCGGAACCGGAAAAGCCTGACGAACCGCAGGTGGTTATCAATCAGGATGATTTGATTGAGATCGGGAGTCAGGGAGTATCCATGAAGCTGGTACACAACGGAAATCCGAATCGTACGCTGGCAATGATGTTTGAAACCTATCAGCCAGGCACGACAACCGGGGAGAGAATTAAACATCAGGGTGAAGAGATTGGCACAATACTGGAAGGTGAAGTGATACTGACCATCAACGGTCAAACGTATCCTCTTGTTGCAGGGCAAAGCTATGCCATTAACACCGGCATACCACACAGCTTCAGCAACACCTCGGCGGGGATCTGCCGCATCATCAGTGCCCACACTCCCACCACGTTCTAATCAGTAACGGCCTGAATTTCTCAGGCCTTCTTAAATAACGCGCATTAACAGGGTACATCCCTGGGGTATCGTGCAGCCTGATTTTGCCTGAAAAAGATCAGCAACGAACTTTATCTTATTGATATAAAAGGAGTAGCTATGAACTTTCAGAATCTTAAATATTGGCGTGAGAAAGCCAGCCATTATTCACCGGAAACCCGTTTATTTATTAACGGCGAATATTGTGCCGCCGCCGATAACGAAACCTTTATTACCCAGGATCCGGCAGGACAACGCCCGCTCGCCAAAGTCGCCCGCGGCAAAAAAGCGGATGTTGACCGCGCGGTCACCGCAGCCCGCACCGTGTTTGAACGCGGGGACTGGTCGCAGGCATCACCCGCAGAGCGCAAAGCGGTGCTGCACAAACTCGCCGATTTAATGGAGCAGCATCACGAGGAGCTGGCGCTACTGGAAACGCTCGACACCGGTAAACCGATTCGCCATAGCCTGCGTGATGATATTCCCGGCGCGGCACGCGCCATCCGTTGGTACGCCGAGGCGATAGATAAAGTCTATGGTGAAGTTGCCACTACCTCGGTGAACGATTTAGCGCTGATTGTCCGCGAACCGGTGGGCGTGATTGCGGCCATCGTGCCGTGGAATTTTCCCCTGCTGCTGGCCTGCTGGAAGCTCGGCCCGGCTCTGGCTGCGGGTAACAGCGTGATCCTCAAGCCTTCCGAAAAATCACCGCTGACCGCGATTCGCCTGGCCGCACTGGCTAAAAAAGCAGGTTTGCCCGATGGCGTGCTCAGCGTTGTGAGCGGGTACGGTCACGAAGCGGGCCAGGCACTGTCGCTGCATCCGGATGTTGATGTGATCACGTTTACCGGCTCGACCCGCACCGGCAAGCAACTGCTCAAAGATGCTGGCGACAGCAACATGAAACGCGTCTGGCTGGAGGCCGGCGGTAAAAGTGCCAACATCGTATTTGCCGATTGCCCGGATCTGCCGAAAGCCGCCGCTAATGCAGCGGCAGGTATTTTCTATAATCAGGGCCAGGTTTGTATCGCCGGTACACGTCTGCTGCTGGAAGAAAGTATTGCCGACGAGTTTATCGCGCTTTTAAAAGAGCAGGCGAAAAACTGGCAGCCGGGCAACCCGCTGGATCCGGAAACCACGATGGGCACGCTTATCGACAACACGCATGCCGACACCGTTCACAGTTTTATTCGCGACGGTGAAGCGCAAGGCACGCTGGCGCTGGATGGCCGCAGCCACGTACACCCGGCGGCCATCGGCCCGACTATTTTTGTCGACACCGCGCCGCAAGCCCACGTCAGCCGCGATGAGATCTTCGGCCCGGTACTGGTCATCACTCGTTTTAGCAGTGAAGCCGAAGCTCTGGCGCTGGCCAACGACAGCGACTACGGTCTGGGCGCCGCGGTCTGGACCCGCGATTTGTCGCGCGCGCACCGCATGAGTCGCCGCCTGAAGGCCGGTTCGGTCTTCGTGAATAACTACAACGACGGTGATATGACCGTGCCATTCGGCGGCTATAAACAAAGCGGTAACGGACGCGATAAATCCCTGCATGCGCTGGAAAAATTTAGCGAATTAAAAACCATCTGGATCTCCCTGGAGTCTTAATCATGACTGAACATACCAGCAGTTATTACGCCGCAAGCGCCAATCAATACGAACCGTTCCCGACCCTTAGCGAATCGGTAAGCTGTGATGTTTGCGTCGTGGGCGGTGGTTATACAGGACTCTCCTCCGCCCTGCATTTATCAGAGATGGGTTACGACGTGGTGCTACTGGAATCCGCACGAATTGGCTTCGGAGCCAGCGGGCGCAACGGTGGTCAGTTGGTGAACTCCTACAGTCGCGATATCGACGTCATTGAACGCACCTACGGCCCGGACGCCGCTAAAATGCTTGGCAGTATGATGTTTGAAGGCGGCAATATCATTCGCGAACGTATCAAACGTTATCAGATCGACTGCGACTATCGTCCTGGCGGGCTGTTTGTGGCCCTGAACCACAAACAGATGGAAACGCTGGAGGAGCAGAAATCGAACTGGGAACGCTACGGCAATACGCAGCTTGAACTGTTGGATAGCAGCGAAATTCGCCGCGAAGTCAGCAGCGATCGTTATGTCGGCGCGCTACTCGACCACAGCGGTGGTCATATTCATCCGCTAAACCTGGCGATTGGCGAGGCTAACGCCATTCGTCTGAACGGCGGGCGCGTCTTCGAACAATCGCCTGTGACGCGTATTCAGCACACCACCCCGGCGGTTGTCAGCACCGAAAAAGGTCAGGTTACGGCACGTTTTGTGATTGTCGCGGGCAACGCCTACCTCGGCGACAAACTGGAACCTGCGCTGGCAAAAAGCAGCATGCCGTGCGGCACGCAGGTGTTAACCACCGAACCGCTGTCGGCGGAGATGGCGCGCTCGCTGATCCCGAAAAACTACTGCGTGGAAGATTGTAACTACCTGCTGGATTACTACCGTCTGACCGGCGATAACCGCCTGCTGTACGGCGGCGGTGTTGTCTACGGCGCTCGCGATCCGGACGATATTGAGCGTCTGGTAATGCCGAAACTGCTGAAGACCTTCCCGCAATTGCAGGGGGTAAAAATTGATTACCGCTGGACCGGTAATTTCCTGTTAACGCTGTCGCGCATGCCGCAGTTCGGCCGTCTTGATACCAACATTTACTATATGCAGGGCTACAGCGGCCACGGCGTGACTTGTACCCACCTGGCAGGACGGCTGATTTCGGAACTGCTGCGCGGGGATGCCGAGCGTTTTGACGCGTTCGCCAAACTGCCGCATTACCCGTTCCCGGGAGGCCGCAGCCTGCGCATTCCGTTTACCGCCATGGGCGCGGCCTATTACAGCTTACGCGATCGCCTTGGGGTTTAAGTTCTTCCGCGATAAACCCGACGCACAGGGCGGTCCCCCCTGTGCGTTTTTTATTGCCGAAAAGCGAAAAACAGATAACAGGCACGAAAATATCGCAATAGGACATAACCACACACTTTGCATTGTTTCTCCCCGCTAATCGGATAGGCTTTTTTAGATTATCGCTGGCGGCGTGCGCCAGAACTCAACGGGGGAAGAAACGCGTGTTATGAATACGAATAACGAGGAGACCTTTTATCAGTCGATGCGCCGCAAGGGCGTGAGCAGACGCAGTTTTCTTAAATATTGTAGCCTCGCGGCAACATCGCTAGGGTTGGGGGCTGGAATGACGCCCAGAATCGCCTGGGCGCTGGAAAACAAACCCCGGATCCCGGTCGTCTGGATCCACGGTCTGGAATGCACCTGCTGTACCGAATCATTTATCCGCTCCTCTCACCCACTCGCCAAAGACGTCATCCTCTCTCTGATTTCCCTTGATTACGACGACACTCTGATGGCCGCCGCCGGAACACAGGCCGAAGAGGTCTTTGAAGACATTCTAAGCCGCTACCACGGCCGATACATTCTGGCCGTCGAAGGTAATCCTCCGCTGGGAGAACAAGGGATGTTCTGCATTAGCGGCGGGCGACCGTTTATTGAAAAGCTTAAAAGAGCCGCCGCCGGTGCCAGCGCGATTATCGCCTGGGGCACCTGCGCATCCTGGGGCTGCGTGCAGGCTGCCCGGCCTAACCCAACTCAGGCAACACCGATCGATAAAGTGATTACCGATAAGCCGATCGTGAAAGTGCCCGGTTGCCCGCCGATTCCAGACGTCATGAGCGCCATCATTACCTACATGGTGACTTTTGACAGGCTGCCGGAACTCGATCGTCTGGGGCGTCCGCTGATGTTTTATGGTCAGCGTATTCATGACAAATGCTACCGCCGCGCCCACTTTGACGCCGGGGAGTTCGTTGAAAGTTGGGACGATGACGCTGCCCGCAAAGGCTATTGCCTATACAAAATGGGCTGCAAGGGGCCAACCACCTATAACGCCTGTTCCACCACCCGCTGGAATGGTGGCGTTTCCTTCCCCATCCAGTCCGGCCACGGTTGTCTGGGATGTTCGGAGAACGGCTTCTGGGATCGCGGTTCGTTCTACAGCCGCGTGGTCGATATTCCACAGATGGGAACGCATTCTACCGCTGACACCGTGGGCCTCACCGCGCTCGGCGTAGTGGCGGCTGGTGTAGGCGTCCACGCAGTCGCCAGCGCCGTCAATCAACATAACCGCCACAAACAGCAGTTAACAGAAGCCGAACAACCGCAGCCGGACAAAGAGGATAACCAGGCATGAGCAACTCGTATCAAACCCAGGGATATACGTTAAACAATGCGGGTCGCCGCCTGGTTGTGGACCCCATAACCCGCATTGAAGGCCATATGCGTTGTGAAGTGAACATTGATGAACAGAACATCATCACCAACGCGGTTTCCTGCGGCACTATGTTCCGCGGACTGGAGATCATTCTACAAGGTCGCGACCCGCGCGATGCCTGGGCCTTTGTCGAACGGATTTGCGGAGTATGCACCGGCGTACATGCCCTAGCATCGGTGTATGCCATTGAAGATGCCATTGGCATCAAGGTGCCCGACAACGCCAACATCATTCGCAATATTATGCTGGCCACGCTGTGGTGCCACGACCATCTGGTGCACTTTTACCAGTTAGCCGGAATGGATTGGATTGACGTGTTGAATGCCCTGAAAGCAGATCCGCGCGCCACATCGCAGCTGGCGCAGAGCCTTTCTGCCTGGCCGAAGTCCTCCCCTGGCTACTTTTTTGACGTCCAAAATCGCCTGAAGAAATTTGTCGACGGCGGTCAACTGGGGATTTTCCGCAACGGTTATTGGGGTCATCCGCAGTACAAACTGTCGCCTGAGGCTAACCTGATGGGCTTTGCCCATTATCTGGAAGCACTCGATTTTCAGCGCGAGATCATCAAAATCCATACGGTGTTTGGCGGTAAGAACCCGCATCCTAACTGGATTGTCGGCGGTATGCCGTGCGCGATTAATATCGATCAGCGCGGCGCGGTTGGCGCAGTCGATATGGAACGCCTGAACCTGGTGCAGTCGATCATCACCCGCACCACTGATTTCATCAACAACGTCATGGTGCCTGACGCGCTGGCTATCGGCCAGTTCAATAAGTCCTGGAGCCAGATTGGCACCGGGCTTTCTGATAAGTGCGTCCTGAGCTACGGCGCGTTCCCGGATATCGCCAATGACTTCAGCGCGAAGAGCCTGTTGATGCCAGGCGGTGCGGTGATTAACGGTGATTTTAAAAACGTGCTGCCAGTGGATCTGGCCGATCCGCAACAAATTCAGGAGTTTGTCGATCATGCCTGGTACCGTTATCCGGACGATCAATTAGGTCGTCACCCGTTCGAAGGGATTACTGAACCCTGGTATAACCCGGGCGATGTCAAAGGCAGCGATATTGATATCAAACAGCTCAACGAACAGGAACGCTATTCGTGGATTAAAGCCCCGCGCTGGCGCGGACACGCCATGGAAGTTGGACCACTGGCGCGCACGCTGATTGCCTATCACAAAGGGGATGCCGCCACGATTGAATCCGTCGATCGCATGATGTCTGCCCTCAAGCTGCCGCTTTCGGGTATGCAGTCGACGCTGGGGCGTATTCTGTGCCGCGCGCACGAAGCTCAGTGGGCCGTGAGCAAACTGCAATATTTCTTCGACAAGCTAATGACCAACCTGAAAAACGGCAATCTGGCGACCGCAAACACCGAAAAATGGGAGCCAGAAAGTTGGCCGCAGCAGTGCCGCGGGATCGGTTTTACCGAAGCACCGCGCGGCGCTTTAGGTCACTGGGCATCGATTCGCGACGGGAAAATCGATCTCTATCAGTGTGTGGTGCCGACCACCTGGAATGCCAGCCCGCGCGATCCGAAGGGACAAATTGGCGCTTACGAGGCGGCGCTGATGGGCACCCAAATGGCGATACCGGATCAACCGCTGGAGATCCTGCGCACCTTGCACAGCTTCGATCCCTGCCTGGCATGTTCAACCCACGTACTCGGCGACGACGGCAGCGAACTTATCGCCGTCCAGGTTCGCTAAGCGTTAAGGAACGGAACGATGACTGGAAAAACATCCCCACGCGTCGGGGAGGCGCGTGATACCGCTATCAGCCACTATGTGTTTGAAGCGCCTGTGCGCTTGTGGCACTGGCTGACGGTCGGCTGCATGTTGGTGTTGATGGTGACCGGATACTTCATTGGCCGACCGCTGCCGTCGGTCAGCGGTGAGGCCACTTATCTGTTCTATATGGGCGACATCCGGCTGATACATTTCTCCGCCGCCATGGTATTCACGGTGATCCTGCTGATGCGCATTTACTGGGCCTTTGTCGGTAACCGCTATTCACGCGAGTTGTTTATCGTGCCGGTCTGGCGGCGCAGCTGGTGGCGAGGCGCGTTTTCGGTGGTGCGCTGGTATCTGTTTCTGGAAAAAAAACCGGGAGATGATATCGGTCATAACCCCATCGCGCAGGCGGCGATGTGCGGTTATTTCCTGCTCTCCGTTTTTATGATCCTCACCGGTTTTGCCTTATACAGCGAACATAGCCAGTACGCCATTTTTACCCCTTTCCGCTATGTGACAGAGTTTTTCTACTGGACCGGTGGGAACTCTCTCGATATTCACAGCTGGCATCGGTTGGGGATGTGGTTCATCGCCGCCTTCATCGTAGGCCATGTGTATATGGCGATTCGTGAGGACATCATGTCTGACGATACCGTCATCTCCACCATGGTCAATGGCTACCGTAGCCACAAATTTCCCAAAGGTCAGCACGACAAGGAGGCGTCATGAGCGAACCACACGTCATCGTGATGGGTCTAGGCAACCTGCTGTGGGCAGATGAAGGCTTTGGCATTCGCGTCGCCGAACGCCTGTACGCCCATTATCACTGGCCGGAATACGTTGAGATCGTCGACGGCGGCACGCAGGGGCTGAATCTGCTGGGCTACGTTGAGCAGGCCAGTCATCTGCTGTTGCTGGACGCCATCGACTACGGTCTCGCGCCGGGCACCCTGCAAACCTACGCCGGTGAAAAAGTCCCCAGTTACCTCAGCGCCAAAAAAATGAGTCTGCATCAGAACAGTTTCTCCGAAGTGCTGGCGCTGGCGGACATTCGCGGCCATCTGCCCCCGCACATCGCCCTTGTAGGACTTCAACCGGTACAGCTGGACGACTATGGCGGCAGCCTGACCGACATCGCGCGTGCTCAGCTTCCGGCGGCGGAGCAGGCCGCACTTACGCAACTGGCTGCGTGGGGGATTGTGCCACAGACCAACGATGAAACGCGTTGCCTGAACTATGAATGCCTGTCGATGGAAAACTATGAAGGCGTGCATATTCGCCAGTATCGCGTAACGCTGGAGAGATAAGCAACATGTTGAATGACAATCCTTTTCCTGCTCTATGGCAACGTATGCTGGCCAGGGGCTGGCAGCCGCTAACCGCGCCCGAACTGGATGACTGGATAACCCACGTTCGCGACGGTGTGGTGTTACTCAGTAGCGATCCCCGCCGTACACCGGAAGTCAGCGATAATCCAGTGATGATTGCCGAGTTGCTCCGCGAGTTTCCCCAGTTTGACTGGCACATTGCCATGGCGGATCTCGAGCATAGCGAGGAGATTGGCGATCGTTTTGGCGTATTCCGCTTCCCGGCCACACTGGTGTTTATCCACGGCGAACTGAGCGGCATTCTCAGCGGCATCCACCCGTGGGCCGATCTGCTCAACCTGATGCGCCCCTTAGTTGAACCACGCACGCCGCCGGAGTCTGAACGATGAGCGACACTTTTTTTCATCTGCTGGGGCCGGGAACGCAGCCGAACGATGACAGCTTCAGCATGAATCCCTTACCCCTCACCTGCCAGGTCAACAGCGACCCCAGCATGGCATCACTGGAAAACTGTCCGCACAGCCCGGCGGTGATGGCATTGTTAGCCGATGTGCGCCAGCAGCTCAGGAGGCGCATTCCCGCCAAACAGGACGTGCTGGGATGGGATTTATCCGCGCTCAACGCAGACGATCTCACGTTTTTGAATACACTGCTCGGCGAAGGCGAAGTTTCAGTGCGCATCCAGCATGCTGACGGCAGAGCGTGCGAGATCCAGGAGTCGATTTTCTGCGGTATCTGGCGGGTGCGTTGTCAGAATGACAACGGGCAGTGGGAGGAGCATCTGGAAGCAGGCAGCGCACCGCGTGCACTGTGGCTGGCGGCAACGTTCAATACACTGCCGGACGACAGCCTGTTGCCCCCGCCGGTGGACGGGCTAATGAATGGCCTGACGCTGGCTCAGGAACTGCTGGCGCACGTGCGCGATCCGGCCTTGCAACCCCATAGCATTAACCTCACCCAACTGCCGATTAGCGATGCGGATCGCCTGTTTCTTGCTCGGTTATGTGGCGAAGGACACATCCAGATCCGCACTATCGGCTACGGCGAGAGCCAAATCGACGCCACGGCGCTGCGCCATGTCTGGCATGTGCGCTGTCTGGATACCCTGAAAGGGCTTCTGCTCGAAAGTTATGAGATCTGTCCATTACCGGAACTGGTGCAGGCTGCGCCGGAAGATCTTCGCGACTCGCTCCAGCGCCTGGATGAAGTCTGCGGCTGGCTGGCATCCGGTCCACCGGCCTGACCCCCTCTCCCGGCCCGCATGCTTTTATGCTGCGGGTCTGGCGTTTTCTTCCTTATCTATTCACTCTCTAATGCCTGATGGAGTTCGCATGTGGGACGTCATTGACTTATCGCGTTGGCAGTTTGCGCTGACCGCGCTGTACCATTTTCTGTTTGTTCCCCTGACGCTGGGGCTAATTTTTATGCTGGCCATCATGGAAACCATTTATGTGGTGACCGGCAAAACAGTCTACCGCGACATGACACGTTTCTGGGGCAAGTTATTCGGGATTAACTTTGCGCTCGGCGTGGCAACCGGCCTGACCATGGAGTTTCAGTTCGGTACTAACTGGTCGCTCTATTCTAACTATGTGGGCGATATTTTTGGCGCGCCTCTGGCAATGGAAGCCCTGCTGGCCTTCTTCCTCGAATCCACGTTCGTTGGTCTGTTCTTCTTCGGCTGGCAACGCTTAACCAAATACCAACACCTGATGGTCACCTGGCTGGTCGCGTTTGGTTCCAATATCTCGGCCCTGTGGATCCTCAACGCCAACGGCTGGATGCAATATCCAACCGGCGCTCACTTTAATATTGATACCTTGCGTATGGAGATGAGCAGCTTTAGCGAGCTGGTCTTTAACCCCATCAGCCAGGTGAAATTTGTGCATACCGTGATGTCCGGTTATGTCACCGGCGCCATGTTTGTGATGTCCATCAGCGCCTGGTATTTGCTGCGCGGTCGCAATCGCGAGTTCGCCCGGCGTTCCTTCGCGGTGGGTTCCGTTTTTGGCACGCTGGCTATCCTCGGCACCCTGCAACTGGGTGATAGCTCAGCCTATGAGGTTGCCCAACGCCAGCCGGTAAAGCTGGCGGCAATGGAAGGCGAATGGCAAACCGAACCGGCACCCGCGCCCTTTCATGTCATCGCCTGGCCGCAGCAGGAGCAAGAACGTAACGCCTTTGCTGTGAAGATACCGGCTCTGCTGGGCATCCTGGCCACGCACTCTTTAGACACGCCGGTTCCGGGGCTGAAAAATCTGATGGAGGATGCTCTTCCCCGCCTGCAACGAGGTCGGAAAGCGTGGCTGCTGGTGCAGGAAATCGCCAAAGGTAACCGCACGCCTCAGGTACTGAACGCTTTTCACGCTGTGGAGAAAGATCTGGGTTACGGCATCCTGCTGGCGAACTACGCACCTGATATGAACCATGTCACTCCGGAGCAATATCAGGCCGCGCAACGCGGTGCGATCCCGCAAGTAGCACCGGTATTCTGGAGTTTTCGCATCATGATTGCATGCGGTTCACTTCTGCTGCTGGTGATGGCGATTGCGCAGATACAGACCTTACGCTGGCGTATCGACCAGCATCGCTGGGTACTGCACATGACGCTGTGGAGCTTGCCGCTACCGTGGATTGCCATTGAAGCGGGCTGGTTTATGACGGAGTTTGGCCGCCAGCCGTGGGCGATTCAGGATATTTTGCCGACCTGGTACGCCCACTCCGCGTTAAGCGCAGGCCAACTGGCCTTCTCCATGGGGCTAATTCTCACGCTTTACACCTTGTTTTTAATTGCCGAAGTCTACCTGATGCAGAAATACGCGCGCCTTGGCCCGGATGCAATGCATAACCAACAACCAGCGCAACAACAGGGATAAAGGAGATAATCATGTTGGATTATGAAACGTTGCGGCTCATCTGGTGGCTGCTGATTGGCATCATCCTGGTGGCATTTATGGTCACCGACGGGTTTGATATGGGGGTTGGCTGCCTGTTGCCGCTGATCGCGCGTAACGATGATGAGCGTCGGGTACTAATCAATAGCGTCGGAGCGCACTGGGAAGGTAACCAGGTGTGGCTCATTCTGGCGGGCGGTGCATTATTCGCGGCCTGGCCACGGGTCTATGCCGCGGCATTTTCAGGGTTTTATGTGGCGATGATTCTGGTGCTGTGCGCCCTTTTCTTTCGCCCGTTGGCCTTTGATTATCGTGGAAAAATAGCCAATGCACGCTGGCGCGCCATGTGGGACACCGGGTTGGTGATTGGCAGTCTGGTCCCTCCAGTTATCTTCGGCGTCGCGTTCGGCAACCTTTTTTTGGGCGTGCCTTTTATCTTCACTCCACAGCTTCATGTGCAATACCTGGGCACCTTCTGGCAGTTACTCTCACCCTTTGCCCTGCTGTGCGGCGCATTAAGCCTGATGCTGGTTATTCTGCAAGGGGGCGTGTGGCTCCAGTTGAAGACCGACGGCATTCTTCACCAACGTGCGCTGTCTGCTACCCGCCGCAGCGCGATGCTGGTCGTGCTCTGCTTTCTGTTAGCCGGTTACTGGCTATGGACGGGTATCGATGGCTATGTGTTGCTAAGCCAGGATCCTAATGGTCCTTCCAACCCGTTATTAAAAGCAGTAACTACCTCGCCGGGCGCGTGGATGGCGCACTTTTATCAGTCACCACTGCTGTTAATTATTCCGCTGCTTGGCATGATTTTCCCGATGCTCGCGATCTATGCCTGCGGACAACGTCGGGCCGTATGGGGATTTTTGTTTGCTTCACTGGGCCAGGCCTGCGTGATCTTCACCGCTGGAATCACCCTGTTTCCGTTTGTGATGCCTTCAAGCGCGTATCCGCTCTCCAGCCTGACGGTGTGGGACAGCACCTCCAGCCAGATGACACTCAGTATCATGCTGGTTATTGTGCTGATTTTTCTACCGATCGTTCTGCTTTATACCGTGTGGAGTTATTACAAAATGCTCGGGCGCATCAATGTAGAAACGATCCGCCGCCACAACCACGAACTTTATTAAGGAGGACTGTACGATGTGGTATCTGTTTTGGTTTGTCGGCATTCTGTTGATGTGCGGACTCTCCACGCTGGCGCTGGTCTGGCTTGAGTCGCGGCAGAGATAATTCTACACGGGCGCTACGCTTTCTGGCTCCCCGGTTTATTCGGGGAGCTTTTTTATCCCCTTTCCATCAGCTCGCCAAGACGCCTAATCTGCCGTCCCTGATTATCGAAATTACGCTCATCGAGCCACATATCGTAGGCCGGTCGAAGTGACGGGTACTCACCGTCAATGATTGAGTACCATGCGGTATCTCGATTACGCCCCCGCGTGACGACAGCCTGACGAAATATGCCTTCAAAACTGAAGCCAAAGCGCTCCGCCGCCTCACGGGAAGGAGCATTGAGAGCATCGCATTTCCATTCAAAACGGCGATAGCCCAGATCCTCAAAAACGTACTTTAAAAGCAATGAGATGACTTCTGTTGAGATTCGCGAACGTTTCATGCGTACGGAGTAGGAAACATGGCCAACTTCGATCACGCCATTTGAGGGATCAATCCGCATCAGTGCAAACGTACCAACAGGTTTCATACTGGTTAAATCGATCACAGCAAAATGCATCGGATCGGTCTGTTCTTCCATCTTTTTTACATAATCCTGGAAGGTATCGAAGGTCTCAAAAGGCCCGACCGCCAGATATGTCCAGTCGCGACAATCGCTTGCTTCGCAGTACGCTTCATACAACTCTTTTGCATGGCGTTCGGCGTTAATACGTTCAAGCTTACAATAGCGACCTGTAATTTGCTGAGCCTGTGGAAAGGGTGCGCCTTTCCAGTCAGACAAAGTCATACCAACGGGTTGATGAAATTGATTAAAGATGCCCGACATATCCATACCTCTTACAAAACAGGGCTAAACCAGCGCAGAGTATGATCAAACAGGGCAGTCCAAAAGAACCACAATGCGTGTTTTTAACAGATCCACACTATTTAATAGTACAAAAAACAGGCACAATATTTTTACACGTAGCAAAAGAAACGTATTTACTGCATTAATGCTAAGAGCTGAATAAATTATAAGTTAAATAACCTGAGCCAGACGGCGAATCCCATCAACAATTGCCTCTACCGGATGATTTGCAAAACCAATCAAAATCCCCTGTCGTGAGACATCGCTCTGGTAATAACGACTTAGTGATAGTATTCCCATCCCTAGTAATCTGGCTTTCTCTTCAACTTCACTCCCAGTCATCCCATTTTGCAACCAACATACGATATGAACGCCTGAGTCTGAAGGTTGAATAATCATTTTATCAGCAAGATAGTATTGAATAGCATTGACCAACGCTGTTCTTCTTTCATAGCATGCTTTGCGAATTCGACGCACATGACTGGCATAGTGCCCCTCCTCAATAAAATTTGCCATCACTGCTTGTTCAAGATAGCTGGTGCCGAGATCGGAATAATATTTGGTCACCATAATCTGTTCTTGTAAACCCGGCGGAACAACTAAAAAACCTAAACGGAATTCCGGGTACATCATTTTAGAAAATGTTCCGGCATAGATTACGCGTTGATTCTGATCTAATCCTTGCAGAGCTTGTAAAGAACGGTCGGCATAACGGAACTCACTATTATAATCATCTTCAAATATCCATGCCTGATTCGACTTCGCCCATTCCAGCAACTCAAAACGCCGGGATAAACTCAACGTTCCACTTAATGGATATTGATCCGACGGGACGACATAGGCCAGCCTGGCGTCAGGAAAATGATCAATACCATAGCGGACGTTCATTCCTTCGCTATCTACCGGTACCGGCCTCACCATAGCACCAACAGACATGAAGGTTCCGCGGGCGCCTTTGTAACCCGGGTCGTCCAGCCAAACGTCATTTCCTGCCGACAGCAATGCTCGTGCAGTAATGTTCAATGCCTGCTGAATACCATTTACGATGATTATTTGATCTTCGTTACAGTTCACTCCACGCGTTGTTTTAATGTAGCGGCAAACCGCTTTTCTCAAAGGAAGGTACCCGCAAGGATGAGTGTGAGCTCCCAGTTGATGCCGGGATTGTCTCCAGACTCGTTGCAGTAGCTTTCCCCATAACCCATGCGGGAAGAGATCCGTACACCCGACACCAACCGCAAATAGACGGTTCATGCCGCGCCCTTCATACTCATTTGACCATAAATCGCGAGCAGGATTATTTCGGCTGTGAACCTGCTCATCAGGCGATACGACGTCCACCAACGCCATCTCTGGATAGCTATTGCTGATACTCCGATCCGGAATATGATGTGAGACATACGTTCCAGACCCTTTACGAGTCAGGATATACCCTTCATCTAATAGCCGGTCATAACCGGCGATCGCTGAGTTTCGTGAAATTGACATCATTTCGGACAACGCCCTGGTTGACGGCATTTTTGTTCCTGGCGGCAATCGCCCTTCGAGGATGTGATCGCGGAGGATTTGGTAAACCTGCTCCTTAACCGCACCTTTTCCTAAAACAAATCCTTGAAATAAAGGCGCATTGTTTTTCTTCATTGTATTAACCTTTATACTAAAGTGGATCCTATCAATATATCGAAAGTGTCTCTTTACGAGAGTTTATAAAATTCTTAGTATCATCATACTAACACATTACTCGTATAAAATATCAGGATATATATGATTAACATGAATGCCGTTACTATTGAAAGTGCAGAACAAAAAGACTACGCCAGCTGGCTTCCTTTATGGATAAACTATCAAACATTTTACCGCACTATAATTTCAGATGAAGTAACAAAATTAACGTGGGAGCGTTTCTTTACCCCGAGCGAACCTGTTTATTGTGCTGTTGCAAAATATGATGGGAAAATAGTGGGACTGGTTCATTATCTCTTTCACCGCTCAACCTGGGCAGAATCAAACTATTGCTATCTCGAAGATTTATTTGTTAGCGAAGATGTACGCGGCCAACACATCGGTAAACAACTTATCGAATATGTCCAACAACAAGCCAAAAAACATCACGCGTCAAGATTATACTGGCATACGCATGAAACCAACCTCCGTGGGCAACGTCTGTATGACTGGGTGGCCAAAAAGAGCGGAATGATCGAATATCGCATGTAAGTGTAATAATACTCAGGATAGTATTGAATAATTAAACACTAAAAATAAGCCTCTGAGTATATCTACTCAGAGGATGTATCGGTGACAAATCCCCCCAACCTGAATAAGATAAGGAAAAAAACCAGCGATAAGCAAATTCTTAAGAATTAAAAAGGTAAAGAGCCAGCATGGCAACGATAAAAGATGTTGCAGAGTTAGCGGGAGTGTCCACCGCAACAGTTTCACGTGTTATTAATCAAACCGCATGGGTTGAACCCGTGACGCGTGAACGTGTTGAAAAAGCCATGCGCGAACTGAACTATCATCGCAATGCCGCCGCTATTGCATTAGCGAAACGCAGCGGTGACATGCTCGGGTTATTGACCGGCAATCTTGCCGATCCCTTTTTTGCCAGGCTTGCACGAGGCGTGGAAGAAGTATCACGCCAGCAGCAATTTCGGCTGATGGTATGCAGCGGTGGCCACGATGAAGGAATGGAAAAATCAGGACTCGATTTCCTGATAAACCAGGGCTGTGAAGCTATTGTGGTCCATGCCAGTAGACTGTCTGAAAAGGAACTGTTGCGATATGCCGCTCATTTTCCTGCCATGGTGGTCGTAAATCGCTATATTGCCGGGATGGCCAATCGCTGCGTGTGGCTGGAAAATAGTCAAGCAGCTAAAACAGCCACGCTACACCTCCTGGAGCAAGGACACCGTTGTATTGCCTGCGTGACAAGTGACTTACCGATTATCGATCGCCGTGAGCGGCTGGAAGGTTATCGCCAGGCGCTGGCTGAATATGGTATTACGCCAGATAAAAATTGGGTGATTAGCGTGCCCTTTAATGAAGAAGGTGGCGAACGCGCTGCACATCAACTGCTTAATTGCGGCATTCCTTTCACCGCAGCGGTGACGTTTAATGATGTGATGGCCGCCGGGATTATGCGCATCCTCCATCAGCAGGGAATTACACTTCCGCAACAGCTTTCGATCGTTGGATTTGATGATGTGGTGATGGCCCGCTATCTCTACCCTGCACTCACAACAATGCATTATCCCGTTGAGCGCATGGCTCGCTGCGCTTCGCAGCTGGCGATACAGCTTTTTAAGGGCGCAACTCAGCGTCCCAGCGTGAATAGTTTCACTGCAGAGCTGGTGATCCGCGATTCTGTTCTTCCCCCCTCTCTCTGAAATCAATGCGTAAATCGTCAAGACCCTGAGTTGTGATCGACTTCAAATTTAGCGCCCTCATGTAATCGCTTACATGAGGGCCAATGAACGATCACAGTCAGACAAAAGAGTGTTCTCTACTCTTGAGCGACCTTACAGACTGGAGATTCATGAATGAATGCCTCTCAAAATCAGAAAAAAGCACTCTCATTTGGACTGGCAGTGATCCCTATTTTAGCCATGCTACTGCTGTTAATTATTGGCTACGGCATCATGGGGCTACGTATTGAACCTTTATTGCTTTGTTCTGCTGCAGTCGCCGCGGGCATGGCCTGGTGGCAAGGGTATTGCTGGGAAGACATCATTAATTCGGTGGTGGATAAACTCGCCAAAGCAATGCCGGTTATCATGATTCTTATCTGTGTTGGCGGCCTGATTGGTACATGGATGTTCAGCGGCACCATCCCTTACATGGTGTACTGGGGACTTAAACTCATCAGCCCCGAATACATTCTCATCGCCGCGTTCTTTTTGACCAGCGTCGTATCGGTGTGTACCGGAACCTCCTGGGGTTCCGCCGGAACGGTTGGCGTAGCGCTGATGGGGGTTGCCGCCGGGCTGGATGTCTCATTGGCAGCAGCGGCAGGTGCCGTTGTTTCTGGCGCTTACTTCGGTGACAAGATATCGCCGCTGTCAGACTCCACCAACTTTGCGGCCATTGTCGCAGATACCACCCTTTTCGAGCATATCCAGCACTTATTGTGGACCACTATTCCCAGCTTTCTGCTTGCCGCCGTGGTTTATCTTATTGCGGGCCACAGCAATATGCTCGGCGAGGTCGCCACACCGCAACGGGTTACAGATATTGTCAACGCTCTGGAGTCGCTATACCACTTCAATATCATTCTGATTTTGCCGCCGGTTATTGTGTTGTGGGGCGCGATTCGTAAAAAGCCGGTCATTCCTTTAATGCTGAGCGCATGCGTATTAGCCCTGATTCTGGGCGTTGTCATGCAAGGACTCAGCATCAAGCAGGGGCTGGATGCCTTTATAGATGGGTTCAACATTACTATGTTCCCGCAAGGGAGTGAGGGCATTATTGCTGATGTTCCGCGCCTGCTGAACCGTGGCGGAATGTTCTCAATGATGAGCACTATTCTTCTGGTATTTTGCGCATTTTCTTTTGCCGGTGCCTTAACGTTAACGGGCGCACTCAACATTATCATTAACCGCTTACTGACGGTCATTCACAGCGTCGGTCAGTTAATTGCGGCAACCATTGGTACCACCCTTCTTGTTACCGGAGCGACAAGCGACGGCAAGCTGGCTCTTCTGGTTCCAGCTGAATTATTTAAAGACGCATACCGCCGCATGGGACTGGATACCAAAAATCTGTCCCGCACAATTGAAGACGCTGGCACCGTCATTGAGCCGTTGTTGCCATGGACCGCCGCCGGAGTTTATATGGCCACAACATTAGGAGTGAGCACACTGGATTTATTGCCATGGGCGATTCAGTGCTATGCCGCAATCTTCTTCGCCTTGATTTACGGCTTCACGGGAATCGGTATTGCGAAGGCGCCATCAGTGACAGAAACAGAAAAAAATATTACGGCAACAGAATAGGGAGAGCATGTAATGGATTTTAATAAGATTATCGATCGCCACGATACAGCCTCGCTGAAATGGGACTTTATGGCGCGATATTTCGGCGAGGATACACATCAACTGTTGCCAATGTGGGTGTCTGATTTTGACTTCACTTGCCCGCCCGCTGTTCAGGAGGCTTTAACTCACCGCGTCGGGCACGGTATTTTTGGTTACAGCGAACGGCCACAAAGCTACTTTGATTCATTAATCTCATGGCTCTCAACCCGGCATCAGCTGGAAATCAAGCAAGAGTGGATCTGCAGTATTGAAGGTGTTGTTCCGGGATTATCGCTACTCGTACAAATGCTGAGTCAACCCGGTGAAGGTGTGGTCGTTCAGGGGCCTTATTATGGCTCATTCGCTAAAATTATCTCTTTGAACGGCAGACAGTTGCTGGAAAATCCGTTGTATGAGGACCCGGCTACCGGTTATCAAATGGATTTTGCTCACCTGGAAATGTTATTCCGGACTGAACGTCCACCGTTGATGATTTTATGTAATCCGCATAATCCAACCGGCCGTTGTTGGTCTGTACAGGAGCTGGAACAGCTACTTACGCTGTGCGAAACCTATGATGTGACGTTGCTGTCTGATGAAATATGGGCAGATTTATTGCTTCCTGGAGAACAATTTACTTCAGTTCTGCATCTGGGAGAACGCTGGCATTCGCGTGTAATTTCAGCCACTTCAGCCAGTAAAACGTTTGGTTTGTCGACATTGCGTATTGCTAATTTTCTGATACCGGCACCGGCATTGCGTGAACACTTTTTACGCCGTCTGGATGCACATGGGCTGGATGTATTCAATGCGCTATCCGTCGAAGCGAGTACGGCAGCATGGCAACATGGTGCACCATGGTTAGACGAGTTACTTGGCTATCTGGCTGAAAATCGACGCTGGTTTATTCAACAAATTGATGAACATCTCCCGTGGGCTCGGGTTGTTCCTTCCCAGGCAACTTATCTACTGTGGATAGATTGCAAAGCGCTTGGACTGGATGATGAGCAGCTCAAATGGGTAATGCTTGATGTTGCCGGTATTGCGCCTTCAATGGGAAATAGCTTTGGTCCTGCTGGAAAAGGTTTTATCCGCCTGAACATGGGATGTCCACGCGCCTACCTCGAAAAAGCGGTAGAGGGGTTGAAGCGTATTGCATTTACATCTTGCTAAATCTGCTCAGTAAACGAATCGGCCCTGGCGCAGGGCCGCTCGATATTATCAGCCATTTTAATGAAAAACCAAGTGATATAGTACCAGTTAGCCACCAACAGACAGGGGCGTCTAAGCGCGTTTTTGCTATTACAAGCTAAAACGAGGATTCAGGCACTATTATTTTCATTCACTATCCTCTTGTTTCATTTTCATTAAAAAATGCAACACATTAGGATTATTATCCACAATATTTGTGAATTTTCTCAATAACCTTGAAGCATCTTTTTTTCGATTATGATTAACATACCAGGTATGGCATACACCGTATAACAATGCGCTTTTTAACTCAATGAATTCATCATCCATGCCAGGATGTTGATAAAGAAAATTATCCGTATAATCTTCTATTTCTTTAATTTCATGAATTTGTTTAACTGGTATATCAAGCAGTGAATTACTGGTTTTGATCATTTCTAACATTGAATAAAAAATCGTAGGCGATTGGTTTTGAAGAAAAACCTGATTTTTAAAGTCATCAATGATCTTTTCTTTTTCCTTAGTATCTTCGATAAAATATGTCAACTGCGCCAGGTGGCTCAATAAAGTCACATCATTTTCAGCGTCATTAGTTAGTTTCCATTTATCATAACTATTTTTGACATAAGCGCGTTGAAAACTCTCCTTATCTGGATAAGGATAATAAGGATGAAAGCTGAGTGCCTGCACTAAAAACCCAGCAGCGACGTCATCAGATAGTTCTGCACTATAAACATCTACGAAAGAAGCTGTCAGACCAGCCATCAAAAAGTTGAGCTCATCGTCTATAAAAGGATATCTCCCTTTTAAATCAATGACCTCACTCCTTATCTTAACGACCAAGTTAGCCATACCAATAGCGTCCATTTCATCTTTTCGGGCACTTAGTGTACGGGCATTTATATCAATGAAGAGGATCTTAGCTATTATCTCTCGCTTTTGAGCATCAGTTAACTGTGATTGCGAAATAATTTTATCAAAAATCTGATTAAACCATCTACTCTCTAAATTAATGCTATGCGCATTGGGTGATAACAACTTCCCGTTCAAACTATAGTGGATTTTCTCTATTTTATTATCACGTGTAAACCCTACCAACGTTACGACTGAGCGAGAATTCGCTTCAGCCAAATTAATTATTTGCTGTTTAGAACGATGAGTCAAAAACAATGTCGGAAATTGCCAGTTCTCAACCGCAAACGGGGGCACAAATTGGAATGAAGGATTCTCTTTAGATGTGGCCCTTTTCCATGTCTCCTCCATCTGGTGAGTGATGTCATAAGCATTTTCATCTGTATTACTACTGTTCCACCCCCCATCTTTTTCATTATAGAAGCCAGAAATGCTTATCTGTGCAAATTCAGGATATGGTTGGTAGAAAATCGCACAACCCATTGCAAAAAACAACACAAGCAATGAGAAGCAACTCGACTTGTTGGGATAACGTCTTTTTTTTCGATGATAAATTAATGTAGTTATTAGAATGACAACAGAACCACATATGAAAGGAATCTTCCATTCATTCAGAAAAAACAAAAAAGAGGAAAAATTAAAAAAAATCAGTGCTGGCAATCCCAAAAAGGTGAGAATATTTCCGGAAAAAGTAGCAATGTCCTGGAATTTCATGAGGGGCCTATCTTCTGGTAGATATTGAAGATAGATTAAAAAATACAGCGCAAGATGACAAGGATTTCTGCCAAGAAGTTTATGTTAGTCGCTTGTTTTTTCTAGGTAAATGTTCTTATTCATGTAAAATCACCCCATCCCTAAGTAAAATTGTGGTTTTCATGTAATTCGGAGCTAAAACCTCCGCTCACAGAATGGCGAGGACCTGCGATTGCACGTCTTACAAAACTCCCACTTTGCATTGTTCAACTCATTGAAACAAATATATTGATCATCAGTTGCCTCCATTTTGTCACATCCGCAACGCGCAAAATGCACATTAGTGCTGAACAAAGCAAAACACTGCAATAGTAACTTGATGATTTTACGAGAAAAGGTGGTGCGATAATAGGAACAAAAGAACCAACTAACTATATGAAAAATAAGTGTTTTTAATAAAACGAACTTAAAAATGCCCCCGAAAATGCCCCCATCATGAAATGATAATGAAGCATTTTACGGGGAGGGCTAGTTACGGCTTTTGGTGAGGATTTTTTTTGCGCTGCGACGCCAGTTTTATGATCAGAGTATCTAAATCATCTAAGAAACTTAGATTAGCACGAACAATTTGTAAGATCATCACTACTTGTATAAGGCACAAGAACCATATACCGCAATATCCAATTTGCTTAGTTAGTGTGCTGTGTTCCTTAAAAAAATCACTGCTTTTAACAATAGGTATTATAAATGCGTTTAATAATAAGCAACTAATTAAGACGATTGAAGCAACCAATATATTCATAATTAGTGCTTCAAGTCTTTTCGCTGAATGATAAGAGGTTATCAAGCTTAAATCATCATTATCATTGACAACTTTTGATATAGCAGCTGGGTAGCTGTAGGCAACCCACATTCCAACTATCGCCAAAAAGATAGCGGATAAGTCAATCAAGTTACTGATAACATCACTTACTGGGACCTTAACAGATAAGGCCAAATCAGCAAGAAAAAGGTAGCAAATAAGTGCATACCCTCCAAGCATTAACAACCACTTATACCGAGCTTTCATTATACCGCCACTTTATCTTTGATTTCGTCAGAATCATTTAACACTTTTAATATTATATCACGCTTTGCACTAATAGCGGTCATAACATCAACAGCTGTTGGTAAAGAGTCCTCGCTAATTTTAACATCCAATTCAACCTCAGTTTTGATAACAGATTCATGCAACCATACTACATTAGGATCCCCCTTTAGCTTAAACCCTAGTTTTTGCGTGGCTGACTCATCGAAATTTTCATCATACTTATCAAGGATATAATTGATAGTATCCTCATCACCTGAGAATGGTATTCTCACCTCAATGATTTGTCTGGAAGCATTTTTTAAGGCTTCATTAACATCATTAATCTCTTTCGAATTCTCATCTCCATCCTTAAGGAAATCAGGCACAACTCTACGCAGCCCTATTTGTATAGCATTCATGGCTCTTCTAATTTTATTTCTCGGATCAGTGACAACCTTCGGTATTTCAACCTTACGAACAATTTCTGTAATTCTCTCAGGAGAATCAACTAATTTACGTCTTTTATTTTTATTAACTATTTTTTTATGAGTGAATTTGAATCTATATTTCCCTTTAGGAGACGTACCGTCAGTATAATACGATACTCCTTTTTTATCTAAAGTGACAAATCCGCTAAGCGCATGGCAGTATTCTTTTATATATTGTTGCATTGCCTTTATATTTGAAACACTATGCTTAAAGTAAACCACAGCAAAAAGTTCGAGATCCGGAACAAACCAAAAATATGAGGGCAACCCAATAATATCATCGTCTTCAGTCTTGGGTTCCTTGACACCATTAGAACCTATTTTTGCCGTTTTAGGCATAGCAAGAATCTTATTATCAGCATTGGACATTTCATTCCATAAGATAATAAGATATTCATTTCCGTCTTCATGTTTATAATAATCCTTACAAAAAATATTTTGTCCTCCCTCTTCTTTATTCACCTCGAACGTACAAGTACTCCCGAGATTTTCTTGAGCAGCAAGCCATTTACTGAAATCACTAAAGACAGAATTCACATCGCCAAAGAAACGGTCTGGATATTTTTCTTTATTTCTTCTATAAAAACCGAACTCATCTATTTTGTAAAAAGTAATAGTTGCTGTGAGCATCTCTTCATCCTAAGAGCAAGTGTAAGCATAGCGAGTGATTTTAACAAAAAGTCAACAAACCACATCGGTAACCAATTGTCACCACTATAATGTTACACATCAGAAAATTTTCAAGCGGTTAGCTCACATTAAACCGAAACCTATCAAAATTGCACTACACCGCACCCGCCTGCGGTTTTCATATCACTAAAATTTTTCAGTTGTGATTTTTTACAAACGATACCGCCAGCCCGCGCCCGTTCTGGGGATGCTCTGCGAGACAGGAACTGAAAAGAATGAAAAGAAATTCAGCTTTTTTCAGTTTTACTGTCCGTCGCATTTGTGGCCTGAATACGTAACACTATGATATTAAATGGATAATTTATTTTAGGTGTGTAATTTTATGGAGGTTCGTGAAACACGAAAAATATAACAATATGAAAAATAATAATTTTATGTCCGCATAAACTGAAATCCTGTGTTCAGGTTCCGGGAACGGATCGGCCATTCCCGACGCATACTTTACCCATTCTTTTGCGCAGCCAGCAGCAACTTTAAAGCCTTTTCCCGCTCCTCGGGTGGAATGGCATCAATTAGCTCTTTAACCCTCCCCTGCCCATTCAGCGCGCTTGGACTAACGGAATGGGAGAAAGCAACATTCATCACAAACGAGTGACCGCACTCCACATTAGAGCAATAGCAATACACATCGTACAGCTGTGGGTGTTTCCTGTTTGTTTTACCTATCCGCGCTACTGCCTGACATGTGGGGCAGTACATTCTCATCATCTTCATCGTTCTGTGCCCTATACTGTTGCCCGCCAGAAGAAGGGATTTGGATCCCTACCTCTTGTTCTGAACGTGTAACACTGGTAACACGTGTTACACTATTGATTTAAAAGGATTTAATCTGTTACCAGTTAGCATAATCAAGAGGTAACGCGTGGTAACACACCATTTTTTGTTACCTCTGTTACCAGTCAGTATTTTTGACTGGTAACACTGAAGCACCGTATCAGTAGCGGGTGTTACCTCTGTTACCAGTGTTACCTCATAAAAATAAGACTCACGCGATAATTACTCCGGTTCGGCGCTTCCCAGTACCTGTGTATTGAACTGGTACACACGTTTAAGCCCTATTTCTGGCAGGCGAATGCTGTTTTGCGTCCGGCCATCTTCACCGGGTTTCAGCCAGCCCGCGTCCACACACAACCTGGCCACTTTACGCGAATCAAATCCCTTACAGATCTCCTTCCAGCCTGACGGGAGAACGTAGAACGTTACAACCGGCTCTGTCACGTTGTCTCCTTTATCGACTTTTCTGAATCCCATCATTGAAACAGGCCGGTTCCTGTCGTCATTCCAGTCAGCAAATCGACTGAACTGATTACGCGTCATGAAGTCCCGTACCTGTTCAAGTGCCGCTTTATCTTCCTGATTAGCTGTATGGCCCCGGTCAGCCATCCATGCAGCCAGACAACTTTGAGCGGCACGAAAGGCCTCTCCCTCCGGCCATCCTGTGATGCCCGCTTTTGTGGCCAGTTCCCCGGCCATCGCAACCAGAGCAAAACGGGTAACAGCCCGGCCAACCTGATTCCCGGCATTTTCCGGCGTCAGCCTTCGGGTGTACTCTTTCAATAAGGCTTTCGCCTGGCTGGTCAGTTCCGGCAGATCAGCGGTCAGGCAATGCAGCCAGTCGCGGAATGGCGCACCATGATAATGCGCTACGTACTGCTCAAGATGCTCAGCCAGGGTTTTCCCGCTACTGAAGCCATGAAGTTCTTCAAACACGCCATATTTGCCTGAATCGCTTGGGATCTGGATCATTCTGACTTCAACCCCGGCATACGTACGTTCCCCGGCGCTTGCCGCATGTTCCACCAGTGACAGTTCCCCGGTGGACAGAAACAACAGATTCCAGCGGTTGGTTTCCCTTACCGATCCATCTGTTCTGGCTCTGGCTTTGCCCTGCCCGTTAGCCAGCATATAAGCGATATTCCCCGCCTCCCTGCCGTCAACCTCCCGGATTTCATCCAGCATCAGCGTGGCATCATTACGGCGGCTCGCCGTTCCTTCTAAGGCATTCCCCGTCGCCCGCCACGTATGCCAGAAATCTGTTCCACCACATACTGATGCAGCCACTTTCATCGTCGTGGTTTTACCGTCCGTCGATTCTCCTTTGAGGTGATAACCTCCACCGCCGATACCAACCAGTTTCAGAAGGGGGGCAGCAAATGCCAGACTCACCGCAAAGGCAAGACGGGCATTCTTTATGCAGTAACGGCTTATATTTTCACGCCAGTCCTCTGATGTACCGCTGACACGAAAATCACGCCCCTGCACACTCGACGTTTGTAAGATGACTGACTGGGCTTCACGCCCTATCACTTCATCCTGGAGAACGTAAACCCCGCCGTGCCAGCCCGTTTTATTCACACAGGTTACTTTTCTGTCCGGTTTACACAGCGAGATATATTCCATCAGGAATGCTCTGGCCATACCGTTAATGTTGATGTAAGAAAGCCCGTTAACCAGCAGAACGCGGCGCAGCTCTTCCCCGCTGCCACCCAGCATCTCCATCGGCATTGCCCATTTACGGCTGTTTCCGTTGGTATCTTCCCATTCCAGCAAACGCCCGTAATTACTTCCATCAGCATCACTGGTGATTGCCGTCACCCGCAACGGACTGCAAATTTTGATATTTCGTATCTCCGTATCACCATCAGATTTATTAACCAGCTTGTCGTACCACAAATATTCTTTTGTCAGCCGGAATCCTTCTGGTAAACGGGTCTGCCCTTTGCCATGCAGCGTCATTTCTTCACGAAAGGCATCTCTCGCCCGTTCTTTCCCCACTTCCTGCCGATAATCATCCCAGTCAGCCTTATGGCGTACCGGAGGGAGCGTTACCCAGCCATCCACTGCTTTGGCGGCTTTCTCTGCCTGAATACGCCCGGTGTTTTCTTTCCCGTCAGCCAGATCATTATCGCCAGCCAGAATGATCCGGGTTTCCGGCCAGCGTTTCCGGATCTGCTCCGTCACCTTCAGTAAATTGGTGGCAGCAACAGCCGCCACGATCCACCCTTCAGTCAGCAGACTGACGGTAAGCGCCGTGGCAAAACCCTCAGTGATAATCACCTGTTCAGGTGTTTCAGCGGGTATATCGGTCAGGGCAATGAATGCGCCAGACAGCTGGCTACCGGGCAGCAGACTTTTATCCCCGTCAGGATTGATAAGCTGGCCACCAGTAATATTCCCGGAAATATCCGTCAACGGCAGCAGTAATGAACCGGAGGAAAATGTTATTCCGGCCAGATTCAAAGGCTGTGACAGCAAGGGAAGTGAATACCCGTGTAAGCCCTTGTTTGTCAGATAAACCGGTTCACCATTGCAGGACTGCTGTCTGAGTCTGGTATATCGCTCCGCGCCCGCTTCTTTTCCTGCGGCCTTTTTCCTGGCGGGCAAAGCGGGCTTCTCCTGTATTTCTGGTAATGCAAGCGCCTCAGATACCATCCCGGCGACTTCTTTTATCTTTCTTCCTGTCACCAGACGAACCAGATCAAGACCATCGCCATGACCGCACTGATTACAAAACCACGTCCCACGCCCCGCTTTATCGTCCAGCCGAAAGCGATCTTTGCCACCACAGGCAGGGCAAGCCCCATGATGTCCTGCGGACGGTACTTTGATACCTAATGCTGACAGGATATAAGGCCAGCGCCCAATTGCAGCCCCGGAAATCGTGGATACAGACGGTGTTTTCACAGCAGCACCTCCTGACCTTCCGGCTTCACAAATTCAAAACCTTCGGGTAGTTCGCCATCAGGTGCACCGAAAATAATATCCCGGTAAACCTCACGCATCTCTGTGACACCAAAAACTGACAGGCGAATATTTTCTGACATAAAGCCCGGTTTAAGCATTTTTTCCAGTTTCTCTGCGGCCAGTATGCAACCTGCATCAGCCCCAAACTCATTCACCCACGGCATTTCAATATGGTAAATAATATTACTCACCACTTTTTCGTGGGTGAGTTCTATTCGTTCGCCATCTTCAATATAAACAGGTTCATTATGAACACGTTCCATTAAGGAAATGAATGCATCAGCAATGTAATACCGTAAGACTGCTGTTCGTAAAGCATGCGCCTTTAAATTTTGATTATTATTCATCGCGCATCACTCCCTTAATTGTGCTGGTTTCCTTAACAACGCCATCCAGTTGTTCGGCAATACAGGCCACTAAAGCCGCAGCGCCTTCTGCTGAAACAGTTCTCGCCCCATTCACTGTGGGAACGGACAGAACCTCTGCAAGGAACTCACTGGCAAGTGCCGCCCGTAACAGACGACTCTCCCCCAGTTCACTCAATATGCAGCCTTGCTTAAAATTCATGGATTTCATGCAACCACCTCCCCGGCGTTTTTCACAGGGATACGGGCAGCAAAGCTCAGGATAAATTCAGTGGCAAGTTTAAGGCGTGCAGCATGCTCACAGTCTGCGATTACACGCACAGGACGTGGACGGGCATCACGGTCTGTACGGCGGACAGCCAGAAAGACAAAGGTAAATTCAGGGTGAGATAAAGCAGGGACTATAGCCATAATGGCAACCTCCGTTAGATAGCGGGTAACGCTACCACCGGAGTTTCCACGCTCATGGGTGGTAGCCCAGACGGGGGTGGAAATACCGGCTCTAACGGATACCGGCCTGACCGAGGTCAGCCCCGCCTGAGCCACCATTACACGATAGCTACAGCAGTAAAGAAACCGCTGTACAGGTAACAGGTGCACAAAGGCAAAGACACAAAAAAAGACGCATGGCGCGTCTGGTGTCGCCGTTAGATTACTCGGGTTTCCACGCCCGGCTGCCGATTTTGCGGCAACCTTTAAACTATATCCCGTGCATTCCTGGTGAGGCAAGAAATTTATAACCGAAAACTGATCATTGCCTGGATTAATTAACGCTGGCATGCTTAAGCCTCTGCTTAAAAATAGTTCTTCATTTTTTCCTGATGCTGTAAACGAGACCCGCCTCTGAGCGGGTCTTTCTGTCGCTAAGTCAATCCGCAAACGTCAGAGCGCTCTCATCGACAGCCGCGTACAGTTCTGGTTCACCGAGTGCATAGCCTTCATTGCGCAGGTAGGAATGTACGTATTCACTGTTTTCATCATCAAACTCAGCACGGAACCAGCGTGTTATCGCCTGGGTGTAAATGTGCAGATTATCCAGCGTCGTTACTGCCAGACGCTTACCCGGCATAAACGGGGGAATAAACGCAAAGCGGCCAGCAACAGAACTTGTAGCCATCTGTGCGGCATTCACATCAGCCGGGCGGTCTGCAGCATTAAATAACTTCAGGCGTTGATGTGCAGCCAGCTCTGCCCCAACCAGTACAACCAGACGGGGATCTTCACGAAACTGCTCAGCAATAAGCTCAGTAATCAGATGGTTGGCCAGAGCATCAATATTTTTCCAGGTGCCAGTCTCTCCCAGAGTGACAGGCTCAGAGATGATTTGCTTCCCGTTCCCGTAGGCTTTCGCCAGTGCATGCCAGCCAATATTGACATCCTCGCCTTTTTTATTGATTTCCGGGTTTGTAGTATTTGCAATCGACACACCGTTGAAACCGACCCGCAGCATGTCCAGCGCATATGCCTGGGAAAAAAAGCTCTCAACCGTTTTCTCAAACTCATCCGGCACGCCGGTATGGTAAATATGAGACATATCGGAATAGCTGATCCGGGCGCAGGTATCCGTCTCTGTCAGAAAGAACTCCGTACCATTGATTGCCATTTTTTTGTGGAAACGGCCACCATCCACACGTCCGGTATGCAGTTCACTGGCACCAATATTGACGGCATTACCTGACACGGCGTTAACATCACGTAGGGTGATATTTTTAATAAGCCACCCGGATTCCAGAATTGAGGTACGCAGTATATTTTCAGTGGGTTCGCTTAATGCAAAACGTCTGTTTGATTCCTCCTGATAGTTAGTACCAGTGACGAATTTATTATGATAACGACGTGCTGCGTCCGGCCTTTCAGTTTTGAAGGCATACATAGTTTTTCACCTTTTTTAGTATTTAAGAAAAGATTTTATTTTTGTACTCAGTAACCCGATTGTATTTCATTACATGCTCAACATAATCCCGGTCACTAACGACTGAACGTAATACATAATTATCTGCTCGATAGTACTCCCTGTAAGCCATAGCTCTTGCCATTCCACCGTTATTTAATACATAACGATCGGTTGGAACACTACAACGGCTAATAATTTCATTCACAGAATCAGACAAAGATTTGAGTGCATCTGTAATAAATTTAATATCACGAACAACGTCACCGTCATTAAACACAGAAATAAAATCAGCAGGGATCTGGCCGGATTGAGGAAATATGCTCAGTAAACGCTTCTCAACTCCCTTACCAATGTAGTTAACTTCATCGGCCAGTACGCCCGGTAAAAGCTTGATTGTGCTCAGTCGGCTATGTTGCTCATTCAGCCGGGAAACAGCCAGATGGTAACACCGTTCAGCATCCGCGCGTTCAGCATGCCCCGTTTTATTCGTTTTGGCTTCAGCAATGCTACTGACGCCGTTTTTTGAGAATGTGCTTTTCCATGCAACTTCCGCATTTGTCACTTCACGCTGCCGGAAAGATAACTCTTCCTCTTCCTGACGACACAACTGGGCATAACGGCTTAGGAGCAGGTTGATCTCATTCGCCACAGCTTCCGTATCAGGTACTGTTAACCCCGTAAGTGAATACAGCTTTTCACCTTTAGCGCGCAGCTTATTCAATGAAAATATTTCAATAATTCGCACAATACATGCAGTGTCGCTATGATTTTCTTTAAACGGACTTACTTTATAGTTTTCTAACACGGAAACATATTCATTCTTAATTGGAAGGGATATGTATTGACTCCCCGCCGGTTGTAGACGGTAATTCATATAAACTCCTCATAAATGCTTCTAATACTAATGTTTTTACTCTGAAGAATGACTATCACGCCAAGCATAGTAGTCACCAGCACGCCATCGGGACATACGACCTAACTTGATTGGTTTAGGAAAACGTCCCAGAGAAATCAGTTTATAAATCCATTTATCAGTAAAAAGACAATCAGATGTAATGAATTTCATATCAATGAGCGAGTCAGCAGAAGGACGATTATCAGTAAACCCCATAATGAGTTCCTCTCTATGTATCAATCTATATCAACGAAGAGGATTAAAACATCGTTCAAAAATATAAAAAAGGCGAGTAAGAAAAATCTCCTTACTCGCCAAAATTGTTAATTTTTTGTAAATGATGGTTTCTTGAATATAGATGATATTAGTTTGCTAATAATTGGGTGTGATAGCGGAGGCTCTTTTTTATCAGGCCAAAATTCCTCAGCCCGACTAAAGATAAGGTCAGCAAGGGCTGCTGCATTTTCCTTTCGGTATGCCATATCCTCTTTATAAAGATATAATGCTACACTTAGAATCTCATTTCTCTTGGTAGCATGTCTTTCTTGCTGTGCAATTGATAACGATTTATATTTATCATTAGAAACATCATCATTTAATATTAGATGCAATTTCTTTACATCTTCCCGCTCCAGGTACGCATCTCCCTCATATCCAAACCCATCATCATTTTTCCAGTCAATTTGAATATATTTGACCATTTCAGAATAGGTGGTACCAGCAGGAGATAACAATGATGGGTACTCCGGGAACTGCCCCTCATAAAAAACAAAATCACTTTTAACTTTTGGTGGCATTTGGAAATAGCCTTTTGTACTCGCCAGTACTAGTTTTTTATCTTTTTTAACTTCATTAATCTTAATCAAACTAAACTCAGATATATAACTAAAACCATCTTTGTCTTTTTTCAAAGAGTTTATATTCTGAATAAAAGAGTCCACATCTCTTACTTTATGCTTTGAAAAAGACCATCGCCCACACATTCTTAGCGACAATGGAATGTCTTTTTCATCCGCAATATAAATAACATCTTGCTCATCGCAGCCCAATATTTTAGCGGTCTCACTAATGCTATAATGAGTTCGATGAAGCTTAAGAGTATTATTTGCCATTACTCAAGACTCCGTTCCACCAATAAAATCACTGTACCATTGCATCATTTCCCGACGCCCCTCAAGATACTGAGCATGATTGTATATCCCCCGAATAGCATTTTTATCCAAATGTGCAAGCTGGGTTTCAATCCATGCACTATTGAAGCCTTTTTCATGCAAAATAGTGCTCATTGTGTGTCTGAAGCCATGGCCAGTAACACGGCCAGCATATCCAATACGCTTAAAGACCTGATTAATACTGGCCTCACTCATGCACTTACTTGGATCGTTACGCCCAGGAAACATCAAAGGATAGTTTCCAGTCAGTTCTTTTAAGGTTTCAAGATGGACTAATGCTTGATTTGAAAGCGGCACAATATGAGCACGTCGCATTTTCATACGTTCTTTGGGAATCTCCCACACCGCATTATCAAAATCCACCTCACGCCACTCACCTGCTCTTAGCTCTCCTGTTCTTAGACCCGTCAGGATAAGTAAATGTGCCCCCAGCAATACAATTGGGCTTCCTGAATAAGCGTTAAGGGCAGTAAAGAACTCCGGCAGCTCGTTGGCTTTGAGGAATGGATAGTGGACTGCTTCATGTCCTTGCATCGCACTGGCAAGATCCGGTGCAGGATTGTAGATTGCTCTACCCGTTACGATGGCATAGCGGAAAACTTCACCGCATCGCTGACGGACTTTCTTCGCTTTCTCCATAGCGCCTCGTGCTTCTATCAACCTCAGTACTTCAAGTAGTTCTAGGGGCTGAATATCGGCTATAGGTCTGTGTCCAATATGCGGGAAAATGTCTTTCTCAAACGCCTCAATGATGTCTGAAGCATAGCCCTCAGACCATTTGGGAGATTTCATTTTGTGCCACTCTAACGCCACTTCTCTGAATGGGTTAAGTGTCTCGATCGCTGCGTTTAAAGCATGCTTCTTTGCTTTTTTCACTTCGCCAGGATCTTCACCTGCTGCGAGTAGTTTCTTTGCGTCTTCGCGTTTTTGTCTGGCATCTGCGAGGGTGACTGTTGGATAGACACCAAAGGACAAGCGCTTCTCTTTACCAGCAAAACGGTACTTCATACGCCAGTAACGCGAGCCATTAGGTTCTACCTGAAGGTACAGGCCACCTCCATCAGATAGCTTATAGCTCTTCTCTTTTCCTTTAGCGGCTTCAACCTTGCGGGCATTCAGCATCATTGGGGGCACATTTCCTAGACCGAACAGAACATGCCCCCGATTGTGCCCCCAATTGTATGTTGATTTCAAGAGATAGGGGTTGACGTCAAATGACGAAAAATCGCGTAATATCTATGTTTTTAAAGGGTTTTGTTGATTTGAGATGACTTGGAAATACTAAGGGATGGTGCCGATAATAGGAGTCGAACCTACGACCTTCGCATTACGAATGCGCTGCTCTACCAACTGAGCTATATCGGCCCTGAAAAGGACATGTCCACGAATGTGAGCACGGGGTAGAAGGTTAAAACTAACCGGGCGACGCGTCAATGGCCTTGCGAATCAAACGCCTATTTTTGCATCATCCGGATTCAATTACGCACGAATCGTGTCGTCACAGGCATCCTGTACGCAGCAAGGGAACGCTATAACCAGCGGCGAACACGCTGCTCATAGTGTTTCCATTCCAGCCCGAAATGTTTTCGCAGTTGTTCCTCTTCAAAATCAATGTGCAATCTGGCAACCGCCAGCATAAACAGTGGTGCAACCAATATTCCAATCAGGCTACCGACGTAGAGAGCAAAAGCTAACTGGAGTCCACTCATTCCAAGATAGATTGGATTGCGGCTCCAGGCATAACATCCGCCAGTAACAAGCGTGGTCGATTTCTCTGCATGCAGTGGGTTTAGCGTCGTACGTTTCTTCCGCATCTGCCACGCGGTATGCAGTATCATCGCCAAACTGGCGCTAGCCAACAATGCACTTATTACGATAGTCGCCGCGCCAAATATGAAACGCGGGATCGCCGTCAACGCATCCGCGATGAGGAATAATATTAAGATGAGTGGTGGTGGAAGCCAGACTCTTAATTTTGTCAGGAAATGACGCATGGCTATAGACTAACTAACCTCGGAAGCGGTTTGATTAACGCTGATACCGCTATAAATACCCTGTAAAAGACACATAAACAAACAATGTTTCACTCAGAACAGGCTATCGTCTTCACCAGACAGGCAGGATCTGTAGTACTAACCTCGGCAAAAAAACCGGCATCAGAGGCATCCGCCCCTGATGTTCCCGACAAGTTTACGCTGAAAAAGTTGAATCCGACGCTGATTCAAACAGCCCTACAGACTGCTTGTAAAAACGCATAAAATCATCAAACATCACTGGCGGTAAAAATTGATAACCCTGCAGGTAATCCACATTATTTTTCCGCAACCATTGCTGCTGATAGCCATATTCAACGCCTTCCGCCACCATGCGTAACCCCAGGAGTCCGGAAAGATGAATGATTGACTCGAGCATAGGGATATGTTGCTCAACTTCTTTAATAGCCTTGATGAACGTTTTATCAATTTTGATTACATCCAGGTCTAACTCATTGAGATAGCAGAGATTAGCGTATCCCGTGCCAAAATCATCTAAAGCAAACAGCACCCCTCTGTTTCGCAACGATCGTATCAGCTCTTTGAGAGCTGGAGTGATAGTTAGAGTCTGATTTTCGGTTATTTCAATCATTAATTTTATCGGTAGTCTTTGCGTTATCTCCATAAAGTTAAGGCATTCCCAATAAAAAACAGGATTACTTAAACCTGATGGACTGACATTAAAGGAGACGAATAGCGTTTTATTAATATCCTCGCTTCCGTCGACCAGATTACGCGCGACGGTGGTCATTAAATAGCTCGTTAACTCATTCATTAAGCCACTTTTTTCAGCCAGAGGTATAAACTCACGCTGAGAAATCGCATAATTATGGCCCTGTGGCCACCGAGCTAAAACCTCAACACCACAGACGTCCCCATTGATATTTACGATGGGCTGAAAATAAGGAATGATTTCTTCATTCCTTATTGCCATACTCAGTCGGCCAGAATCTGAAACATCATATGCATCGCCATAAATTACATTCTCACCAGAATGACTGTTTGTCGGGTAGCCTTCATGCAATAAATTATTCCTGGTTAAAAAAATGATAGTTTCATTAAAATGAGAAAATCCCAGACGAGCGGTTATCCGCTCCCGATATCGATAAACTGACTTAGTTGTTAGTGAGTTAGCAATACAAAAGTCGTGCAATTTTTCTTTTGTGAATGATGAATACAACATTTCCTCTTCAAATTCAGTCAAATGAAAATTAAAAATCGTCGAACCTTTAGTGACCTCCACAACCTCATTGGGTGCCATTAAATTGGCTCTTAGCTGAGAAATCAATTGATCAGATAATTCTCGTCCATTAATGAAAGCATACTCCTCGTATCCTCGATTAACAGAACGAGTTTCATTCATCCGAAGAACAATACAGTTGATGTTGATAAACTGCGTGCTATTTCTCTGAAACCATTTCCTGACCAGTAGCAATGGTAACCGGTTATCGATCACCAGCAAACAGGACGGGTATCGTGGAATAACTGACTGTGTACCAGAAATAAATGATCGCGCATCAACCAGTACCAGATTTGGCAGCCACGCTTTTATCCCTGAGAAAAGAAAAATATCATAACTGAGCAGAAAAACCTTTTTCGTATTCATAGTTACCACCAACTTAAATTTATGGCATAGCAGGTCCCTCGTTATATACACGAGAGAATATACAACACCTTCAGCCTCCAGCAATTATAAGGCGGTTCGTGAATTAACTTTATCCATAAGCCATATCACGTAATTTCAGAGTTTATAATCACAATTATCCATATGCGTATTCCCATTAAATGGTAAATCCATTTTAAATATCAAAAAAGGAAAATTCCTAATTTTCATCAGTACAAATCCTTTTACTCATTTTCACTACAAGGCAAAATAAAAAACCACGAATGCAAGCAACGACAAAATATACAACCACAAAAATCAAAATACTAACACATTACCTTGATTTATGCTGCCCGACAAACCATGAGCGTACGTCGCAGATCTCTTATTGCATAGACATTTCCTGCGATACGGATGACCTTATAATAGAAAATATCCTGTTGAGACATAAGCAGTTCGGTAATGTCATCGGGAACATTGTCATTTTTATTTTTGACAATAGCCAAGCGACGAGTCTGCAGATATCCGTCACGGTCTTTGCCAATAAAATTCAGGACAACATTACGATCTACAGCATAGTGCTTACCCTGAATATTAAGGCTCCCTATCTGGGATACCCGCCCTTCGGTAGCGGAAGAAATACGAAAAACCAACAGAACTTCACCTTCAATTTTTACGCCCTGAGTTTGCGCCTCCAGATGCAGGTAATTCTTGGCAGAGCAGGTCAGCGTCTCAGGTTCTTGATGGCGATAAAAAAAGTATGCTGTTATCACCGCAAGAAAGATCGCCCCGCTAATAAAGATAATTTTCGCATTCACGGGCAGCCCCTCCTTTATCCAGCGTACAGATCCCCAAAAAATTCTCTTTAAGATCATTACCTGCCGATAAATTATTATCATCATAAAAAACAATTGTTTTCTTGCCATCATGACAAGTCGCATTTATTTTTCGCCACATATCAGAAGATAAAAACGCTTTCGTTTTATCAGCATTATTGTCATCGGCAGTATAAAGTTCACAATCACCTATTGCCCTGATATAGATAAAATTCGTGGCACCTGAATTAAGAGCTGGCAATATCAAAACAGAGCTCCCAAGAAAGGCAAACAATAAAATGAACAGAACAATATTTTTGCGTTTCGGTGTTGCGGGTGAGTTCACCGTTTCTGTTACCGAACGAACAGGTACATCTCCACTGAAAGATGACTGTTCATCATTGACCGAAGCATGGAACAAAAATCCCTGCCGGGGCAATGTTTCAATGGGATTATCGGCCCCCAACTCACTAAATGCTTTTCGCAATATACTGATACTTTTATTAAGGCTATGACCCGATGGGGCCATGCCATGCTTTTTCCATACTTCTTCAATGATAAACTCACGATGGAGTTGTTGATTTTTATGGGCAATGAATAGCTCAAGTAGTCTCGCTGTAGATGCCGAAAGGATTATTGTAGTATCGCGATGTTTCAGGCTTTTTCTGGTGGAATCGCACTCAACCTGATCATTAATTATACTTTTCATACTGCCTGACTCTTGAATACCGTGACATGGAGTACAAATGACCAAAGTTTCATCTGTGCTGAGCTGAATACTGCATTGTATAAAGATAGTTACAGTATAGGTTCGATATCTAACCATGACATATCGGATCAGACTCAATGCTTACTATTGATTGAGTTTGAAGCACCCCTGACCTACTGGGATGTATTTCTGCAACGCTACGATAAACTTTCGGTTTTTTGTTTTGAGCTCACTACTACGCCAGGTTTCACCCGGCAACACATAACGCATGGTGGCTTCATCATCGGTTGAATTGCACCCTTGGTGTACGATGATTTTAAAAAAAGTATTCCCAGTGTTTTTCAGTGTTCCGTTAGCCTCATCAATGGTGTAGGCCAGATTTATGTTTCTCGGGCGAACAACCAATATGGTGTCCATAGCGATCACCGGGAGAGCCTGCCCGCCTTTCCCTTGATTACGTTCGGTAAACAGCGTGATCGGCATTTCACGAAACAGAATTCGGTAATAGCGTTCTTTATCATCCTGCGGCCCGCGGTAGAAAATCTTAAAAAACTCACTCGCCTGCGGAGCCAGTGAAAAATTCAGCGGAGTAAACAGAAGTTCGCCTTCAGCAATAGCACTTCTGTTTTCACCTCCCGGTCCCGGCTTATCAATTTTTACTGCGCCGATACTGTATAAATTCTGTTTCTGGCTATCGTTATAGATTCGTTTACTGATAAATGCTTTATCCGATGGCATCTCATAAATGGTCGACTCCAGGTAGACTGCCTGTGTAGAGAATGCTGTCAGACCGGAAAGTAGAATAAATACCCATCTAAGCGCCAGACGACGGCGGTTCATGGCGTCACTCCCACCCAATTCGCCGTGACTTTTATCTCTCCACTGGCGCTGACGACACCTTCCCAGTCAGCGCCGGAAACGGTTAACATCGAACGTGAATCATTCATTGGGAAAAGCAATTTCAAATCAGTAGCATAATAGCTTCCATCGTCATTGTTATTTGCGTCCCAGGGCGTCTGTTGCCACTGCGCATCTCTCATACTGACTGCCGCTTCACTGCAGCTATTTCGTTTTTGCACCACGCCCCCCGACTGACTGTTGTACTGCAGAAAAGCGGGAATGGGGACGGACAGCCCGCCTTGCGCAGACGTAAACAGACAGTAAGGGACACTGTTTATCGTCGTACTTTCCCCAATAACTTGCGCGGTAATACTGTCTGCTTGACGGGGACCTGAGACGGTTACGGTGTACTCCATTTCTATAGGAGCGGCATCGCCAATCGTGCCACTACCGCTCGCAGAAGCTGTGTTGTCCGAAGAGACGATACTGATCCCATACTCCTTCGGCACAATATTGAGCTGTAGCGAAGGGGTAAACTGGTAGTGTCCTGACTCTGGTGTTAAGCCATTATAAAAGCCGAAGGTAAAGGGCTGACTGTTAGTAATGCTGATCCCTGAATCGACAAGATTCTTCAAAAATGCTTTTGACAGAAAAATATAAATGTATTCTCCGGAGGTCGTAAAAACGTTGTAATAAGCAGTTGAAGTACCATAGTTATACCAGTTTGAACCATTCCCGGAGTATCTCACGGTGGCCGCTCCGGGCGTAAAACCAAGCATCGCCGTATCGACAAAAGCGCGAAACGTCAAGGAGGCGGTCAGATTGGCCGTTTGTTGCAGGTTATAACTCACCATTTTGCAAATCACACCGTCAGTACCGCCTACCACGCCAAGTTCGCAATAACCAGAGTCTTTGGTGATGCTCGGCGTACCGTCGCTGGCAACCCAAAGCTCCTGAAATGCGTTAGTCGAGACAAGTGACAGATGACCGCGTTTAGTTAACGTGTAATTGACGTAATTCCATGATCCTGTCGATTGGTCTTTGCACCGTTGCCCGGAAGAATAATCATAATTTACAGAAGTATAACAGCGGTTGAACACGTAGGTTTCGCTGCTACCGGTAGGCACATTGCGAAAGTACTCATAAGCAGTATCGGTCAGGGAAGCGAATCCGTAGGCGCCACCAATAACGCCTGCGACAGAGCCGACCTGCGCATGATAAAAACCGTTTTTGTCAGTGCCCAATCCGGCAATAAACCCGGTTGATGGGCACTGGGTGCCACTATAACAACGGATTCCCCGGAAAGGCCCGTTAATCGGGGAGTTATCAATCCACATGTCCTGATAATAATTTCCAGGCGCAGTCCAGCCGACAAAACCTAAATACCCGAGACTCACCTGAGAGGTACCGTATTTTATCCACGTGTTTGACCCGCTGAAACGCGGATCAAGTGCCGATGGGGTAATAAAGTATTCACTATCAATGGCATTTTCGATAAACAAATAGTTATTGCTAACTGAGCCGGAAGAGATTGCATTCAACGCCAAAGCAGGCACAGGTGAAAAACTCCCTACGGCACAGATTACAGTAGCTAATTTAATTAATACTTTCATTTTATTACCTCTGCGCCATCGTGGTTTGCGTTGCACATTTCACATCGCCAACCCACGCTGCGCCGCGTGCTTTTTCCAAATCAAGATCGGCTTCGCATATGCTGCCATTGGCTGAAATTAACGTGATGACCGGATACTTTTTATCGATATCGATAGCAAACTCACCCTTTTCATCCGTACGCGTTTTACCGATGTGGTTATGGATATCGGTATTTGCAGCCAATTGTCCATCGGGATAACGAATGCGCCCGAATACAGTGACCATGCTTTTCACTTCAGGATTGATAACACCCACGTTACCCGGATATAGCGTCAGCTCCTGTTTGCGTCCTGAAACAATATCGAAGCTGTCCTCAGAGTTTTTATCATTGAGGATTTCCAGCTTGTACTGAGCATAGGGCGGCAGTGCAATGAAATTTGATTTACCGCTGAGAAGATAATTGCGGTTATTAATCTTCGCAGCCAGTTTCCCTTCACCGGTCAAATCTGTTTTCACAATGATGCCGGACCGCTGCCGCTCTTTACTCAGGCCGAAATCTTTACCTGCCCACGCCAGAGAACCCTGGGAAGAGAAGTTCATATTGGTGGAGTTGTCAGCAGAACGCGTTACCGATACGGTGCCGGCGTTATATTTCGTGTCATAACTCAAATTGCCGTTTACCGAATAATTATTGTCGTAATACTGTTCGCCACTCAGACGCGTTGATGCCGACAATCCGACCGATTTAATCGGGCCCTCAGCATACTGCTTACGCGCGCTGAGATTACCCTGAGTACTGCCATAACGATCCCGGGAGACGCCCATGCTCAACCAGGTCGCCAACGGCAATGATAAATCCAGACTGACATAACGTTCCTGTCGCCCATCGTCATTCCGATTGTTGTAGTAATAACGCTGAATACCTGCACGCAACCCAACCGTGGCATACCTGCCTGAATAAAGGGTCGTGCTGTAGTCCAGATTACGATATTTATTTCCCGAGTAGCGATTCTCCGTCTGACTCACGGTGAGCGAGCCGCCATGAGGAATAAACTTTCCGAGGTTAAGAGTCCCGCCAATGGAATAATTATCACGCTCCTGTATAGGCAGACGATCGCCAATTTTACTGTCTTCACGAGATGCCCATAGGGAACCGTATCCCTCAGGGACATTAAGGTTGATGTTACTGATATTTCGCCATGACGAATCGTTCGCCACTAGCGTCTGATTGCCAATGCTTACGTATTCACTCACATTGAGCGTGACATCCGTTTCATTAACCGCATTGTTGTCAAAACCGTAGAGCGTGGATTTCAGGCCCAGCCCCGATAATATCGCCAGCGTCACCGATGCGGCCCCCCCGGCAATCCAGGTCTGCTCGTTGCCCAAATCTTGATAATGATTTCGCTTGTAACTCACACGGTCATAATCCAGTGAGCCACCAAACAGTTGCCACGAAAGCTGATCAATCCCGGCGGCTTGTTGGCGGGCAAAGATTTTATTAACCCTGCTAATACGACTATTAATTGTCCGGCCATTGACCACGATATCTACCGTGACGTCATAAACACCATACGGAAAGCGACTGGTATCAATTTCATAGCTGCCCATATTAAAGTTCTGCACGCTGAGCAAACGCCCATCACGGAAGACATGAACCTCGCCAGCGGCTGGCAAAAATACGGTAATCGGCGTGAGTGAAAGCGCGGTATTCTCAACAACCGTACTTCCTTTGTTTCCGTAGCTCACACCGTAAATTTTCCCACCATTCAACGCATTCAAACTAGCAATAGACTGCACGTTCCAGGTGTCGAGCATCCCGAGCGCCAGTCGATACCCGTCATAATCACGCTCATACATCGCACGATAGAGTTTACTGGTGCCGTTGCTGTCGCCGATGCCGTAAAACGAACCGTTAATATTGATATGGTGCTCACGCAGCGATGTTGTATTGTCCACCGTCAGATAGCTGCGGGTACTGCTGCCATTATGATAATCGTTGTAGTAGGTACCAAAGTTATAGTTCAGGACGTTAGAGAGAGACTCCACGCTGGAAGGTCCAAGCAGGCTACTGCGTGCGACAATCGCTTCAGTTAACGCATCTTTGCTGACTATCATCTCCAGGTGAAATGAAGAGACGTTGAGTTGCAGGCGTGCATTGTCCGATAGCTCGATATTGGTGTTATCGTGAAATTTCACATCACGAATTTTTTCTACCAACGCACGAGTTTTTCCAGATAACACGGCATTATTAGGCAATTCAGCAAGAGTCAGGGCTTTAACTGTAATATTGCCATCAACAAGCGAAATCATCGCATCGGCAATTTTTTGCTGACTTTTCTCGTCAGTCTCGTTGTAACGAATATATACCGGCACCGTCATTCCCTGCTCCAGTGAACGGGCGAAAGCGCTGGGAATAACGTAATTACCCACTTTTACTGGGGCTGCATGTGAAGTTCCTGGTGTCAGCGCAAGAAAAAGACAAATGCTACCGCCGACAATATATTTTGTTGTCATATGCATCCTTACAATCCGGTATTTTTATTTATCCCGTACAGATGGCTGCTATTGACCATCACTTCACTGTAATAAACTGCTTACCGTGCCAGATACCAATGCGTGAGCGGCTATTACTAATGTCGGTGAACTGCAGTTTTATTTTTGTACCTGGCATAATGTAATAGCGTTCGCGACAACCTCGTCCCTGATCGCGAGCCTTATCCTTACAGGCGCCATAGGCGATCACACGAAACGAAACATTGCCAGTATTGGTAATAACATCGCCATTTCGGCTATATTCAAAACGTTCTTTTCGCGGCGCGACCACCAGAATAGTGCCAATTTCTGCCGACGCTGTTGCTACCGCCATTTTATTCGCCCGGGTTTCCGCGCTCTCGGTGACCGGCTCATCTATCCATTGCAGACGATAATAACGTTCGAGATCATCTGCTGGTCCTTTATAAAAGAAGCGGAAAACATCCTTTGCTTGACCAGGAAGAATAAGATTGGCAGGTGTAGAAAGTAACTCTCCGGAATTGACAGGCTTTATTTCGACTCCCCCCGCCAAAGGTGATGACAATTGTTTTACCGAAACACTGACATAACGCGCCGCATCAGTTGTATTAGTAATTTCTTTCGATAATGAACTCTCAGCAGAAGTCATTATCGATGTGATTTCACCCACATTAATTGCCCATCCGGGAAAAGATGCTACTAACCCTACCAACATCACTGCCGGTAAATATTTTTTCATGACGCCATTCCTGATAAATTCGGGAGAAAAAATTCTCCCGAATTTTTATTACTTAGGCGGACGGAGTCGTCCAGGTTGCATTAAACTGTACTTTTACATCGCCAGTCCAATAGCCGTCTGGCAGAGCAGAGTAATCCGTTACTGCCTGGCTACCATCAGAAGTCGCTGACGCGATGGTGAATTTGAAGTTGGATTGATCGCTGACACGAGCAGCACCGTTATAAGCGCCATCAGCCATCAGGCTTTCAAGACCAGAAGTCGAGCTGGAGTTAACCAGGACAGTATCTGATGAGTTAGTCAGCGCGGTGCCATTCCATGCCACCCCTACGTTCAGGGTAGACGCATCGCCACTGGCGTTGGTCAGCGTGTTACTAATGATCTGAGCAGTCAGCTCAAAATCAGTTGCCGTTTCCTGACCCTGAATAGTCACATCAAAAGCACCGTCCTGAGAGTTGAAGGCTTTCAGTCCTTCAGCATACTGGAAAGTCAAAGAGTTCAGCGGGGTGACAACCAACATACTGGTGGTATCTTTTGTTGCCGTCGCGTCCCACGAGGCAGTTGCAGAAGCAGTAACGTCTGCCATTGCATTTGCTGCAACAAATACAGAAGCCAGAGAGGTTACTAATAATAATTTTTTCATTTTTATCTTCTCCTAAGAACAAACTCACCACCGAGTCTTATTTTTAAGTCACTCCAGCGGTTCCATTAATTGCGAGCCAGAATTGCCGCGCCAAAAAATTATCATTTGAATTAAGTAACATCTCAACAAACCCTGAAACGCAAAAATTACAAAAAACTAAGAATTTTCCCACAAAAAATTTTATCTAAGAAGTCTCCTAAGACAGAATTACTTGAAATGTGCCTTGTTTCAGAATTATCACCCACACAAATAAGCAATACCAAACAATTCATCTTTTTTATGTTTTTGATAAATATCAAAAAGATCATACAAATACCACCTAAGCAAAACCCTTACAAAACATAAAGATAATTAACGCCTCCATATTTTCTCTATAATGCTTATTATTTGTTGCAATTATGCTAATTTTTTAACTTCACAAGAAAATTCTCATGAAATATTCATATGAGGGGGAATATTCTTATAAAATAATCGCCAAGCTGGAGGATTAGTATTCGAATTGATAATTATTTCATATAAATAAAACCAGGAATTTTCCATATAAAAAGAATATTCCTGGAATATCAAGAGTTATATAACGCTCAACAGGAGAGATTTAGCTGAAACCTTTTAATCCCAAATAACTATTAAGTGTTACCGTTCGCACCCGATGTAGGGTAATGAAATTTTGTTGTTCGAGGGATTTAAATGACCGGCTAACGGTTTCAATTTTAAGGTCGAGATAACTGGCAATTTCCTCCCGGGAGAATGGCAAGTGAAGCGTCGTTTCTGGCCTGCCAATACGTAAATGCATCTCGTAAAACTCCACCAGAAAAGCAGCGATCCTGGCCTCAGCATGTTTATTCGCATAGCGCCGCAGTTTTTCAACAATGAATCCATTGTCCCTGCAGAGAAACTTGATGACTGCGGCAGCAACCGACGGATCCTTTTCTGCTACTTTGAACAACCGCGCAATATCGATATGACATACCTCCGCAGCCGTTGCCGCCTTAATCGTTGTCAGGTACTTCCCCCCTTCGACAGCATCCAGCGCCATGATATCTCCCGGAACATAAAAGCGACTGATAAAATCGTTATCACCGCATTCCACGCTGGACTTGCAGTATCCCTCGTGAATAACAAAAAGCATGTTTGCGGCTTCATCCTGCCGGGCGAGTATCTCCCCAGCTTTAAACCTTCTTCTTTTGTCTATTAATCGGTGTTGATTATCACGATCAATTGCCGCTCCCTTTGGACACAGCGAACAATGGCGGGGGGGAAACGGGTTGCCGAGCGGCACTACAGGAATGCGATGTTTGTGAATATCCGATTTCACGCAACAACTCCTCATAAAAATGAGACTGATTCTAATAGATCGGGCCATGGGAACAATACGTGAACTTAAGACCAGGAAAATTCATGCTGGCAGGGAAAATTCTGTGATACATCGCCTTTCTGGCACAGGGACGCATGGGTCATAACCAGACTGATGATGTTAAAACGCAGGATAGAAAAATGTGGCAGTGGAGTGAAGGTTAGAATTAACAGGGCGATGCCTTAATAGCCTTGAAAATCAGAGTGCTATTATGGAATCGCCCGTTTTCAATTACGCACGGATCGTGTCGTCGCCGAAGCCAACCCATTTGTATGTAGTCAGTGCTTCCAGCCCCATTGGACCACGCGCGTGCAGTTTTTGCGTACTTACCGCCACTTCCGCACCCAGTCCAAACTGGCCGCCATCGGTAAAACGCGTAGAAGCGTTAACGTACACAGCGGAAGAATCGACTTCATTCACAAAACGATCGGCGTTGCGTAGCGTACGCGTCAGGATCGCATCGGAATGCTGGGTACCATGCTCGCGGATGTGGGCGATGGCATCATCCAGACTGGTGACGATTTTCACGTTCAAATCCAGCGACAGAAACTCGTCGTCATACTCTTCAGCTTTCACCGCAACCACATTAGCAGGTCCTGCTTTCAATGTAGCCAGCGCCATTTCGTCTCCGTGCAGAGTTACGCCGCTTTGTGCCATCTGCTGGCTCAATGCTGGCAGAAAACGCGCGGCGATATCCTGATGCACCAGCAGAGTTTCTACGGTGTTGCAGGTACTCGGACGCTGGGTTTTGGCATTGACGATAATCTTCAGGGCCGGGGCGATCTCCGCGGTATCATCAACATAGATATGACATACGCCAATGCCGCCGGTGATGACCGGGATAGTCGACTGCTCACGACACAGCTTGTGCAGGCCCGCGCCACCGCGAGGGATCAGCATATCGATGTACTTATCCATCCGTAGCATCTCAGCGACCAGTGCGCGGTCCGGGTTATCAATCGACTGTACGGCAGCCGCGGGTAAACCGCAGGCTTCCAGCGCCTTTTGGATAACCGCCACGGTGGCGGCGTTCGTCCGGTAGGTCTCTTTCCCACCACGCAGGATCGCGGCATTGCCGGTTTTCAGGCACAGGGAGGCAACGTCAACGGTGACGTTTGGGCGCGCTTCATAAATTACGCCAATCACGCCCAGCGGGACGCGACGACGCTCCAGACGCAGACCGCTGTCCAGCAGCCCACCGTCAATCACCTGCCCGACCGGGTCGGCGAGATTACACACCTGGCGTACATCGTCAGCAATCGCTTTCAGACGCGCTGGCGTCAGAGCCAGGCGGTCGAGCATCGCATCGCTCAGGCCGTTGGCTCGCGCCTGCTCAACATCTTGTACGTTCGCGCTGAGGATGCTTTCGGTTTGCGCTTCCAGCTCATCAGCAATGGTTTCCAGTACGCGATTTTTTTCGCGACTGGAGAGCAGCGCCAGCTTATATGACGCGGCTTTGGCAGCAATGCCCATTTTTTCCAGCATATGCCTGTTCCTTAACGGGTGATCATGTCGTCACGATGGACAGCGACCGGGCCGTATTCGTAGCCCAGGATGGTGTCGATCTGTTGTGAGTGATGTCCGGCAATACGGCGCAGCGCATCGCTGTTATAGCGGGTGACGCCGTGGGCAATATCGCGCCCTTCGAGATTGCAGATGCGGATCACTTCACCACGAGAGAAGTTGCCTGTCACGCTTTTAATGCCTTTTGGCAATAATGAGCTGCCGCGTTCCAGAATCGCTGCGGTAGCGCCCTCATCAACAGTAATTTCTCCGGCAGGCGGCGCGCCGAAGATCCAGCGTTTACGGTTCTCCAGTGGAGATGCCTGAGCATGAAAACGCGTCCCAACGGAAACGCCTTCCATCACGTCGCCAATGACGCCCGGTTTGCTGCCTGCGGCAATTATGGTGTCGATCCCGGCGCGGCACGCGACATCGGCGGCCTGCAGTTTTGTTCCCATCCCGCCGGTTCCCAGACCCGAGACGCTGTCTCCGGCAATGGCGCGCAGCGCATCATCAATACCGTGCACGTCTTTGATCAGCTCCGCCTGCGGATTGGTGCGCGGATCGGCGGTGAACAGGCCCTGCTGATCGGTCAACAGCAGCAGCTTATCGGCTCCAGCCAGAATTGCCGCCAGCGCTGAGAGGTTGTCGTTATCACCCACTTTAATTTCAGCGGTCGCCACCGCATCGTTCTCATTAATGACCGGAACGATGTTGTTATCCAGCAGCGCGCGCAGCGTATCGCGGGCATTGAGGAAGCGCTCTCTGTCTTCCATATCCGCACGCGTCAGCAGCATCTGCCCGATATGAATACCGTAAATCGAGAAAAGCTGTTCCCATAGTTGAATCAGTCGGCTCTGCCCTACCGCTGCCAACAGCTGTTTCGAGGCTATCGTTGCCGGGAGTTCAGGGTAACCAAGATGCTCACGTCCGGCGGCAATCGCGCCTGAGGTAACAATAACAATACGATGCCCTGCGGCATGGAGCTGCGCGCACTGGCGAACCAGTTCTACGATGTGGGCGCGGTTCAGGCGGCGGGATCCGCCCGTTAACACACTGGTGCCAAGTTTTACCACCAGCGTCTGGCTGTCACTCATGATTCTCTGCCATTCAAAATTGGGGAAAATGATATCAAACGAACGTTTTAGCAGGACTGGCCCCGGTTGCCAACAACCAGCGCACAAAGCATGAAATTTTATTGCGCAGGATCAGCAAGCGTAGCGGCAGATTTTGACGCATTTATTACAGAAACAAAAAAACATCCTTTTTTAAAAATATTCTTACTTTGTCATAAAACGTTCATTGCCAGACGTTAAAAACCCTCCTGTCTTTTAACGGGGATCACACCCAGTGAATATTAGCGCGTACTTTTAATCAGGAATGAAAATGAAAAAGAGCACTCTGGCATTAGTGGTGATGGGAATTGTTGCGTCGGCATCCGTACAGGCTGCGGAAGTGTATAACAAGAACGGTAATAAACTGGACTTATACGGCAAAGTAAAAGCCATGCATTACATGACGGATTATGACAGCAAAGATGGTGACCAAAGCTATATCCGTTTAGGTTTTAAAGGCGAAACGCAAATTAACGATCAACTGACCGGTTATGGTCGTTGGGAGGCTGAATTCGCCGGCAATAAAGCTGAAAGCGATTCTAACCAACAAAAAACACGTCTGGCCTTCGCCGGTGTGAAATTAAAAGATTTTGGCTCGTTTGATTATGGCCGTAACCTGGGTGCGCTGTATGACGTGGAAGCATGGACCGATATGTTCCCGGAATTCGGCGGCGACTCCTCCGCACAAACCGATAACTTTATGACCAAACGTGCCAGCGGCCTGGCAACTTACCGTAACACCGACTTCTTCGGCGTCGTGGATGGCCTGGATCTGACCCTGCAATATCAGGGTAAAAACCAGGACCGCGATGTGAAAAAACAGAACGGCGACGGTTTTGGTACTTCCGTTACCTATGACTTTGGCGGCAGCGATTTTGCGGTGAGCGGCGCTTATACCAACTCCGATCGTACTAACCAGCAGAATCTGCAAACTCGCGGTACAGGCGATAAAGCAGAAGCCTGGGCAACTGGCTTAAAATATGATGCTAACGATATTTATATTGCAACGTTCTATTCTGAAACGCGCAATATGACGCCAATTTCCGGTGGCTTTGCTAATAAAACACAGAACTTCGAAGCGGTCGTTCAGTACCAGTTTGACTTTGGTCTGCGTCCGTCACTGGGTTATGTGCTGTCTAAAGGGAAAGATATTGAAGGCGTCGGCAATGAAGATCTGGTGAATTATATTGATCTCGGCGCAACGTACTATTTCAACAAAAATATGTCCGCGTTTGTCGATTATAAAATCAACCAGCTCGATAGCGATAATAAGCTGGGCATCAACGATGATAATATCGTTGCCGTCGGTATGGTCTACCAGTTTTGATATAGCATAAAAAAAGCCGGATGGGGTTGCGCCGCCATCCGGCTTTTCACTGTTCATTATGCCGTTAACTTAACCGGTTCATCCTTAAAGTCGTCAGCAGGTTCCAGCGCCAGATTCAGCGTCGTTAACAAGCCAAGTAATTTTTCATGGAATTCACGTAAGGTGTATTCCAGTCGCTCTACCACTTCAGTCTCTTTCACCGGCACCGCAGTCCAGTTACCGTCTTTATCAAACAAACCAAACTGATAACTATACGTGAAGCGTTTTTCCTGCGCCTCCAGTTCCATCCACCAGCCCCAGAACTCGCGTTTCTCAGGGGCCGGTTTCACGTTGACGCAAACAGCCAGACAATCGAAAAAAAATCGATTATCTTCGCACTGCCCTTCCCGGATGTACGGGCCAAGCGCGGTGAATTTCTTGATCAATCTACTTTTCGGATGCCCACTCGGTAACGTCATTACGATCTCCTTAGGTGAAGCACCTGTTTTACCAAATCGATAAAATTTAGCAAACTTTTAACACAATCTCTGATTGATCCAACTGGTTATTTCCTGCAACCCTTTGTCAAAATTGCGATACACCGGATTGAAGGGGATCTCCAGTAGCTTACCGTCTGAAGATGAAGATGTGATTAAACGTGACTCTTCTTCCGGGCTAAACGGGTCGTTCTTCCAGAACCCCGAAAGCATTGGCGTCGGGCAGCGTCGCCCCAGCAGGCCCTGCACTTTTAATGAATAGCGATTAAGCTCAACGCGCAGCGCTTCATCGGAGGCGTCATGCATCCCCAGGCGGCTAGCCAGTACATCAAGATACATTTCCGGGACGCTCGCCTGACGCTGCGGGTCACTAAGCAGCGCATGAACCACTGGTCCCAGACAGGCCACCGCCTTCAGACGTGATGATTCCAGATATGCCAGACGTACCGCTACGTTAGCGCCAAAGCGGAAACCGAAGGCCGCCACGCGAGTGTGATCCACCCAGGGAACATTAGGCAGCGCTTTTAATACGTGCTGATGCAGCAGGCTGGAATCCTGAGTCAGTTTCCATTTTGATGAGAACCCAACCGACGGCATATCCAGCGTCAGCATAGCAATGCCACGTGGAGCAAAGTAGCGCTCATACAGACTGTAATAATCCGTTTGCATGGAATCGAGGCCACCGCACATCAGCACCGTCGGGAACGGACCGTCGCCTTTTGGCATATGCAGGAATCCAGTGATTGGCGCGCCGCCGGTAACGGCAAATTCCATCTCGCGCAATGTCCCCGGCAGTCGCTGCGCGGCCTCTTCATAGGCGCGATTGGCCAAAGCCTGTGCCTGTTCTGCCAGCTCATCGCCTTTCAGGTGTGGGTAAGCGGCAATGTTGTACAACGTAGACGCATGTAGCCAGTGGCGTCCGCTCACCTGCGGATCCTCTTCCATAGACGCTTTCTGTTGCCAGTCCATCGCCTGCTTCGCCCACTCATAGATCCAGTTCCCGCCGCGATAGCCGATAACCGTATCGTAGAGTTCTTTATCCGTACGTTCGGCTTCGCTCATCACGATACGTGCCTGCACCTCAAGGATTTCACGCGGGTCGACGCCACGCCAGATCCACATCAGACGATTCACCATGCGATACCAGTGGGGAATGGTTTTACCATCCAGGGCAGATTGTACGGACGGCTGCGCGCCGTGATTAAAACGACGAACCAGCGTTGACGTTTCAGGGTGTTTGAAGCGGGGTTTAAACAGGACTTCGCTGAGGTTAGCCTGTGACATGATTGCAGCCTCCATGAGTACTCACTAAGGCATAGTGTAACCTGACACTGCACAAAAAGAACAACGCCCGGCAGTTGCCAGGCGTTGAAAACTTTTTAGATTAGCGACCAGAGATCGGCGGGACGAACACCACGCCCATATCCCACGGCTGTTCAATCCAGGTATCCTGAGGGATATCAACAACATAATCATTCACCAGCGGACGGCCTGCCGGCTTAGCGAAGATAGTAACGAAATGCGCTTTAGGATACATTTCGCGGATCGCAACGGCGGTACCACCGGTGTCAACCAGGTCATCGATTACGATGAAACCTTCACCGTCGCCTTCGGCACGTTTCAGCACTTTCAGTTCGCGCTGGTTGTCGTGATCGTAGCTGGAGATGCATACGGTATCGACATGACGAATACCCAATTCACGCGCCAGCAATGCGCCCGGTACCAGACCACCACGGCTAACGGCAATAATGCCTTTCCATTGTTCAGAAGGCATCAGGCGGCTTGCCAGTTTACGTGCATGGATCTGCAACATGTCCCAGGTGACGACGTATTTTTCGCTCATGTGAAGTGTCCCAGCCTGTTTATCTACGGCTTAAAAAGTGTTCGAGGGGGAAATAGGTTGCGCGAGATTATAGAGATCTGACGCACTAAAAACCAGTGTTTCGCGGAATCCGCGCCTCTTTTTGCATGCTTTATGCTAGCCGTCAGCGGAGAAAGTGGTATTCTCAATCGCATCGCGCAAGCCTGACTTGTGATGTTTTTAATTCTGCTAACCCCGTGGCCTGCAAGCAAGTTTTGTAGGACATCGCCAAGGAGACTCAACGTGTCTGAACTGTCTCAATTATCCCCGCAACCGCTATGGGATATTTTTGCCAAAATCTGTTCTATTCCTCATCCGTCCTATCATGAAGAGCAGCTCGCTGAACACATTCTGAGCTGGGCCCAGGAAAAAGGTTTCCACGTCGAGCGCGATCAAGTCGGTAATATCCTGATTCGCAAACCCGCTACCGCAGGCATGGAAAACCGTAAACCGGTCGTTCTGCAGGCGCACCTGGATATGGTCCCGCAGAAAAACAACGACACCGTGCACGACTTTACCAAAGATCCTATCCAACCTTATATTGATGGCGAATGGGTAAAAGCCCGTGGCACCACGCTGGGTGCGGATAACGGTATCGGTATGGCGTCCGCGCTGGCCGTTCTGGCTGATGACAGCGTGGTACATGGTCCTCTGGAAGTGCTGCTGACCATGACCGAAGAAGCAGGTATGGATGGCGCGTTTGGTCTGCAGGCTAACTGGCTGCAGGCAGATATCCTGATCAACACCGACTCAGAAGAAGAAGGTGAGATCTACATGGGTTGCGCAGGCGGAATCGACTTTACCTCTAACCTGCCGCTGTCCCGTGAAGCAATCCCTGCTGGCTTCCAGAGCTTTAAGCTGACGTTAAAAGGCCTGAAAGGCGGCCACTCCGGCGGCGAAATCCACGTGGGTCTCGGTAACGCGAACAAGCTGCTGGTACGCTTCCTGGCGGGCCACGCTGAAGAGCTGGATCTGCGTCTGGTTGATTTCAACGGCGGTACGCTGCGTAACGCAATTCCGCGTGAAGCCTTTGCCACCCTGGCCGTGGCTGCAGATAAAGTTGATGCGTTAAAAGCGCTGGTCAACACCTATCAGGAAATCCTGAAAAACGAACTGGAAGCCAAAGAGAAGAACCTGGCTCTGCTGCTGGATGCCGTTACTCAAGACAAAGCCGCGCTGACCGCTGAGTCTCGTGACAGCTTTGTGCGTCTGCTGAACGCCACCCCGAACGGTGTTATCCGCAACTCCGACGTCGCCAAAGGCGTGGTAGAAACTTCCCTGAACGTCGGCGTTGTAACCATGACTGACGACAACGTTGAAATTCACTGCCTCATTCGTTCTCTGATCGACAGCGGTAAAGACTACGTGGTGAGCATGCTGGATTCACTGGGTAAACTGGCTGGCGCGAAAACCCAGGCAAAAGGCGGATACCCTGGCTGGCAGCCGGATGCCAACTCTCCGGTTATGCACCTGGTTCGTGAAACCTATCAGCGTCTGTTCAACAAAACGCCTAACATCCAAATCATCCACGCCGGTCTGGAATGTGGTCTGTTCAAGAAACCGTATCCAGATATGGACATGGTTTCCATCGGGCCAACCATCACCGGCCCGCACTCCCCGGATGAACAGGTTCATATCGAAAGCGTCGGCCATTACTGGACGCTGCTGACTGAACTGCTGAAGTCTATTCCGGCGAAGTAAGTCTGCGCTAAACGCCGGATGGCGCTGTGCTTATCCGGCCTACATGCTGATTTGTAGGCCGGATATAGTTTTTACGCAGCCATCCGGCAATACATCAACATCACAGCCCCAACAGTAGTTGCCTTTCCAGCTGTGGATCCAACAGCGTGACGTGTAATCCCACCAGCCTTACGCCCCGCCCTCCCCGACGTTCATTCCAGGTTTTGCGCGCCGTCGCAATTAAGTCATCTTTACTTAAGCGCGGCCAGACGTGCTCCTGCGTGGTTTGCTGAAAATCATTAAACTTGAGTTTTACTCCCTGCCGGGCGATCAACAGATCCGGTTTTACCTTGGCCAGACGTCGTTCCAGTTCGGGATATAGCCGCTCAATAATCTCCTCACATTCAGCCCACTCATGAATATCTTCTGCCAAAGTACGCTCGACGCCGACTGATTTGCGCAGTCTGTCATTGTTGACGTCGCGCTCATCAATGCCCTGGCTACGTTCCCACAACACGCGACCAAACTTACCAAAACGTTTGAGCAACATGGCCAGGTCGTATTTCTGAACATCCTCGCAGGTTCGCAACCCCATCGCTTCCAGCTTAGCGGCAGAGACTTTGCCAACGCCGGGAATTTTGCCTAACGGTAATGTTCTGAGAAATTCAGGAACATCGGCAGGGGTAATCACATATTGCCCATTGGGTTTGTTGAGATCGGAGGCTATTTTTGCCAGAAATTTGACCGGCGCAATTCCGGCAGAGGCGGTTAACTGTAGCTCGGTAAAAATTGTCTGGCGGATCTCCTGAGCGATCAGCGTAGCTGAGCCATGGCAGTGAGTGCTGTCAGTCACATCCAGATAGGCTTCATCCAGCGAAAGCGGTTCTATCAGCGAGGTATAACGGGAGAAAATAGCCTGAATCTGGCGGGAGGCTTCTTTATAGGCCTCGTAACGACCAGGTAATAACGTGAGATGCGGGCACAGTTTTAACGCCATTCCGGTCGGCATTGCGCTACGCACACCAAATTTGCGCGCCGGGTAATTGGCCGTGCTGATGACTCCCCGACGTTCACGACTGCCGCCAATAGCAATGGGAATATCACGCAAGGCGGGGTTGTCGCGCATTTCCACCGCCGCGAAAAAGCAGTCCATATCGACATGTATGATTTTGCGCATCGCTCGCCTCCCACAACACTGTTTAAGTATACAGTATTTTTATGTTGTGAGAAGTCTGTTTATGCCTTAGGCCGGACCATTCATGACGAAGCGTGCATCGCACAGGTAACGCACGATGTCCGTGATCTTATGTTCTGCGGGATTACCCGCCGTACTGACAAAAAGTTTATTCACTTTGCGAATCTTTGCCCGCAGCAATTTTTCGATCGTCATCAGGCGAAATGCATCATTTTCCACGCAGAAAAGCTCATAGTCGCCCAGACGTTCTCCACAAATTTCACAATGATTCATCCAGTAACGTAGCCCGGTAGTTTTACTTTTATCCAGATAGTAATTGCTGGCTTTGATGTTCTTTTGTATCTCTTCAGGCAGAGAATTAATGTGGAACAGAAAGGTATTCCGTCGAATAGATTGCCAGCCTTTGCCATCCTGATCTTTTCTGATAAAGCGGGTAAACATCACCCCGTGAATATGGGTGAGCTGGTGGCAGCTCCAGCAGTGCATCTTCGAGGTAATCACCAGATAGTACGGCGCAACGATGTTAAAACTGTCGGTGTTGTAGACATAGTCACGAAGCCCCTCATTTAACACATGAGGCTCGGTGTACCAGATACCTGAAACCGGGTCGAAATGCGCGCCCTGACAAGCCCCATCAGTGACGTTATCAGTATGAATATCCAATGGAATAATATGGGTTACATCTATCACATTACCTTCCTGAGGGATAATTTGCCCCCACGTTGCGTGGGGGGCGGAAAACAGAATTAATGAGTGACGGGAACAGAGGGCTGACGTAAAGAGGCCACCTGCTTTTGTTTGTCTAGCTTATCAACCAGTGGCTGAACCACTTTCTCGCCGTGCTGACCAAAATATTGATACAGCGTATCGGAAGCACTTTGCGTTAACACCATGATCTCAATACGGCGGTTGCCTGCGCTTTCTGGGTTTTTCGCATCCAGCAGCATTTGGTCCGCCATGGCGCTAACCTGCATGACTTTATCCTGCGGCATGCCGGCATCTTCCAGCACGCGTCGTGCTGACAAAGCACGGTCGCCGGAGAGATTCCAGTTGTTGTAAATGTTGCTCTTATAGCTCATCGCATCCGTATGTCCGGTAATGATGAGCTTGTTGTCCAGCGAGTCAAACACGGGGGCCAGCTCAACCAGCAGCGATTTAAAGAACGGCATAATTTTGGCGCTGCCGCGCTCAAACATATTCCGGTTCTGGTCATCTTTAATCAGTACGCGCAACCCCTGAGGAACAATCTCCATCTCGAGGTTGGTTTCCATATGTGCATTGCGGGCAATGACGTTAATATCGGTCGCCAGCTCGCCCAATTCACGCGCTGATTTTTGCTTCAGCAACACCGCTTTTTCATTTACATCCAGCGCTTTTTTGGCGTTATCTTCTGTGATCTTCGCCGTCTCTTGCGGGGTAACCGTTTTATCCAGCTTGTTGCGCGTGACGTTTTTCTTCTGCGCACCCGGCGCTATCGGCTGCTTGCCCAGCTTGTTTAAAGGTGCCATACCGCCACCGTTAAAGATTGACTGGCCGTGCAGCGCCGCCACAATATTTTCTCGGTCAGCCTTGCTGACGCTGTTCACAATCCACAGCGTCATAAACAGCGCCATCATCGCCAGCGTAAAGTCAGCAAAGGCGACCTTCCACGCCCCGCCATGATGACCTGCATGATGCTTTTTAATTTGTCGGCGGATAATGGTGGTTTTCGCGCCGCGATCGCGACGATTTGGCCCCTTCCTCATGCTTATTCCTGCTCCAGCATCGCATTAACCCATGCATCCAGATTGGCGAAAGTGGGTTTAGAGGCCAGATGGAGAAGCTTACGGCCAGCATCGACCGCCAGTAACGTCGGTTTACCGCCCGCTTGCGCCACCAGCACGGTACGTACGCATTCGAGCAGCGAATGCTCTGCCCGCGCCTGCTGTTCCATAGCGTTTGCCAGCGGGTCCATCAGACAATAACAGATGAATACCCCTAAGAATGTCCCCACCAACGCCGCCGCCACTTTCAAACCGATAAGCGCAATGGAGCCATCGATGGACTGCATGGTGATGATAATGCCCAATACCGCAGCACAAATGCCGAATCCAGGCATCGCTTCTGCGGTACGCTGCAAGGAGCGCGAAGGGGTTAACAAAGATTCTTCCGCGGTATCCAGTTCCTGATCGAGAATCCCTTCAAGTTCATGGGCATCGATTTTACCCATCGCCATTAGACGGAAGTTATCGGCGATAAATGTCACCAGTCGCTTCTGAGTCAGCACCAGCGGGTATTTCTGGAAAATGGTGCTTTCTTCCGGCTGCTCGATATGCTGATCCAGCATACGCAGACCGCCGTTTTGAACCATTTCCAGCAGCTCATACAGGCACATCAGTAGCTGACGCTGAAACTCCGGCCCCATTTTCTTTTTACTGATTACCCCTTTGATCTGGTGGACGATCTCTTTCAGTACATGTACCGGGTTGGCGCTCTGCGTGGCGATATCGGCATAAGCTGCGGCTTTCGCCATAGTTCTTGGGTTGATCATGAATAACTCCGTGCGACGTTATCGTTGTTAAAGCAAAATGTATGCCAGTTTTTAATTTATTTAAAATCAATTAGTTACTAAGCACATGGAAATCGAATTTCCGTTGGACAGGAAACTTCCTGACTCCCCTTCTGCCGCTGAAAGCACAACACCGCCAGTCGGCGGTGTTGTGAATGGCGCAATTTCACCACAGAACAGAATTACTGCAGCAGGCTGGACACCATGCTGGACATGCTGTTGGACTGCTTCAGCATAGTGATGCCAGTTTGCATCAGCACCTGCTGTTGCGTCATGTTGGAGGCTTCCGTCGCGTAGTCGGTATCCATAATGTTACCGATCGCTACGTTAGTGTTGTCCTGCATGCTGGTCAGGTTGTTTGCGGTGTCGTTCAGACGGTTGATAGACGCGCCCAGTTTGGACTGGATCTTGGACACATCGTCCATTGCGGTCTGGATAGTGCTGATCATACCGTTAGCAGAACCAGAAGCGGTCAGCTCAGTACCACCAGAAACACCAGTACCAGCCTGATCAGAAGAGAAAGCATCACTGACAGCTGTCAGATCTGTCACCAGATCACCCAGCTGGCTGGAGATGTCCACGGTCATGGTGTCAGAAGACTCAGCACCCACCTGGAAGGTGACTGCGCTCTGGAACAGACCAGAAACACCGGTATTACTGCCAGATGCCGTACCGAACAGGTTAGTACCACCGTAGGTGGTGTTCTGCAGCATGTCAGACATCTGCTGGCCCAGTTCGTCGTATTCATCCTGCATCGCCTGCAGGTCGTCGCTGTTGTAGGTTCCGTTCGCTGCCTGCGTGGACAGGTCTTTCATGCGACCCAGCACGTCGGTCATTTCGTCAAACATGCTATCTGCGGTCTGCAGCATTGCGGTTGCGTCCTGAATGTTGCTCAGTGCAACGCCCATACCGTCGGATTGTGCGCTCAGGCGGCTGGCAATCTGTTTGCCTGCAGCATCGTCAGCAGAAGAGTTAATGCGGTTACCTGTCGCCAGACGTTCCATCGAAGTAGACAGGGATGCGCTGCTTTTGTTGATAGCGTTTACAGCTGCCATTGAGGCGGTATTAGTATTAATCGATAACATGGTACTGCTCCTTGGGAATAATCGTTTTCGTTTCGATACCCTGTAAAAACGACCACCCGTTCGGAAAACTTAAAGCACGGAGAAAAAATTTTTTCACTCGTTTAAAAAATCAGTTCAGGGGATATAAACAAACGCTAAGCGCTGCCTTTATTAGCATCCCGTGCTATTTTTCACCACACCTCACAACATAAGAATTAGCTCAATCAATTTTTAATTAAAAGATTATTAGAAATATCTAATAATGAAATGATCGCCGTCAAACATCGAACGTTAACGCCATGAAATTAATAAGATTAAACCTAATCAAAAATAATTTAACCTACATCACTCACGTCTATATTTACATTTAGTTGCAAATACAACGTACTTTTATATTGTGAGTCCAGGACACTTTCGTTACATTTTCAGTCCTTTTTCGGACAGAACAAAAAACACTCAACACCGATCAGGCTGCCACGTCTCATCCTGGCAGCCAGAAAAAGATATCTCAATTCCTTCAGAATTTTAATGCACTGATTTTTAACGGTGTGACATCAAGGATTTAAAAAATCTTGCACGGGTAGACAAAATCATGAGTATTGTAGTCAATAACTGGCGAATGGATTCTTCGCTTAATGCGTTAATCCATTGTGAGACTGGCGAAACGCGTCGGCTCGGCGAATACCATTTTATTCTGTTAGAGACATTAGCTAAAAATGCCGATGTCGTCTTATCGCGTTCGTTTTTAATGACCGCAGTCTGGAAGAATCGCATCGTCGGTGGAAATAGCCTGCCCACAGCCGTTCATGCCTTGCGCGTCGCGATCGATGATGATGGAAAACAACAGGAAATTATAAAAACGATCCCTAAAAAAGGGTATTTGTTTAATAAAAACTACCTGTCCGAAGATATTGACCACAATATTAATGTGGTTGATGGCATCGCCAGTGATGAAACCAAAGAGAGTGCTGTTTTATCTGCAAACAGCGTGCCTGAAGAAAGCGCGAGCACAAATCAGGGAGTGCCGAAAAAACCATACACACCTTTATTAAACAATGAATTAGAGAAACCCGCGGATGCTAAAAGTCATCCTTACAGAGCCGTTCTTATCACCCTGCCCGTCATTATTATCGCGCTTTTGTTGTTTGTCCTGATGTCTGATTTTAAAACATCATCCGTCACGAAAACGGAAGAAACCCCACAGTTAGTAAAAGAAAATCTTGAGAGTGCCAGTCATGTTACGGTTTACCATCTTTACGACCCAGATGAAAAAAAAACATCGCCGTCTCTTTTCTCGCAACATATTCTCCCTGGAGTGCAACAAATCAATCAACTGTTGGTGACGCACAATGTCTCAATGGATTTGTATTACAGAGTGTCGCTGAACAAATTCGCACTTGATATTGTACTGAGTAATCAATGCAATGACAGTTGGCAGTTAGCATTGAATTTTAGTAGCTGGCTCAATAAAGATAATGAAATGAATAGTGTTTTAATTAAAGAAGTGGAGAAAATGTTAAATGAAATGCCAAAATGCAAATAGTTACTTCCTCTATCTTCTGGCTACTGTAACTTTATTTTTTACCTTCATGGCTCATGCACGCATTGAGAACACGGTCATTGCTAATTACGATCTTAATAGCGGCAAGAATGCGCATTACGCACTCATTATGAGCCCACAGGACAAAAACACTGCTCTGACGCTCGTCCCTCTGGACCAAAATAACAAAGCGCCGTCAACATTTAAGATCTCAGCATGTATTAATCGTTACGCGGGATTGTCTAAACAGGGTGAGTTTCATTTTAGCGATGCGAAAGCCGATAAAAATGACTTTCGCTTATCAGATTTCAGTACCTTTATTGTTGAACACAATCTGCATGCCTGGTGGATTCATTTAAACCCACAGCAAAATTTGCTTTTTACTCAGGATGTTGGAGGCCTGTTAGTCACAGACCCCTCTGCATTTATATTCTCAACAACAGCATGCCAGCCAAACTAGAGCTAGCGTAATAGACTACGGACGGTCTGACTGGAAAGCCGGGCCTGTCCATTAACCGCTTGTGCTAATACCTGATAATTGTGATTAGCATGATCTAATACCCCACCGAGTGACTCTGAGGCTTTTACCGCACTTTCTGCCTGCGGAAAACGCGCCATACCGTCAATCAGTTGCCGGGCCTTCTCCTGCTGCGCGGCCATCTGCGCGCGCTGATCGCCAATAGTATCCAGCGCCTGTTGTAACCCATCCTGAGTGCGGGAACTGCCCTGCAATACGCTCTGCAGTAATTCGTCCGTACGGCAAGGATCGGCAAAAGTCGTCAGCTGCGTATACGCAGAAGACTTTGCGTCCATATCACGTACGCTCAGGGTTTGTTCAATCTGCGGCCACTCCTTTTCCGTGGTGGAGAAGGTCAGTGCGCCCTGTTGGTCATGCACCTGCACACCGACACGACGCAGCGCGTTGCTCATCATCATTTTGTACTGACCGGGATCCAGATCTTCACCGACCACCACCGCAGAGTGCTGCGTTTGCCGTCCGTCAGAGACACTAAACATGCGCGAGCTTATGGCATTTTTTTGCAGCATCTGCGCCAGTTCAGGCGAGTGAAAGGTCACCCGCGCTTCGCCTTGCAATACCGGACGCAGCTGCCTGTCAACTGCGCCGCCGGATAATGCCGTGCGTTTATCCAGCCACTGGGTAAGCTCAGCGCCCTTTTGCTGCTGCGTCTGCCCGCCACGGCGCGAGGCATGGCGATAATCCAGCAAATGCTGTTCCAGTTGCCCCAGGTAGTGATCGGCCTGCTGCAGCGTGGTGAGCTGATCGTTGAGCTGCACACTGTAGCGCTGAGGCCGGGTGGTAATAAGCGGTGAGGCCGGGTAATCACTCGCCGTTGCGGGTAACTTTTGACGGACAGGGGCATTCTGCGCAACGCTATGTTGTTGCACAGAAGGATTGAGCGCTCCGCTTCCGGAGAGTGATGTTGTATTTAAACCGACCTGCATACTATTCCTGGGCTACTGCTCGCTGTTAAATCACACTGAAAAGGTTCAACTCACTCACTTTGGAGTAGGTTTTTAAAGTGGCTTCCATCGCCATTTCCAGACCGGTAAAGGTTATGGAAGCCGGGCCGTAATCCAGATCGCTCAGTTGACCAATCAGCTGATCGTTAGAGGTGGCGATATCCGTTTGCGCACCGCTCAGCATACTCATCGTATTTTGCGTTTCACCGATGGTGGCAATAGAAGCATTGAGCGAGTCGGAAGCGTCATCCACCGTATCGATGGCACTTTCGATATCGCTTTGCACCTGCGGGTCGGCTGGGTCAACCGATGGATCCTGCAACTCCTTCGACAGCGACGTCAGGGTGTTCAGCACGTCCAGGCTATCGCCGAAGAAATCACTGACCGCCACGTTGGTATCGACTTCCACGCCATTGGAAACCGTAGTCTGGCGATGATCGCCGTTACCCTGGTAGGTATAGCTATCAGTCACGCCATCACCGTCGTTGTCCACGGCGACAATCGGCGGCCGATCGTTGACCGTGCCGCCAAACACATAGTGCCCGTCTTCATCTTGGTAATTTAATGCCGAGACCATCGCTTCGGTCATCGACTGAATATCTTGCCCCAGGCTGGCTAACGAATCGGCGGTATTGGTGCCGTTCGCCGCTTCCAGCAGATCGTCGCGAATCGCCAACAGATCGTTATTCACGCCATCAAGGATCGACTCCTGCTGACTCATGCCCGCCGTCGCGGAGTCAATATTGCTCTGATACTGGTCGAGGGCCGATTGCTGGCGGTTAAGTTGGGTAATACGGGTCGCCGCGATCGGATCGTCAGACGGCAGCAGAATACTTTTCCCGGTCGCCATTTGCTCAACGACATGGGACAGATCGCTGGAGAGATCGTTAAAACTCTGCGTCATGGACACATAAGATTGCTGAGTAGATACACGCATATTCATTCCTCTCCAGGTTAGCTACACATTTCCAGCACAGAATCGAAAATATCTGCGCCCGTTGAGATAACTTTGAGGTTGGCCTCGTAAATTTGCTGGTAGGTAATGAGGTTCACCGCTTCTTCATCCATGCTGACGCCGCTGACGCTGCTCTGCTGGTTCTGCGCTTCGGAGTAGACGTTGGCCGCCGCTTCCGCTTCGGTCTGGTTCTGCTGGCTGTAGATACCAATGTTGCTGATGATCGACGAACAGGCTTCACCCACGGTTACGCTACCAAGCCCCTCTATATCCAACGGTTCGGTAGAAATATTGATCAGCGCCTGCAGGTTATCGCTGTTACCGCTTTCATCCGGCGAACTGGAAAACGCCAGCTCATCGGCGGTGATATCGGGATTCACTTCCAGCGGGCCATCAGATGAATTTTCATCATAAATAAACAGCGGTTCGCCGGGATTTCCGTTCAGGTCATAGCCCTGCGCAAGCTGGGTGTTAACTGCATCGGCAAACTGCTCCGCCATGCTGTTAATCGTTCCCGTCAGCGGCGTCAGTACCTGATTTTGATAATCAAACAGCGCCCCCAGCGAGCCTCCGGTATCGGTATCCATGGACGATGTGGTCCCGGCAAAGGTCAGAGACATGCTCTGCGTACCGTCGGCGTTAGTCTCCAGTTCAATGGTGGAACTCTCCTGCCCGCTGACCAACGGCTGACCGTTTTGCAGCGTAACGTTGTAGTTACCTTCATCATCAATATTGACCTGCACGTCCATGATGCCGCTCAGTTGCTCCACCATCTGATCGCGAGCATCGTACAGCGCCGAGGCGTTATCGCCGTTGGCTTCAGCTTCCGCAATTTGCTGGTTATAACTGGCAATCCCGGTAGTCAGGGTGTTCACCTGCGCCACCATCGCCTGTTCCTGGCTGACGATCTCACTGCTTTGCGAGTCGATGTAGTCCAGCGTGTTATCCACACGCAGCGCCAGCGCACCGGACTCGCTGATCACCTGTTCACGCAGGGCGGAATCATCCGGGCTGGTGGTGGCTTCGTTTAGCGCGGCAAAAAAGTTGTCAAAACCGCCGCTCAGGCTACTGTTATCGTCGCTGAGAACGGTTTCCAGTTGCGTTAAATACTCCTGCTGGGTGTTGTAATAGCCGTAATCACTGGCGGCATACCACACCTGGTTCACCTGATACTGGTTAGAAACGCGGCGAATACTGTCCACCTGCACACCGTTACCCGCACTGTTGGCTGAACCGGAGCTGGCGCCAATGGTACTGGTGATGGCAACCTGCCGGGTATAACCGTCGGTCATGGCGTTAGCCGTGTTTTGCGCGGTTACATTAAGCTCCACCTGCGCCGTCGATGCGCCGCTGTAGCCAATATTAATCATGTCCATCAAAGAGTCCTCGCCGGTCAGTCACCCGGTCTGTCGTTAACAACCTTGCCGATTAAGAGCGGCGAAAAAACCACAGTTCTTAAGCCGCCGGGCAACCTTTATCCTTTGTGATGCGGAGAGAGCTGTTTGACAATCATCGCCGCAATGCCAATGCCGTGCTGTTGGGCAAGACTGTTGCACAGCTGATCGTCATAAAATCCCTGCATCATGCGTACCGAGTCGCTGTTAAACGGGTTGTCTTTTGAGTCGAAGATCTCATTGGTTTTACGCATCTCTTTCAGCATGTTGCGTAAGAAAATGGCTTCAAACTGCTGAGCGGCTTTCTGTAAATCGTTATCTTTAATTTTCGGGCCCATTAACGCATCGCTGCCGTCAATACCCCCGCTATGATTCACTTTGATGTCGGCCATTAAATCACCTCCAGATCGGCGTCCAGCGCTCCGGCTTCATGCAGGGCCTGCAAAATCGACATAATGTCGTCCGGCGTGGCGCCCAGGCTGTTAAGGGCGTTAACCAACGTTTTCAGACTGCTGGACTCTGGCAGACTGATCATTCCCGGGCGGGCATGATTCACCGAAATATTGCTCTGCGGCGTTACCGCCGTACGACCACCAGCAAACGCATTCGGCTGGCTGACGTTGCTGCTTTCATTGATGGACACCGTCAGGCTGCCATGCGATACCGCCGCCGCGTGCAGGGCAATGCCATCCCCCATCACCACTGTGCCGGTACGCGAGTTAAATACCACGCGGGCACGCACTTTTTCCGCCTGCACCTGGACGTCATCCAACTGAGACATAAAGGCAACGCGCGCACCGGGGCTGGTTGGCGCGCGGACGCTGACGTTGGTCGAGCTTCGCGCCGTCGCAATACCGCCAAACGACGCGTTGATCGCCGCCGCAATATTGTTGGCATCTTTGAAAGAAGGACGTTTCAGATTAAGCGTGATGGTATCGCCCATCTGGAAATCACTGGGAATTTCCCGCTCCACGGATGCCCCATTCGGTATCAACCCGGCGGTGGGGGTATTCACAGTGACGCTGGAGCCGCTGGCCCCGGTGGCGTTCATCCCGCCGACCACCACGCTCCCTTGTGCAAGGGCGTAAACCTCTCCGTCAGCACCGTGTAATTGGGTGAGCAGTAATGTACCGCCGCGCAGGCTTTTGGCATCGCCGATCGACGAGACCGTGACGTCAATGGTTTGCCCACGCGAGTACATGGGCGGCAACGTCGCGCTGACCGCCACCGCCGCAACGTTCTTCACCTTCGGATCGATTTTACTCGGCAGCTGTACGCCGAACTGGCGCAGCATGTTAGTAATTGTCTGGTTGGTGAATTTGACCTGGTTTTTATCCCCGGTTCCATCCAGACCGACCACCAGACTGTAGCCGACAAGTTGGTTTTCCCTGACGCCCTGGACGTTGACCAGCGACTCCAGAGATCGCGCCTGCGCCGCGCCAGGCAGCGCCAGACTCAGGGCAATAACGATGCCGTTTAACGCCTTCATCCAGCGCCCGCTTAAGTGTTGCATAGTAAAATCCTGCATTAGATCGGGAAGAGAGGATGGTTAAACAGACGCGTCAGCCAGCCCGCCGCATTGGCATCGCTCAATGCGCCACGACCCGCATAGGAGATACGCGCATCGGCAATACGCTGCGATGAGACGGAGTTGTCATTCTGAATGTCATCGGCGCGCACCAGGCCGCTCAGGCGAATGTACTCATCGCCCTGGTTGAGGGTGAGCCATTTTTCACCGCGAATTTCCAGGATACCGTTCGACTGTACCGAGTGTACCGACACCGTAATTTCGCCACGTAAACTGTTTTGCTGCTGCGAGGTCGCCGTCCCGTTGAAGTCACGATTGGCGTCCACGGACGCGGAAAGGTTATCTTTGGTATGCCCAAAGAGGGTCGGCGCGCCAATATCCACGGTATTGTTCTTACCGAAATTGGTTTTCGCCTGTTTGCTCGACTGGGTAGATTCTTCCAGCATCACGGTCAGGATATCCCCCACCCGATAGGCGCGGCGATCCGCTGTCAGCGACCACTTGTAACCCGTTTCGAACACCCCTCCCGCGCGGCCATCCGCCGTTGGCGGTGCCTCGGTTTTGGGCGGAGCAAAGAATTCGTCATTTTTTTTGACCAGGAGAGCCTGCGATTCGCACCCGCTTAACAGGGGAAGCAGTACCATCAGCCAGAGATAATTTTTCACGTTCTGCCTATTTCTGCCGGATGGAGCTGTACCATCCGGCATTTCACATTCTTGAGTTACAGCGTCTGACTAATAAACTGCAGCATATCGTCTGCCGCAGAGACCATTTTGGCGTTCATCTCATAGGCGCGCTGCACGTTGATCATCGCCACCATTTCGTTGACGATATCCACGTTTGAGCCTTCCAGAGCGCTGTCCTGCAAAGTCCCCAGACCATCTTCCCCGGGAATACCTTCCGTCGGTTGACCACTGGCTGCGGTTTCCAGATACAGGTTGTCGCCTTCCGCTGAAAGCCCGGCCGGGTTAGCGAAGTTCACCAGCGTTAGTTGCCCCAGTTCGGTAGGGTCACTGTCGCCGGGCAGGATTGCCGTCACGGTGCCGTCTTCGCCAAAAGCCACATTAGTCGCGCCGGACGGAACATCGATTTCCGGTTGCAGAGGCAAGCCTTCAGAGTTAGTTAACACGCCGTCAGCGTTAACCTGCATGTTGCCGTCACGGGTATACGCAATATCCCCGTTCGCCTTTTGCACCTGCCAAAATCCCTGCCCCATGATGGCCACGTTCATCGTATTGTCGGTGGTTTCCACATTCCCTTCGGTGAAGGTTTTCTGCGTACCGACAATGCGTACACCGCTACCGAACTGCATTCCAGTCGGCATGATGTTGTTTTGATCGAGCATGGCGCCAGGCGCTTCCTGAGTCTGATAAAACAGATCCTGGAACATCACGCGGTCGCGCTTAAAGCCCGTGGTATTGACGTTAGCGATGTTGTTGGCAATCGCACTCATCTCAGCATCCTGCGCCGACAGGCCGGTTTTACTGATCCATAACGCTGCGTTCATAACACTTTATCCCTGATTAAAGACTACGGCTCAGGAGCCGCGTAGCAGCCTGTTGCCTGAGTCGCTGAGATCTTCAGCCGTTTTCATCATCTTGATTTGCGCTTCGAACTGACGGTTCATCGCAATGGACGACATCATTTCGCTCACCGCAGACACGTTGCTGCCTTCCAGAAACCCGCCGCTCACTTTGATGTTCTCATCGCGTTGTGCCGGTACGCCGTCCGCCGTCACCAGCATTCCCTCGCTATTTTTCGCCAGATTGGCGACCGGAATATCCACCAGCTTCAGACGATCGATATCCATCGTGGCAGTGACATCGCCATCGTCAGGTGTGACGGAGAGCGTGCCGTCGCTACCGAAAGAGGCAATCGCATTCGGCGGTAAAATAATCGGGCCGTTATCCCCGAGAACAATGTTGCCGTCGATGGTCAGTTGACCCTGATCGTCCTGCTGGATATTGCCGTTGCGGGTATAAACTTCGTTTCCTGCTTTATCCTGCACGGCGATATAGCCGGTTCCCTGAATGGCGACATCGAGCGGACGCTCGGTTTTTTCCGCCACGCCGGTGCTGTCATTGACGCCGCTGGGACTCTCTTTCGCCATAAAACGCGTGTCGAAGCCACCGCCTTTGACTTTGTCATTACTCGCCATCGCCATATCCGCGCGAAAACCATTGGTGTTGACGTTGGCGAGGTTGTTGGCGCTAATTTGCTGCTCCAGCAGCGTCTGGGTGGCGCCGCTTAGTGCGGTATAAATCAACCGATCCATTTCTTAGCCTTACATCGCCTGGAAGAGTGCCTGGTCCAACTGCGTACTGGTCGAAATCACCTTGGTGTTCGCCTGATAGTTACGCTGGGCGGTCATCAGGTTGACCAGTTCGTTGGTGATATCCACGTTGGAGCTTTCGAGCATGCCGGAGGAGAGCGTGCCACATGAGCCAGAGCCAGGCGTGCCAATCAGCGGCGTACCGGATTCACCGGTCTGCACCCACGCGGTACCGCTTACCGCTTCCAGCCCGTTTTCGTCCGGGAAGGTGGCGAGTACAACCTGGCCCTGCAGCATACGTTCTCCGTTGCTGTAGGTGGCGTACACTTTGCCGTCGTCATCCACCTGCACGCCGTTTTGCGTTGCGGAGGCGTAACCGGTCGCGGAGTTGGTGGTCACCGAGAAATCAGAGCCGTACTGAGTACAGTCGGAGTAGTCGACGGTCATCGAGATCGGCGCGGCTTCATCGGTGGTAAAGGTGATGGTTTGCGGCGTGGTCGGAGAGGTCAGCTTGCCGGTATTCGGATCGAAGGTTAGCGTGGTTGGCGGTACACCAGTCTGCGCTTCACCATCAAAGGTGTACTGCACTTCCCAGGTGTTATCCGCGGTTTTGGTAAAATACTGGCTGACCGAGTGCTCGTTACCCAGAGAGTCATACACGGTGGTGGTGTAGCTGTCGGTATAGGTATCGCTGTTGTTGGCATCAAACTGCACGCTTGAGCGATCGATCGTTTCATCACTGGCGTCAAAGTTGGCCGTAAAGGTCATGCTGTCCGTGGCCTGCGCCGGGATATTGCCGGTTTTAATCTGGATATCGGTCACGGTACCAGTTTGCAGCGTGCCGCTGTCATCAACCGGATAGCCTTGCAGATAATCACCGGACGCATTGACGATATAGCCGTTTTTGTCAGTCACAAAGGAGCCGGCCCGGGTATAGGAGATGTTCCCTGCGCTGTCGCACATGACAAAAAAACCATCGTCGTTGATCGCCAGATCCAGCGCATTGCCGGTAGAGACCATCGAGCCACCGGTGGAGATGCTTTGCGCGGAACCCGCCACGCTCACGCCCATCGCCTGCGTCCCAGCGTACATCGCGGAAAACTGGGTAGTCATTGATTTATAACCGACCGTCCCGGAGTTCGCGATGTTGTTACTGATTCCGTCCAGTTGTTCGTTGACGGCGTTTAGCCCCGTCGCTGCAATTTCATAACTCATTGTTTCTTCCTGTAATATAAACTAAATCAGAGCACTGTATTGCTGTCGGCGTTATCGCTGCCGTCGTCAGTGTCAGGCGGCGTGGTGTCATCGGTGCTGTCCGGTACGCCAAACTGGGTGATCATGGTGAATGGCACTTCGCCAACGCCGTCAACGTTGAGCACCGGCGTGCTGCCATCGAGCGGAATACGCACATCTTCCACTTTGCCCGTCACCTCAATCGGCACTTCTTCTTCCCCGGTATTGGTCACCACGGACACGCTGTAATCACCCGGCGGGATGCCGTAATCCGCAGGATTGATGTCGAAATCCACCTGGCCGGGTCCGACGGAGGTTTCACCTTCCGGAATCAGCGACACGGTGTAGTCATCACCCGCTTCATCGGTAAAGTGCAAATCCACATCGGTACAGCTGTCATCCAGCGTGACGCGTCCCTGGATCTCCTTGCTGTTATCTTCGATATCCAGCGAGGTGGTTTGCACCATAATGTCGTCGCCGACCATATTCCCCAGCGCCATCACCTGAATGTTGCTCATCAGCACGGCGTTGGTATTGGCCTGAACGCTCATCTCTTCCATCATCGCTACCTGCGCCATGGAAGAAAGCTGGTCGATATAGGCCGTTGGGTCGGTCGGATCGGTAGGATCCTGGTTTTCAATTTCGGCTACGAACAGCGTCAGAAACGTGTCGACCGCGGACGTTTCCGTGGACGTTGTCGTCGTCGGTGTGCCGCTGGTTCCACTGGTATCGGTGGTTGACGAGGTAGAGGAAGAGCTGCTATCCCCCAGGTTGTTGCTTTGCGCCGTGGCGCTCACAGTATTTTCAGCCACCGTCGTCTTCTCCTGAGAAGAAGCCAGCGCCTGAGATTGGGCATACAGAGCCAGGGTATTCATTACACTTCTCCCAGTTTGAGTAAGCTTTGCTGCATACTTTTGACGTTATTCAGCACATCAACGTCGGTTTCAAAATCACGTGACGCGGACATCATGTCGGCCATTTGCTCGACCACGTTGACGTCCGGGTACCAGACAAAACCGTTCTGATCCGCCATTGGGTGATGCGGCTCATAACGTTTCACCGCCCCGCCGCTTTGCATCACGTCCTGCACTTGCACGCTGGCGCCATCAATGCCGTGACGGTTGTTTGCGCCAATCAGGCTATTGTTGTAAACCGCAGCAAAAACCGGGCTGCGCGCTTTATAGGCCTGCGCCTCGCTGCTGGCAGGATATTCCGCATTCGCCATGTTGCTGGCGACGGTATTCAGACGGATGGTTTGCGCCGTCACCGCCGAGCCAGAAATCTGGTAAATATCAGTAAACGACATGGTTATTTTCCTTCGATGGCTTCTTTGATTCCGCTAAGTTGCAGATTCAAAAAAGTCAGACTGCTTTGATAATCCATACTATTTTGTGAAAACCGGGCCTGCTCGGTATTCAGTTCTACGGTATTGCCATCCTCTGAGGGCTGCATCGGCACCCGGTATTTCACGTCAGCCTCGGGCAGAACATTTGTGTGACTTGCCCGTTGCATCTCAGCGGCAAAATCAATATCTTTGGCTTTGAAATTTGGTGTATCGACGTTTGCCAGATTCGCAGTCAGTAGCTCGGTCCTCTCAAGACGTAACTTCACTGCCTGCGGATGTACACCCAATGCCTGCTGAAAACTGATTCCCATTTCTTGCATCACTCCTGCGTAGATATCGCCATTACTAGCAATAACTATGCCAACTTTTAAGTGATTGATGAGAAATGACTTTATGAAACTCCCCTCCTACGTAAGGAAGCCTTCTTTCCCCTTTGCCGCGGAGATAATGCTGGCTTTATGCTGCGTCTTACCCGTACATGCCGCCGTCCATCCCATTCAGCACAGCGCCCGGGAACAGATCAACGCACTTGTTCTGACTGCCGCCAGTCATGAAATCGACGCACTGGCGCACAAACAGCAGTGGCAGGACTATCGCTACACGTTCAATATCTATATCCCCTCAGCCGTGAGTAACAGCGCGCTATGCGCGTCGGCGCCACAGATCACCGCTAACTCTTCCCCGGAGATGGCCTTGTCACGAATGAACTTTGTGGTGACCTGCCCAGGCAATGCGGGCTGGAAATATAACGTTGCAGTGCGCCCCGACGTGTCGGTGCCGGTAGTGATGCCAAAGTCGTTGATTGCCCGAGATGCGGTGATTACCGCCGACGACCTGCAGCTTAAAAAATTCAATATCAGCAACCAACGGGAAGGGTTGATAACAAATATGGATGAAGCAATTGGCCTCACCAGCAAGCGCGCCCTGCAACCGGGTAAACCGATTACCCGTAGCGAGCTGGTTCAGCCCATATTGGTTAAACGCGACCAGCCAGTGATGATCGTCTCCCATATGGCTGGCATTACCGCCTCAATGCCGGGCGTGGCGTTGAAGAATGGTCGTAAAGGGGATGTGATAAAAATTCGTAATAGCAGCAGCCAGCGGATCATCAGCGGTGTGGTGGACGATACCGGCGTGGTCACCACGTTAACGGCTGAGCAGTGAAGGGATTTTTTGTGATGGGATTAAAGTTTTCCTCTATTGCCGCCGCTTTTAGTCAATAACAGATAACCAACCCAACGGAATATGTACGAGGTTGCTATGAAAATTACCCCGAGTCTGCCTGGCAATCGCCCTGCATCGACAACCGAACAGGCACGTGCAGACAAGAGCAGCGTGCAGACGAGCACGTCCAGTTCCGCATCGCTTTCCGCCGATGATATTACTCAGGCGGGATTGCAAACGGCGCAGCAAACGCTGAACAGTGATACGCAAAGTGACGTTGATTACGACAAAGTGGCGCAAATGCAGGCCATGCTGGCCTCAGGCGATTTGCAGGTTGATACCGATCAACTGGCTGGGGACATGCTCAGCTTTTTCCAGAAATAAGAGGCTACAACAGTGAGCACCAGGCTACAGCAGGTGAAAACTCTGCTTCAGGGCATTCGTGAAGACGGAACGCGGTATGACGTGCTCAGACACCAGTTGGAACAACAACGTCTGTGTATGATCCGTCGCGACAGCGACAAGCTGCTGGCCATCAATGAACTTATTCAACAGCATTATGAGCAGTTGCAAAACAGCAGCCAACAGCGCCGTTCGATCCTGCAACTGCTGGGCGTAAGCGTCAATCGTGCAGGAATAGAGCAGGTCTTTAGTTGGTTGCCGGGCGTGCAGAAAAGTGCCGCAGAGGGCTGGTGGCAAAGCCTTGAGCTAAAAGCGAAACGCTGCAAGGCGTACAACGAAAAAAACGGCGATCTGCTGATCCGCCAGTATGAATTTATTCAGGCTTTTTTAGGTACCGAGCCGGATTTTATTTACCAGCGCTAAACGCCCTTCCCTGACGCGGAAACCTGCTTTCCGCGCTTCACCTAACTAATTGATATAAATGAATTAAAATTCAGGCATGGATATTGCAATGTCATAAACAGATTTTGAATATTGGGATTGCTGAGAACAGATTATGAGTATGATTGATTGTTATGAACCTGACTTTGTCCGGTTGTTTTTATCCCGCCATCCGGATTCCGCTTTACGGGTTAACCTGTGCTGGAAAACGGAAGTGCGTCAGAGTCTGGTCTTAACCGATCCGGCCAGCTGTCAGGCTGCATTAGGCGCTCCCAATACCTTTGTCTTGCATCATTCAAAATGTGCGGCCAACCCGGACAGCCCGGCGCTATCCCCACGCGATCAGGTATTGAATCAATCCGCTCTGCATACCATCACACTTCCAGGTTTATCGCCGGAGCTGCGCCTGTATGCGCTGGGGATCATGCTCTCTTTTTCCGAAAAATGCCCAGGCGATAGTGAAGCGGTGCTGGAAAAGCTGGCATCGTTGCCACAGATCCTCGCAGGCCATGTACAGGAAGGAAAACTGCAGGAGCAATTTGCGCAACTGCCCAGCCTGCCCCAGCTACAGCGTGAATTAATTACCCGTATGGGCGGTTGTGAATTCAATTGGGATCTGCTGCCGGAAAGTACGCGTAAACTCACATTACCTCTGCAGGTCAGCCTGCTGATGCTGCAGGATGCGAACAGTGAAGCCATGCTTCAGCAGCAGTTACAGGATCAGTGGCTGCAGACCTGGGAGCGCCATTTCGCTCAAGAAGCATGGATTTTCAGCAACTATCTGATTTATCGCTTGTACCACGACACCTTCCCACAGCATGAGAGTGAAAGCACACTGCAGCGTTTCTTCTGGCTGGCGGCTGACGTCTTTATGATTCGCACTCTGTTTTGCCTGTGGACGATGGATGATTCTGCGCTAAACCATGACGAAATTTACGCCCTTTTCGCGTTGTTTGAAGCGTGGCGCAACGGCGAGAATGCCCATTCGTTACGTCAGCATATTCTGGACATGCTTCCGGGAGATCCACTGCTCTCGGCGTTCTCCCTGATTACACGTTAGTGCCTGTTGGCCGGGCGAATGCCCGGTCCTTTTTCGAACCGCGAATACACATCACCATGTCTGAATCCTCTAAAGCACGTTCCGCCCTGACTGGCATCGTTAAAACGCTCGACACTGGCCGCGAAAAACCGTTTGTCAGCGTTATCACGCCAACATGGAACCGCGGCGTTTTCTTACCTTATTTGCTGTATATGTTCCGTTATCAGGACTACCCTGCTGACCGGCGGGAACTGGTGATCCTGGATGATTCTCCGCAAAGCCATCAGTCGATCATTGACCGGCTAACGCAGAACCACCCAGAGAAATATAATATTCGTTATATCTACCACCCGGAAAAGCTCGATCTGGGTAAAAAGCGCAATATGCTCAATGCGCTGGCGGTAGGTGAATATATTCTCTGTATGGATGATGATGACTATTATCCAGCGGATAAAATCTCTTACACCATCGACATGATGCAGCGCCACCGGGCGTTGATTTCAGGTTCCGATCAAATCCCCATCTGGTACAGCCACATCAACCGGATATTCAAAACACGCAGCTTTGGCCCACAAAATATTCTCAACGGCACTTTCTGTTACCATCGTAATTACCTGAAGAACCACCGCTATGATGATGAGTGTAATTTAGGTGAAGAAAAGGGATTCACTAACCAGTTCACCGCGAACCCGCTGCAATTGCCGGGTGAACGTACCATTATTTGTATCTCACACAGCCAAAATACGTTCGACAAAGACTTTGTGTTGGGAAGCAGCGAGCCACTGGAAACCCCGCTGGCGCAGGCGATTACCGACCCGATGCTGAAAAACTGGTATCAAAGCCTGCATAACGCTACTCATCATCAACCGATCCAGTGGGATTATATCGATCAGGTGGTGATCGTAAACCTGGACTCACGCCCGGATCGTTTAGCGCACATCCAACAAGAGCTGGGGTTTCTCAATTACCCAGAGGAAAAGATCACCCGCATTGCCGCGTCAGTTGCCACTAACGGCCAGATTGGTCGCCGTCAATCCCATCTTCGGGCACTCAAGTTGGCACAACAAATGGGATGGAAAAATTACCTGCTGCTTGAAGATGACGCCGTTATTCTGAAACAAGAAAAACATATTCGGGTACTTAGCTCGCTGCTTAATGCCCTGCCTAAATTTCCGTGGGAGGTCATTCTCCTCGGCGGTGAAATTAAACGCGGAAGCATATTAAAAAGCCTGACTGGGATGATTCATGCCCGCGATTGCAATAAGGTGTGCGCCTATCTGGTTAACAACAGCTATTACCCGGTTCTGGCTCAGCAAATGGAATATGACCTTTCAGAGACCCTCGAAGGACAGTGGCAGCCGCTGCTACGTGACGGAAAATGGCTTTCCTGCTATCCGAGTATCTGCTATCAGCGCCCAGGTTATAGCGATATCGAGAAAAAAGAAACCGATAATATTGGCTACTACTTCAATAAAATCAATAAGAAAACCGATGCCGTCAACGCACTGACTGATGCCCCGCTCCCTTCTACTGCCCCCCGAACAGATGCTATTGGTTTCTATATGGAAACGTCGCTGCACTACGCGGTCTATCGCCCGATCATAACCGCGCTACAGGCGATGGGGCACACCTGCTCTCTATTGGTCAGCGACAAAATACACGCGTCGTTTCTGGATGAAATGACCGCAACAATTAAAACCATTAACGATCCCCTGTTGGGCGGAACGCGTCTTTCTGCGGTGATTGAGAAACGTCAACGCTTCAAATGTCTTGTCAGCCCTTATTACACCCCGTTACTGAACGGGCTGGCGGATACCCATGTACGGACGATGTATGGACTGGCGAAAGAAGCATGGAATCATGCCTGGTGGAATGCCTTTTATCATCGAATTCTCTGCTACAGCCACTATAGCCAGCACGCGGTTGATATTGGCGGCAGCGCCAAAGTGGTGGGTAATCCCCGTTTCGATGAATGGCATAACCATACTTACGATACCGCACTGCCAAAAAGCGTGAAGCTAAATGCGAAAAAGCAGACCATCCTGTATGCACCAACCTATGGCGCGCTAAGCTCGCTCCCCCATTGGGCACAACAGCTCAGCCGATTAAGCCATGAATACAACGTCGTCACCAAACTGCACCATGGCACTCTGCACAGGCCGGAAGAAAGTGCCTCGCTGGTGCTGGCACAGCGCTACTTAAAAAACCGAATTGACGATCCGCAGCACCTGCTGGCGCTTATGGCGCAGGCAGATTACGTCCTGACGGACAGCAGCGGCTTTATTTTTGATGCCATTCATATGAATAAACGCGTCATTTTACTGAGCTGGCCAGAGATGACCTCGCTGCTGGATGGCCAACAAAGTTTCTCGACCCCAGACAGCGCCGATCAACGTATTCGCGACGTTCTCCCGGTAGCCCAGGATATACAGGCGTTGCGCAGTGCGCTGTCTGATGCATTTGACTGGACTGCGCTTGAAGCACCGTTAGCCGAAATTCGCCACCATTATTGTGATGCGTTTATGGATGGCCAGGCAGGGCAAAGGGCCGCTAAAGAGATCGTGGCATTACTTACGGAAGCAGATAGTGTCCATACAAATGCTCTCTTACATAGTTTACAGAAAAAACTGTTTAACTAATCCCTGATATAAACCAGCTATTAAAACCACCGTTAAATCGGTGGTTTTTTATTTTACTGGGGCGTTTTTTTTATAACAATCTCGATACCGCTTTCCGCAAATGGTGTGCGTGTCTGATCAAATCGAGGAAGCCCTGCTAAGTAGCTATGGTTAAGCAATTCTATTTTTTGAACATCATGCTTTGTAGTTATCGCCTGAATCAATTCCAATACATTTATCGAAACGGGTGACCAACTATTTTTCTTGAAAATACTGAAAGTATGCTTGTGGTCGGAGTTAAAAGTCGATGGCCATACTTTTTGCTCATACATATCTTCATCAGGAACTGTAATAATGAGATGACCATTTGGTTTAAGTACTCGCATCCAATTATTGATAGCGACAAACGGGTCAACCACATGTTCCAGGCAATGTGCAGAATACACAAAGTCAAAACTATTATCACTAACATTGTCTAAATATTGGGCATCACCTTGTGGTAAGTCATAAACAGTCACAGTTCTCATTAGTGGGAAAAGCGATCGGTAAATACCAATACTGTCAGGCCCACCACCGATATCCAATCCAGCACCTACAAACCAACGAGAAGTAAACCGGGCATCCATGAGTCGGCGATTTACAGACATACTGGTCGTACCCACAACCCCCCGATTAATCAGAAATTGACTGGTAATATCGCCAGGTAAAATTAGAGGTTTGATCACTTCCCCGGCTAAAGCATGTGGCCATAAAACAGCGTATCCGGTGTCTTCAGCATACCAGTATAAGGCGTGAGTATCGGCAAAACTTTCTAATAATTCAATAAACTCACTGGCATTATCGAACCCATGATCGGCATATTCGGGTAAAGTACCACTTGTTACTGCAAAATCTTTTAGATATATTCTACAATCATCAATAATAACGATTGCATTGTCAATTTTACCTCTCAGCACTCGCAACTCGTTAATAAGCGGCAAGCGAATATCTTTATCCCATTCGTCGCTATGATATTTTTCGTTGCAGTAATCAGAACCAGGATAATGCGCATCCAAAAAGACAAGACTACGATGATTTTTCAAAATCCCATTGACTTGTTCCAAATTCAGAAATGATAAACTATCATCGGGAAAAATCGTAATGCTGTCATTTTTTTCTTGTAATGCTTTTTCATATAATGGTTGATAGATCTCACAAGATAGCGCATGATTGAAACCAGCTGATAATGCCATTCGACATGAATTCCCAATACCGTATCCAGTTTCAATCAGATGTGTCACCTGGTGCTCTTCAACAATTCTGTGTAAAGGAAATCGCCCTAAAAAACCCATAATTACTCCATATAATGTAGTTAATTAAACATCTAAAAATTGCCCACATAGCTATCAGAGTTCAAAAATAATTGAATCTGATGCCAAAAATATTCAGCAGTAATTTTCTTCAAACATCGATATTTTTTATCATTTGGACACCAGATAGAAAACTCATCACCTCGTGGTGGCATAAATTCTTTACCTAGTTTGTTTTTAAAGAATTGCGGACTCATGATCAGGTGTCCGCATTGACCATACTGGCATCCCGTATCAATACCCATAGCATTCCATCCATACCTTCCATTCCTGTAAGGCAATCGATATTTGGCCGGAATAATGGAGTACAACCCACAAATTGCGATTGATGTGAGTCCAGCAAGCGCAACTGGGCCAGAGTCGCACGCAACCAGCAACTGACAGCGTTCCATCAGATAAATCATCTCAAGCATAGAGAACTGATTAATGCAATCGATAGCCTCTGGGATATCTATATCCATCATCTTCTTCTCCTGATACTTATTATTATCGCTGCCAATAATGATAACTTTCCAGCCTGCAGCAATAAAATATTTCGCGAGCTGATTCCATCCTTTTTCGGTCCACGTCCTATTCGGAGAACCAATATTAGGATGCAATAAAACTATTTTTTCTTTCTGCAATCCATTAACCTGAATAAAATCATCAACATTGCTCTTATCTAATGATACCAATGATATAATAGGCTGTTTATTGCTCAAGGAATGGTTTTGAATATCATCACCGATAAATGCATCCGTCATATGTCGAGATGCAACAATATCTTCCCAGCGGCCAAGAAAATGAAATTTATCTTCCTGACGCGCTATCTCAGCATCAATAATATTTTCTTCTGTCAATGCATTAGCATCCCAATATTGGGAAACCATAGGACTTGAAATGATGAGATCATGATATAATTTATGTGCAATAAAGATAAATTCCTCATCATAATGTTCTCTAAATGCAGTCAGGCAACCTAAAGCGTAGATCGCATCCCCCATAGATCCAGGACAATAGAACAGCCTTTTTTTAAACGAGCCGGTTTTAACACCCCCCAACTCATTTACATAATAATTTTTTTTACTATCGAGATTGATCTGACTAACGTATTTATCAGTCTCCTTTGGTAAGTTTGTTGTTAGCAAAAAGAGAATATTTTGCTCTGGCACTTGATACAGTTCGTCGGAAAAACATCCGGCAACGGTTACAGGTAATATTTGTAAAACCTTTAATAAATTGACGGTGATTAAATCTGGGAGCTTGATCACCATGTAGCCTAATCGACGTAATATTTCACTATCAACTTCCCCATCTTTTTGTTCACGAAAGAGTATAATTTTATCTTTAGTAATTGCACATTCATTTATTGCATGAAGGATAACTTCTACAAGCGCTTCCTGATGTTGTTTTTTCATAGAGGGAAAGCGAGGCGAAGTGCTGAGTAATAGTAGAGATGACGAGCTTATTTTTCTTAATTGAGAATAAATACTAAATGGTATCTTGAATAGTTCCAGAAAATCCGTTATTTTACGCTCATCAACTATCGGCACATTACTACAAGGCAACTTCATTGATTTTTTAAATGCGCTATTCTCCTGTAGATAATATGTTGTTGTTAATACTTTATGCCATGCATACCCGGCAGCAATATTCCAATCCTCTTTTGGTATATGATGGTTTTTATTTAACGCAATATTTATAGCATTAGCATACCCAGAAGTTAATTTATCTAATACATTTACAGGGGTTTTTTCAAGTGCAGAAGCAGCAACGAGTTCAGCCATCTCTCCTTCATAAACATGAAGATGGATTAACGACCGAAGAGCATTTAACCTCATTAATAACGGAATAAGTAAATTATAGCTTTCAGCCAGTGCAACATGGATATCTAGTGTCGTTGGCGAGTGTTTAATGAGCACTTGCGATATTTTATCCAGCGCAGACAGTAAAGTTGATTCATTATATTTAAGAACAAGATTTGAATTCTCTCCCAGCCATTTCCCACTCAATTTATCAGAACAAGTAAATAATATATTAACCACTCCATCCATACCTTGAATAAAATTAGACATTTGAAGCGGCAGCGTAACTTCTTTAGTTTCAATGAATAGTCTTATTTTCATATTATTTTATAGATTTGAATTTTGGTTGGTAATTACCTCAATAATCGAGGTGGTGGATATAGATGGTGTTCTGGGGAAATAGACCACCTCGCACAGGTACGACAAACTATCAAAGCGCCCTGCCCAGTCATCGCCCATCACCAGCGTATCGGCGTTAAACTGGCGAATATAGTCCGCTTTTTGCTCCAGCGACTCTTCGAGAAACACGCTGTCCACACATTTCAGTCCGGCAATAATCCCCATGCGATCGCTTTGGCTGTAAACCGGCACTCGGCCTTTTTTCTGCATATTTAGCGCATCTGAAGAGATACCGACAATCAGTCGATCCCCCAACTGCCCGGCACGTTGCAGAATACGCAGATGCCCGATATGAAAAACATCAAACGTGCCGAACGTAATGATCGTTTTCATACCACTCCCAGCGTCTTCTGCCTTAACCAGCACTGCGTAGCAATTTCATCAACGGCTTTTTGCTCTTTTACCTGCGCTTCATTGCTCAGCGCGTAACGCTTATCTGCCAACGTCATAGAGACAATTTTCTCTTCGCAGGCCGCGGCAACCAGATTTTTTTGAATACGCTGCTCTTTAATTTTTGCCAGCGTTTTCTCCTGCTCTTGCCAGGCAATAACCGTGCGTAACGTGCCTTTATATCCGGTCACGTTTTTGAGAGATTCAACGGAAGGGACCTCTACGCCAGTGCCGGTTTTTTGAATCAGGTAGCCCAGTGCTTTGATGTTATTGTCAAAGCCGGTACAGACCTGCTGCTGTTTAGCCAGCTGGACCGTCATGTCTTTGACTGATTTATCCCGCAGGCGCTGCAATTGCGCCAGGGTATCGATAATTTGTCGCATGATTATTTACCCTCCGTTTTCTTTGCCTGGGGGAAAAGGACCTGTAAGCGACTTTGCACCAGCTCAAGTGAGGCGGGTTCACTCACCTCCTGACGCAGAAAACGCTCGATAGCGGGGAACGCTTTGACAGCTTTATCAACGCCGGGATCGGCTCCGGCAACATAGCCCCCCAACGGGATCAGCGGCTTAATTTCCATATAAGCGGCGTAGTTTTGTTTTAGCAGACGAGCCGACTGTTGGTGTTCGTTGGGCGTAACCTGCGTCATGCATCGACTGATCGACTGCCCAATATCGATGGCTGGATAATGCCCGGCTTCAGCCAGCTTACGGGTCAGCACGATATGTCCATCCAACACCGCGCGCGCGCAGTCAACGATCGGATCCTGCTGATCGTCTCCTTCCGCCAGCACCGTGTAAATGGCGGTCATTGAGCCTTCGCTTTCGCTGTTGCCGGCGCTTTCCACAAGTTTAGGGATCATGCCGAACGCCGATGGCGGATAGCCTTTCGTCGCCGGAGGTTCCCCCAGCGACAGCGCAATCTCGCGCTGCGCCATGGCATAACGGGTTAACGAATCCACCAGCAGTAAAACGTGATGTCCGCGATCGCGAAACCAGGCGGCGATAGAGTGGCAAAGTTCGGTGGCTTTCAAACGCATCAACGGCGACTCATCCGCCGGAGCCGCGACGACGATAGATTTTGCCAACCCTTCCGCGCCCAGTGAATGATCGATAAACTCTTTCACCTCGCGGCCACGCTCACCAATTAACCCCACCACCACGATGTCGGCCTTGGTCTGGCGGGTAATCATCCCCAACAGCACACTTTTTCCCACGCCGCTGCCGGCCATCAATCCTACGCGCTGGCCTTTGCCGATAGTTAACAACCCGTTGATTGCTTTTACACCCACATCCAGCGGTTGATTCACCAACCGACGCGTGAGGGGGTTGATAGACGGTGCCTGCGGCGGCAGCACATCATTGCCGGTCAGACGGCCTTTGGCATCCAGCGGTTCGCCCAGGCCATTGACCACCCGCCCCAACCAGCTTTCGCTAATCAGGATCTCCTGAGCTTTTTCTTCGGGGAATACGCGTGCGCCCGCCATCAGTCCGACGGGGTGTTTGAAGGGCATCAGGTAGGTGATATCACGATTAAATCCCACCGCCTGCGCGTCGATCAGCGTATGGTTGGCGCTTTCAACGCGGCACAACTGGCCTGTCACCAGCGGACAGCCCACGCTCTCCAGCAAAATGCCGTTCACGCGCACCAGTCGTCCGGCAACCCGGGCTAAAGGGATCGACTCAATGGAACGCAGCGCGTTGTCGAAGCTGGAAAGATCACTCACCCGTCGGCTCCGGCAGCAGCGACTCTTTGAGTGCCGACATACATTGCTCGAGTCGATGCTCGCAGCCAATATCCAGCTCGGATTTATCGGTAATCACCCGGCATTCGCCCGCCTGCAGATCGGGAGATGGCGTCAGTCCCCATGCAGCGACCTTCTCAGGAGCGGCATCTTTAATGCGGTTAAATTCTTCGTTACTCAGCAGCACCTGTAGCGACTCAGGCATCGCCGGAAAGGCCGAAATAGCCTCTTCGACCAGCGATAATAGCTGTGTCGGTTGCAGCGCCAGCTCACAACGAATCACCTGGCGGGTAACCTTTTCAACCAGCTGCAACAGGTCTTCCCGCTGTTTGCGCTGAACGTGCGCCAGATAGTCATTCACTTTGCCGGAGATAGCCTCCAGCGGCTGGGCGGCTCGTTCAAACTGCTTGCGCCCTTCCTGCTGCCCGGCCAGGCTGCCTTCAGTGTATCCCTGACGACGGCCTTCATCGTGTCCCTTCTGATGACCTTCCTGAAAGCCCTGCTCCTGGCCTTCTGTCATCCCTTGTTCAAAACCTTTTTGCAGCCCTTCCTGGAAGCCGTCCATCAGTTGGCGCTGATAATCCGCCGGTGTGATCCCCGGCGTAAGCTGTTCAGCCTGGAGATGGCGCTGGCGAGGGGGAAAACGATGCAGCCGGTAACGACCACGAATGGTTTCAATCGCCATGTGTTACTCCGCCGTCTGTTCAGCAAACAGCTGTAGCTGAATTTCACCCGCTTCCTCAAGCTCGCGGGCAATTCCCATGATTTCACGGCGTATCTGTTCAATACGACTCACCGGAACCGGCCCCAGACGTGAGGTTATCGCCTCCAGTTGTTGTACCTGACGCTTAGGCATCACGGCATAAATCGAACGGCGTAACAGCGCTTCGGTACCTTTCAGCGCCACTGCCCAGTCTTCCATCGGCACTTCGTCGAGCAGACGACGGCGCACTTCGTCACTTTGGCGGCTCAGAATAAAGAAGTCGTACATTTCGTCCTGCAACTGTTCGAGAACATCTTCATCGCGTTCGCGCAGCTGATCGAGGATCACCTGTTGGTTCCCCTGGAAGCGGTTAACGATATCCGCGGCCTGCTTGATCCCTTTCACTTTCGAACCATGTTCGGAAAGCACCGACAGCCCACGCTCGATCAAACGATCCAGCTCATCCACGACGTCGCGGTTTACATCGTTGAGTTTGGCAACCCGGTAGAGGATCTCGTTTTGCACCGACTCATTCATGTAAGACAGTACCGTGGCCGAGATCTCTGGCGTCAGGAAGGCAAGGAATACGGCCTGTAACTGCAAATGCTCTTCTGAGATCAGTATCGCCAGTTGGCGCGGTTCCACCCACTGTAAACGCGCCATCCGCGAACGGATCTCATCACCGTAAATCCCGTTGATCACACTACTGGCGATTTCTGTGCCCAGCGCTTTATTGAGGATCCCTTGCAGCATGGAACGCGATGCGCCGTTGATACCACTCTGCTCACGGAATTCATCAAAAAAGTTATTGATCACTTTTTTGGCCATGCTGGTTTTTACCCCAGACAGACGCGCCATGTTTTCACTCAGGCGAACCACCTCTTCGCGGCTGAGTTTTTGCATCACCGTAGCTGCCGCCTCCTCGCCCAGACACAGCAATAAAATTGCGGCCTGTTCCAGGTAGCTGTTGTTGCTGCCGTTATTTATTGTCAATTCGCTCATTGCTGGTAATCCATTGTCTGAGAACTTCAGCTACGCGATCGGTGTCGCTCATCGCCAGTTTTTGCAGGAACTCCAGCTTCACTTCCAGACCGGAGCTCTGCGAAGGCAGGCTGTCGTCACCAGGGAAAGAAGGCAGTTCGATATTTTTGCGCTCATCTTCAGCGGCCGCAAAATGGGGTTTGTCCGCAGGAATCGCGATCGGTGCGGCGTCCAGCGCCAGCTCTGGCGTCGACGTCCGGCGACGTTCGGCGGTCAACCGTTTCATGACCGGACGAACAACAAACAGCAGCAACAGCAGAGCCAGCAGGCCGCAACCAATCAGACGCACCCAGGCCAGAATGTTGTCATCCTTCCATAAGGGGACCACCGGCTCGACGGGAATCGACTGCGGCACAAAATTAAGCAGCGATAAGGACAGATTGTCGCCACGCCTGGCATCAATCCCGGCGGCGTTATTTAACAGTGCCGTCAATTGCGTGGTTTGTTCCGGTTTCCAGTTCTTCAACGCAGGCGCGCTCTGGTTAAGTACCACGGCCACATTTAAACGTTTAATGTCGAAACCAGGATGCTGGATATGCTCAACGCTACGATCCCACGAGTAGTCGCGCTTGTTCTCACTGTGCTTTGACAGTGCGGCTGGCTGGTGAGACTCCTCTGGCGCGGTTCCATTGGTGCCATTCGCCACCTGATTTGCCGCCAACGGAGGACGGTTACTCAGCGAGCCAGGGATCCCCATAGCGATCTGGTTGGTATCGCTATCCAGCACCGTTTCTTCACGGTTCACCTTCGGTGTGTCACCGTAATGCTCCTGGGTTTCGTCGATATTGCTCAGATCGAGATCCGGCATCACGCTTACCCGGTAGTTACCGGTTCCGACCAGCGAGTCGAGAACATTTGCGAGACTGGCGCGGGTCTTATCCTGAATATCTTTGAGGATCTGGTCGCGCTTACGCGTCGCCGCAGAAACCGCTTCACCCGCGCCAATACCATCGGACAATAAATTCCCCGCCTGGTCGACAACGCTGACCTGCGCAGCTTTCAAATCAGGCACGCTGCCGGATACCAGGTGCACGATGGCATTCACCTGGTCGAGATCCAGCTTGCTGCCATAATGCAGACGCACCACCACCGAGGCGCTGTTTTGCGGCTCGTCGCTGACGACAAAGGAACTCTCTTCATTGAGCGCCAGATGCACTCGGGCGCTCTCTACAGCATCCAGCGTCATAATGCTTTGCGCCAGTTCGCCTTCCAGGCTCCGCTTATAGCGAATGTTCTGCACAAACTGGCTGGCGCCCAGCACTTCGTCTTTGTCCATCAGCTCATAGCCGCTGGGCAGCATGGCCTGCACGCCTTTCGCCGCCAGCGTCATTCGCGTTTTAGACAAAGTCTCTTCCGGAACCAGAATTTGTCCGCTTTGCGGATCGATGCGATATTCCAGTTTTTCACCATCCAGCACGGTGACTATCTGCGAAACCGGGATATTCTCCTGGCTACCGTAAAGCGAAACATAGCCGTGGTTGCCATTCCACAACACGCTGACAATAATGGCGGTGGCCGCAATAGCCGCTGCCGCCAGTAATGCCAGGCGTTTATTACCATCCAGCCTGAAAGAGAACGAGGGTAAAAACTGAGTTACTTTTTTTATTAGTTCATTCATAGCGTTAGACTGACATGCTCATCAGGTCGTTGAATCCGGAAGCGACTTTATTACGTACCTGCACCAGCGCGGAAAACGATAACGATGCCTGCTGACTGGCGATCATCGCCCCCGCCAGGTCATCGCTTTTCCCCATCTCGATGGCCGTTTGTTTTTGCTCTGCACTCTGCTGAAATTGATCAACATGGTTGAGCGCGCCCTGCATAACACGGTCAAACGAAACCGGAGATGATGCAGACTGCGCACCTACGGCGTTAATCTGCATCGGCGAAAGGACAGGGGCTTGTGCGACCGCTTTCATCTGCTGCATGTCCTGCATCATTTGCGTCTGCATCGTACTGGCTGGGGCTATCGTATTTATGCTCATGACCTACTCTTAAAATTAGAAAAGCGTTCTCGGTACCACAGACTGATTCAGGAAAAGATTTCTATTCCCTGTTTTCGCATTGATGCCAGACGATAACGAAGCGCACGTGGGGTAATTCCTAATAAATCAGCGATTTTGGTTTTATTACCCTGATATTTGCGCATCAGGTCAGCGATATATTGATATTGCGCGCTGCGACCATGCTGGCCCAGATTGTCGCTGGTGGTGATTTGCGCAGTGGGTTTTGGCTGCCATTGCGGCTCGCTCCAGGAATCGGACTCAATGGATGGCAGGCCTAACGTATCGGGATAAATGACGCCATCACGATTAAGGATCATTCCTCGTTGAATGGCGTTCTCCAGTTGGCGCACATTACCCGGCCACGCATAGCTCAGTAACGCCCGGCGTGACGATTCAGAAAGCTTGATATTTTTTACCAGCACTGTGGAGTATTTTTTAATAAAGGATTCCGCCAGCGGAATAATGTCTTCCATACGCTCGCGCAAAGGCGGCATGGTCAACGGAATCACTGACATGCGATAATAGAGATCTTCTCTGAAGCGTCCTGCGGCCACCTCTTCTTCAAGATTCTTATTGGTGCAGGCGATTAAACGAAAATTTAATTTGATTAGACGGTTACTGCCTAAACGCTCAACCTGTTGTTCCTGTAATACACGCAGTATTTTGGCCTGTAGCGCCAAAGGCATGTCACCGATCTCATCCAGCAGTAATGTACCATTATTGGCTAATTCCATCTTTCCCGGTACGGTGGCCACCGCCCCGGTAAACGCCCCTTTATCATAACCAAAGAGCGTTGCTTCAAGCATATTTTCAGGAATAGCGGCGCAGTTCACGCCGATATAAGGCGCTGAAGCCTCCTGCGCAAATGCAATCGAGTGGATAAATTTGGCGATACATTCTTTACCCGTACCGGTTTCGCCATGGATAAGTACAGGAACATTAAAAGCAGCAATACGCCTTGCCATTGAAAAAACATTAATGCTTGAGGCTGCTTCGGCGATAAGTTCAAACATGATTATTTACACTTAGAAGTAAAGTTAACATCCGTTACGAGAAATATACAAATCATTCCAAAGCACAATCATTGAATAATAGATATCGCCCGTGCCATGTCTTAATCCCATCCTTGCTCATGTTTTACCACCCCATCAAGGGGCAGCCCTATCGAAGACTATTTTCAAATAGGGTTTTTCCTAAAAAAATACTAACACCAGTACCATTAACAATCTCAAATTAAAAGATAATAAAAATATTATTCATTTAAAAACAATACGTTGAGGTAAATGTAGCGCAAAAAACAGACGTAAGGGGGAAGCCTAATCTGCGACAAGCAGTAAGCGAGAAACATCACGTATATGTAATTAATTATTTTTTAATTACAACCTAACGCCATTAATAACTTGCAGAGGAGAGGGGTAAAATATCTAATATCCAGCCCTACTCCATAGACGTGAGTGGGTACGGTATTTCGTATCTAATGGACTTCAACACTATGAGAATAGCGTCAAGGATGAACAATAAATTAAGCGAATTTGTATTTCTTTTGATAACCGCGGGATTTGATATCAATTCAACCGCCCCAGAAATTACAGCTGAGAAAGCGTACCATGCTGAAATATAGTCAAACGCCCGGAATCTTTAAACTTGAAGGAAACCGGCTTGGACGTCCATATCATCGTCTGCCGACTATGTTTACGGGAAGTTTTGATACAATTGAATCACATCTTGGAAACTACTTCCTGAAAAAACATCGCACAAATATAACACTTAAAAAAATACACTGCGAGATGGATGTTATCAATAAAAGTGCGGAATTATTAGTTTCTCAGGTTGGGCATCTGGCCTTTGATATCGACCGCGCATTATTGTTAATGTTATTAGGTAACTTTTATGGATTGGCATCATCTCTCGCCGACGAGAAGTCACAGGATGATTTACCAACCAAAACAGAAATCCGGTTGCGAAGCAGACTGGCGCTGGATATTTGTAATACCATTTTTAATAAAAATATATCCGGTATTCCACTGACACTCAAACCCGACAGCAGCACCATACAAACCCACTGGGCTTATCAGCTTACATTTGTATTAGGTGATGATGAGAATTGCAGTTTCCGCATCTTACTGGACGATTCGCATACCGATTACATTCTGAATTTAATCCGCCATAGCGAGCACGGCGAGAAAAAAAAGCAGATTGATAAAGCCAGCGCTGAGACGCGTAAAAAAACGCTGATCAAAGAAATTATCCATACGCTGCCGCTAACCATGAACGTGAAGATTGCAGAAATTCCGCTGAATGTTGCCGACCTGACGACGATTAAACCCGGCGATATTTTACCGATTGCGATGCCTGATACTTTCCCTGTGTATATCGGGAAATCCGAATTATTTAATGCCCTGATCGTAGAGGATAAAGACAAACTGTTTTTGTCCGAATTAACGAGCAAGACGGAGAAATCCTATGAGTAAGCCAGAAGATATTTTAGAGCAAGGTTTCGAGTTAGCCCCCGAAGCGACTACGCCACCCGCGCCGTCTGTTACAGAAAAGCTGGTGGCGCGTTTAGAAGACCGTTTTTCCGAGTCGATGTCATTACTCAAACGTATTCCGGTCACGCTAACGCTGGAGGTTTCGTCCGTGGAGGTGATGCTGGCCGACCTGCTGAACATTGATGACGACACCGTCATTGAGATGGATAAACTCGCCGGTGAACCGCTGGATATTAAGGTCAATAATATCCTGCTAGGTAAGGCTGAAGTGGTTGTGGTTAACGAAAAATATGGCCTGCGCGTCCTTGAATTCAACACGCATGAAATCAACGACCTTGCACCATGAAACGCGCGCCAACACTCACGCTCTTACTGGGTATCTCGTTACTCATCCTTTCTCCCTTTGCCTGCGCGCATGGGGGAGATATCCCGTTGCTGAATGTGATTTCACACGGAAATAGCCAGGAGTACAGCGTAAAAATCCAGGTCTTGATCCTGATGACCCTGGTGGGCATTCTGCCTACCCTGGTGCTGATGATGACCTGTTTTACCCGTTTTATTATTGTTCTTTCTCTGCTGCGTCAGGCGTTAGGGCTGCAACAAACGCCGCCGAACCGCATATTGATTGGCATTGCGCTGTCGTTAACCATGCTGGTAATGCGCCCAATCTGGCTCAATATTTACGATCATGCCGTTGTCCCTTTTGAAAACGATCAAATCACGCTCCCCGACGCGCTAAGCACTGCCGCCTCGCCATTGAAGCGCTTTATGCTGGCGCAGACTAACAAAAAGGCGATAGCGCAGATCATGGAGATCGCCAACGCGAAAGGGAATGCAGTCGATCAGGATCTTTCCATTGTCGTTCCCGCCTATGTGCTAAGCGAACTCAAAACCGCCTTCCAGATAGGTTTTATGATTTACATTCCGTTCCTGGTGATCGACCTGATCGTCGCCAGCGTACTGATGGCGATGGGGATGATGATGCTGTCACCGCTGATCGTTTCGCTGCCCTTTAAGCTGATGCTGTTTGTGCTTATTGATGGCTGGGCGCTGACCGTTGGGACGCTGACCTCCAACATTCGCGGTCTGGGACTGGGCTAACGGAGATCAGACATGCTAACCATTGATGTAGCCGCAGACATCGTTGCCAGCGGTATAAAAGTTGTGATCATTTTAGTCTGTGTGTTGGTCGTTCCCAGCCTGCTGGTCGGTATGTTGGTCAGCATTTTTCAGGCTGTGACGCAGATTAACGAACAAACACTTAGTTTTTTACCCAGACTAATCGTCACCCTCGCGGTATTGGGTATTTGCGGAAAATGGATGATCGTCCAGTTGAGCGATCTCTGCGTGCATCTGTTCACTCAGGCCGCCATTCTGGTGCACTGACATGCGCGAAACCGATATTACACAGTTAAGTAATCTGATACTGGGAATGTGGTTTCCCTTCGTACGCATTATGGCGTTTATTCACTACGCACCAGTACTGGATAATGCCGCGCTGACCATACGTATACGCATTATTTTGTCACTGGCGTTGGCCTTTATCATTACGCCGCTTATCCCCCACCCGGTGCCCACCAGCCTGCTGTCGATGAACAGTATTATTTTGACCACGGAGCAGTTTCTGTGGGGAATACTTTTCGGCCTGATGCTGCAGTTTTTATTTTTAGCGCTACAACTGGCGGGCCAAATCCTCTCTTTTAATATGGGGATGAGCATGGCGGTGATGAACGACCCCAGCAGCGGCGCGTCAACGACGGTACTGGCGGAAATGATCAACATCTACGCGGTGATACTGTTTTTTGCCATGGATGGGCATCTGCTGCTGGTGAGCATTTTATTCAAAGGCTTTACTTACTGGCCGATTGGCAATGCGTTGCATCCGCAATCTCTGCGCACGATTTCTCTGGCGCTGGGCTGGGTATTCGCTGCCGCCACGCTGCTGGCGCTGCCGACAACCTTTATCATGCTGATTGTTCAGGGCTGCTTTGGTCTGCTAAACCGTATTGCGCCGCCGCTCAACCTGTACTCATTAGGTTTTCCCATTAACATGCTGGCGGGCCTGATCTGCTTTGCGACTCTGCTTTACAACCTGCCCGACCACTATTTGCACCTGGCGAATTTCGTCTTACAGCAGCTTGACGCGCTGAAGGGGCACTATGGCGGATAACAGTAGCGAAGAAAAAACAGAAAAACCCTCGGCGCAAAAACTTCGCAAGGCCAGACAAGAGGGACAATTACCGCGTTCAAAAGATATGGGGCTTGCCGCCAGTCTGTTTGCCGCGTTTATGGTGATCTCCAGCAGCTTTCCCTGGTACGAAGATTTCGTGCGTGAAAGCTTTATCAGCGTGCATCAGTACGCGCAGAACATTAATGACCCGGACATCATCGGTCAGTTCCTTGAACACCATCTGCTGATTCTGGGGAAATTCATCCTGACGCTGTTACCCATGCCGGTTGCCGCGCTGTTTGCCTCACTTGTTCCGGGAGGCTGGCTATTCCTGCCGAAGAAAATTTTGCCGGACTTTAGCAAATTAAGCCCGCTCAAAGGTATTGGTCGCCTGTTTTCTACCGATCATCTGGTGGATACCGGCAAGATGACGCTCAAAGCGATAGTGCTGCTGGTGATGCTATGGATCAGCGTACGCAATAACGTTGCCGCGTTTCTCGGCTTACAAGAGCTTCATTTCAAACAGGCCATCAGCGATGGTCTGGCGCTGTACAGCAGCATCATGCGCAACTTCGTCATCCTGTTTGTTTTCTTTGCGTTGATCGATGTCCCTCTGGCGAAAAAAATGTTCACCAAAGGGCTGAAGATGACGAAACAGGAAGTGAAAGAAGAGTATAAAAATCAAGAAGGTAAACCCGAGGTTAAGGCCAGGATCCGTCGCCTGCAACGGCAAATGGCGATGGGGCAAATTCGCAAAGTTGTGCCAAAAGCCGATGTGGTGATCACCAACCCAACCCACTATGCCGTGGCGCTACAGTACGACCAGTCACGCGCCGCAGCGCCTTTCGTGGTTGCCAAAGGCACCGATGAAATCGCGCTGTATATCAGGCAGGTAGCGGCAGAAAGCAATATTGAAATCGTTGAGTTTCCTAAGCTGGCACGCTCCGTTTATTACACCACCCAGGTGAATCAACAGATCCCATTTCAACTGTATCGGGCGATTGCACACGTCCTGACCTATGTACTGCAAATGAAACACTGGCGTGATGGTTCCCAAACCCGCCCTTCTCTGAACAGACATATTTCCATTCCAAAAGAGGTTCTTAAACTGGATGCCGAAAACAACTAAACAATTCCTCGCGCTGCTGCGTAACGGTAACATCGGCATTCCGCTGGTCATACTGTGTATCCTGGCGATGGTGATCCTGCCGTTACCACCGGCCCTGCTGGATATTCTGTTCACCTTTAACATCGTGCTGGCGGTGATGGTGCTGCTGGTGGCCGTTTCCGCAAAACGCCCGCTCGAATTCAGCTTGTTCCCGACCATTTTGCTGATCACCACCTTAATGCGCTTGACCCTGAACGTGGCGTCAACACGCGTGGTGTTACTGCATGGGCATATGGGCGCAGGCGCTGCCGGTAAGGTGATTGAGTCTTTCGGTCAGGTGGTGATCGGCGGTAACTTTGTCGTCGGTTTTGTGGTGTTCATCATTCTGATGATCATTAACTTTATCGTGGTGACCAAAGGTGCGGAGCGTATCTCCGAAGTTTCTGCCCGCTTTACGCTGGACGCCATGCCCGGTAAGCAGATGGCGATCGACGCCGATCTGAACGCAGGACTGATTAATCAGGCGCAGGCGCAAGCGCGACGTAAAGATGTGGCGGGCGAAGCGGATTTCTATGGCGCGATGGATGGTGCGTCAAAGTTCGTGCGCGGCGATGCCATCGCTGGGATGATGATCCTGGCTATCAACCTGATCGGCGGCGTCTGTATCGGGATCTTTAAATACGATTTAAGCGCCGAAGCCGCCTTCCAGCAATACGTCCTGATGACCATCGGTGACGGCCTGGTCGCCCAGATCCCTTCTCTGCTGTTGTCGACAGCTGCAGCGATCATCGTCACCCGCGTAAGCGACAGCGGCGATATTGCCACGGACGTGCGTAGCCAACTGCTGGCCAGCCCCTCCGTGCTGTATACCGCCACCAGCATTATGTTTGTGCTGGCAGTGGTGCCGGGGATGCCGCATTTCCCCTTCCTGATTTTCAGCGCCCTGCTGGGATTCACCGCCTGGCGCATGAGCAAGCGACCGAAGGTGGCTGAGACCGACGAGAAAAATCTCGAAACGCTGACCAAAACCATCGCTGAAACCACCGAGCAGCAGGTCAGTTGGGAAACCATCCCCTTAATAGAACCTATCAGCCTAAGCCTGGGATATAAGCTGGTGTCGTTGGTCGATAAATCCAAAGGGAATCCGCTCACTCAACGCATTCGCGGTGTGCGACAGGTGATCTCAGACACGAACGGCGTACTGCTGCCGGAAATTCGCATCCGCGAAAACTTCCGCCTTAAACCGACCCAGTACGCCATTTTTATCAATGGGATCAAGGCCGATGAAGCCGATATTCCCGCAGATAAGCTGATGGCGCTGCCCTCCAGTGAAACCTATGGCGAGATCGACGGTGTTTTAGGCCACGATCCAGCCTATGGTATGCCGGTCACCTGGATTGTTCCGGCGCAAAAAGCTAAAGCGTTAAATATGGGGTACCAGGTTATTGATAGTGCCAGCGTCATTGCGACGCATGTGAATAAGATCATTCGTAACTATATTCCAGAGCTATTTAATTACGATGATATTACGCAGTTGCATAACCGCCTCTCTTCTATGGCGCCACGTCTGGCGGAAGATTTGAGCGCAGCGCTGAATTACAGCCAGCTCTTGAAAGTGTACCGGGCGCTGCTTATCGAAGGTGTGTCATTGCGCGATATCGTCACCATAGCCACCGTACTTGTCGCCAGTAGCACCGTGACCAAAGATCATATTTTGTTAACGGCAGATGTGCGTCTGGCGCTACGTCGCAGCATTACCCACCCGTTTGTGCGCAAAGATGAGCTGGCCGTATATACGCTGAACAGTGAACTGGAGAATCTGCTGGCGAATGTGGTGAATCAGGCTCAGCAAAGTGGAAAAGTGGTGCTGGATAGCGTGCCGGTCGATCCCAATATGCTGAATCAGTTTCAGACCAATATGCCGCAGATAAAAGAACAGATGAAAGCGGCGGGGAAAGAGCCTGTGCTGCTGGTCGCGCCGCAGTTACGTCCTTTGCTCGCGCGCTATGCGCGCCTGTTTGCCCCGGGCCTACAGGTGTTGTCTTATAACGAAGTTCCGGATGAACTGGAATTAAAGATCATGGGGGCGTTAAGTTAACGCCTGCCGAGGCGGTGTCATTACACCGCCTTTTTGATTACAGAATCGTATTTTCCGTAAGAATACGACGAGCGCCAAGATAATGATCCTGCCAGAAGTCATCGGATAAATTGCTCACCCGAATTGTTTCTCCTGTCCGTGGTGATTCAATAAATTGTCCCTGCCCCAAATAGACGCCCATATGATCGGCAATATCCCGGCTGTGAATATGAAAGAACACTAAATCACCACGGCGAAGATCGCGGTTAGCGACAATAGTAGCCCGTCGATAGTGATACATTTCATTCGCTGTCCGGGGCAATTTTGCCGCCAGGATTTTGTTGTAGGCATAAAAAATCAGCCCGCTACAGTCAAACCCTTCATCCGGATCGGTACCGCCCCACAAATAGGGTTTACCGAGCTGTTGCTCAAGTCGGTGGATGGCCACTTCAGTGATATTGTGTAGATGATTGCTACTGAGAAAATGGTCATTCTCAGCCAGTTCCTGCCAGCGATGGTCGCTGGCTTTTAGTGGGCCAGGGAACCACTCCGGGTGCTGTTTAATCAGCGCCCGGTTCTGCTGGCGCAGCGCGCTTTTACTTTCTGCGTTGCCTTCCACCACGTAGCTTGCCTGCTTTTTTACCTGCGCGTGATACTGCTTCAGCAGCCGGGCGCGGTTACGCATCCGCAAGTGAGTCGCATAGCTTAAATGGGCGTCAGATAAATGGGGCTGAACTTTGGCGACAGACGGTAAAGACAGCACAACACACAAAGACAGCAGACCCGGCAAGAAGCAACGGGGTGCAGAGACAAAAAACATGAAAAGAAGAATACCTGGTCAAACACGTTCGCCGCAGTCTACCGCTATTGCCCATCATTCCTTTTTAATATTCGATTATTAAATAATTAATTTTTTAAATTCAATAGAATAGACATTCTTCACTAATAAGACGAAATGCAGTGTGCTAACCAGCAAAACAAGCCAGTGTCTGACTGCCTTTAAGCACAATTTTCCGTATAAAGAAAAACTAAAGTGTAAACGCCGCACGAGAGACTTGCGAAAAACTCTCTTGGTGCTAATGTGAGCGCTCCAGATCCAGATTTATCCGATTTGGGGACTCTTTTTGCCGTCCTGGCGTGTGTAATCGTTTTATCAAGGAATAAGCAGTATGCGTAAAATCGCATTTTTTCTTGCGATGCTTTTATTGCCGTGCGTTTCGTTTGCCGGTTTGCTGAGCAGCAGCAGCCCGACTACGCCTGTCAGCAAAGAATATAAGCAGCAATTAATGGGCTCCCCCGTTTATATCCAGATCTTCAAAGAAGAGCGAACGTTGGATCTGTACGTCAAGATGGGCGAACAGTATCAATTGCTCGACAGTTATAAGATCTGTAATTATTCCGGTGGCTTAGGGCCGAAACAGCGTCAGGGTGATTTCAAAAGTCCGGAAGGATTTTACAGCGTTCAGCGTGGACAGCTGAAACCGGATAGCCGCTTCTATAAAGCGATTAACATTGGTTTCCCTAATGCCTACGATCGCGCACACGGTTATGAAGGTAAATACCTGATGATCCACGGCGCCTGTGTTTCCGTCGGCTGCTACGCAATGACCGACAACGGCATTGATGAGATTTTCCAGTTTGTGACCGGCGCTCTGGTGTTCGGACAATCCAGCGTACAGGTGAGCATTTATCCGTTCCGCATGACCGATGCCAACATGCAGCGCCATAAGTTTTCGTATTACAAAGATTTCTGGGCCCAGTTAAAGCCAGGATACGATTACTTTGAACAAACGCGTAAGCCACCGACCGTTTCCGTCGTCGATGGTCGTTACGTCGTCAGCAAGCCGTTGAGCCACGAAGTCGTTCAGCCGCAACTGGCATCAAACTACACGCTCCCCGAGACAAAATAATGCCCACTCGCCTGGCATAATCTTTTGCCAGGTTTCATTGCCGGTTAACGGTTGAGTGGCAATCACGGTGACCACATCATTGGGTGTGGTCTCTGAGCTAAAATCAATCTCCACATCCTGATCCAGCAATGTCGCCACGCCAAACGGCGCACGACGCGTGATCCAAAACAAATTGGTCGAGCAGAAGGCCATCACATAACGTCCGTCAGACAACAGCATGTTGAAGACGCCCTTCTCCCGCAGTTCTCCTGCCAGCATCGCGATATATTTAAACACCGCCGTCATATTGCCAGGCGTGCGCGGATAACGCTCCGTCAGCTTGTGGAGCAGCCAGCAGAAAGCTTTTTCGCTGTCGGTTTCACCGACCGGGCGGAAATTACCGGTCTCCAGTGATTTATAACCGCTGAGTTGCCCGTTATGGGCATACGTCCAGTTACGTCCCCATAGTTCACGGGTAAATGGATGGGTATTTTCCAGCGCAACTTCTCCACGATTCGCCTGACGAATATGGGCAATCACGGAACAGGATTTGATGGGATAGTCTTGTACCAGTTTGGCGATAGGCGAATTAAAGCTGGGTTGCGGATCTTTAAACGTACGGCAGCCCTTACCTTCATAAAACGTAATACCCCAGCCGTCTTTGTGCGGCCCGGTACCTCCGCCGCGCTGGACCAGCCCGGTGAAGCTAAAGCAGATATCGGTTGGCACATTGGCGCTCATCCCGAGCAGTTCGCACATACATCACCTACCTTAAAACCGTGAACTGCCTGATGGCGCTGCGCTTATCAGGCCTACATGGCGCTCATGTAGGCCGGATAAGGCTTCAGCCACCATCCGGCAATCGTCTTCTTATGGTTTAACCATCTCTTTTTCGATCAACTGGATCAGGATATGGATCACTTTGATATGAATTTCCTGAATACGATCAGCGTAGCCAAAGTGCGGCACGCGAATTTCGATATCCGCGCTGCCCGCCATTTTGCCGCCATCTTTACCGGTCAGGGTGATAACTTTCATCCCTTTCTCACGCGCTGCGGCAATCGCTTTAATTACGTTACCGGAATTACCCGAAGTCGAGATGCCTAACAGGACATCTCCCTCACGACCCACGGCTTCTACGTAGCGAGAGAACACATAATCGTAACCGAAATCGTTGCTGACGCAGGAGATATGGCTGACGTCAGAGATAGCGATAGCAGGGTAACCAGGACGGTTTTCACGATAGCGTCCGGTCAGCTCTTCGGCAAAGTGCATCGCGTCGCAATGGGAACCGCCGTTACCGCAAGAGAGTACCTTACCGCCGGCTTTAAAGCTGTCTGCCAACAGGACCGCCGCGCGCTGAATGGCGTGAATATTGGCGTCATCTTTAAGAAAATTAGCCAGCGTTTCCGCCGCTTCGCTCAGTTCGTTACGAATAAGATCCTGGTACATGAGGATATCCTTCAGCATGAATGTAAATGACAAGGTGCAGTGTACCGGATAGCGCTACCAGCGAGAAGTACAAGCCACAGGAATGGCTACGGCTTTTGATTTTTTGTGCCGGTTAAAACAGCAACAATGTGAGCTTTGTTGTAATTATTTTGTAAACACATTGCTAAAAGAATTTACATCCACTACAACCATATCATCACAAGTGGTCAGACCTCCTACAAGCAAGGGAGCTTTTCGTTATGATGATTTTGAGTATTATCGCTACGGTTGTTCTGCTCAGCGTTCTGTTTTATCACCGCGTGAGCTTATTCCTCAGCAGCTTAATTTTGCTCGCCTGGACGGCCGCGCTTGGCGTGGCTGGCCTGTGGTCAGTCTGGCTGCTGGTTCCTCTGGCCATTATTCTCGTACCGTTTAACTTTACGCCGATGCGCAAATCTATGATCTCTGCACCGGTGTTCCGCGGTTTCCGTAAAGTCATGCCGCCAATGTCGCGTACTGAGAAAGAAGCGATTGATGCCGGTACGACCTGGTGGGAAGGTGATCTGTTCCAGGGCAAGCCTGACTGGAAAAAACTGCATAACTATCCTCAGCCGCATCTGACTGCTGAAGAGCAAGCGTTTATTGATGGTCCAGTGGAAGAAGCGTGCCGCATGGCGAACGACTTTCAGATCACTCACGAACTCGCGGATCTGCCTCCGGAACTGTGGGCATATCTGAAAGAACACCGCTTCTTCGCGATGATCATTAAGAAAGAGTACGGCGGTCTGGAATTCTCAGCATATGCTCAGGCTCGCGTTCTACAGAAACTCTCCGGCGTTTCTGGGATCCTGGCGATCACCGTTGGCGTGCCTAACTCATTAGGCCCAGGCGAACTGCTGCAACATTACGGCACCGAAGAGCAGAAAAATCATTATCTGCCACGTCTGGCTCGCGGTCAGGAGATCCCATGCTTTGCTCTGACCAGCCCGGAAGCCGGCTCCGACGCAGGCGCGATCCCTGATACCGGCGTGGTTTGTATGGGCGACTGGCAGGGCCAGCAGGTGCTGGGTATGCGCCTGACCTGGAACAAACGCTATATCACGCTGGCGCCTATCGCTACCGTGCTGGGTCTGGCATTTAAACTCTCCGACCCGGAAAAACTGCTGGGTGGCGAAGAAGATCTTGGCATTACCTGTGCGCTGATCCCAACCTCAACGCCAGGTGTACAAATTGGGCGTCGTCACTTCCCGCTGAACGTGCCGTTCCAGAACGGTCCGACACTGGGCAAAGATGTGTTTGTACCAATTGATTACATCATCGGTGGTCCGAAAATGGCCGGTCAGGGCTGGCGCATGCTGGTGGAATGCCTGTCTGTGGGACGTGGTATTACCCTGCCATCTAACTCGACGGGCGGCGTGAAATCGGTCGCGATGGCCACCGGCGCGTATGCGCACATTCGTCGCCAGTTCAAAATCTCTATCGGCAAGATGGAAGGTATTGAAGAGCCGTTGGCACGTATTGCCGGTAACGCCTACGTGATGGACGCTGCAGCATCACTGATTACCTACGGCATTATGCTGGGTGAAAAACCGGCGGTGTTGTCGGCCATCGTGAAATATCACTGCACCCACCGCGGGCAGCAGTCAATCATCGATGCGATGGATATCACTGGCGGTAAAGGCATTATGCTTGGCGAAAGCAACTTCCTCGCCCGTGCTTATCAAGGTGCGCCAATCGCTATTACCGTTGAAGGTGCCAACATTCTGACCCGTAGCATGATGATCTTCGGTCAGGGTGCGATTCGCTGCCATCCGTATGTTCTGGAAGAGATGGCTGCGGCACAGAGTAACGATGTGAATGCGTTCGACAAGCTGCTGTTCAAACACATCGGTCACGTCGGCAGTAACAAAGTGCGTAGCTTCTGGCTTGGCCTGACGCGTGGTTTAACCAGCAGCACGCCAACTGGCGATGCGACCAAACGTTACTACCAGCACCTGAACCGTCTGAGCGCCAACCTGGCCCTGCTTTCAGATGTGTCGATGGCTGTACTGGGCGGTAGTCTGAAGCGTCGTGAACGTATCTCCGCACGTCTGGGCGATGTGTTAAGTCAGCTGTATCTGGCCTCCGCGGTGCTGAAGCGTTATGACGACGAAGGCCGTCATGAAGCGGACCTGCCGTTGGTTCACTGGGGCGTTCAGGATGCGTTGTACAAAGCGGAACAGGCGATGGACGATCTGCTGAAGAACTTCCCGAACCGTCTGGTCGCGGGCTTGCTGAATGTGGTTATCTTCCCTACCGGTCGCCACTACCATGCACCGTCTGACAAATTGGATCATAAAGTCGCGAAGATTTTGCAGGTTCCGAGCGCTACTCGTTCTCGTATTGGTCGCGGTCAATATCTGACGCCAAGCGAGCATAACCCGGTTGGTTTGCTGGAAGAGGCGCTGCTGGACGTGATTGCAGCCGACCCAATCCACCAGCGGATCTGTAAAGAGTTGGGTAAAAACCTGCCATTTACCCGTCTCGACGAACTGGCGCACAATGCGCTGGCGAAAGGGCTGATTGATAAAGATGAAGCCGCGATTCTGGTGAAAGCCGAAGCGAGCCGCCTGCGCAGTATCAACGTGGATGACTTTGAACCCAAGGAGCTGGCGACTCAGCCGGTAAAGCTGCCAGAGAAAGTGCGTAAAGTCGAAGCCGCATAACGACACTCGCACGACGTTTAGCCCCGCTTAATGCGGGGCTTTTTATTGCCACATTTTCATTAATGCTCATGCTACAGTGTCAAAATGTTGTTCAACGAGGAGCCTCGATCGTGCCTGGTTTGAAAATTACTCTGCTGCAACAACCATTGATCTGGATGGATGGTCCGGCCAACCTGCGCCATTTTGACCGACAACTGGAAACCGTCGCCGGACGTGATGTCATTGTATTGCCTGAGATGTTTACCAGCGGATTTGCCATGGAAGCGGCAAATAAATCGTTGCCGCAAGAGGAAGTTGTAAGCTGGATGCGTAGCAAAGCGCAGCAGACAAATGCCCTGATAGCAGGTAGCGCGGCGATACAGTCTGAACGGGGACCGGTGAATCGTTTTTTGCTGGTTGAACCCGAAGGTAATGTGCATTTCTACGACAAGCGCCATCTGTTCCGCATGGCGGATGAGCACCAGCATTACCAGGCGGGTGACGCGCGCGTTATTGTTGAATGGCGCGGCTGGCGCATTCTGCCGTTGGTCTGTTATGACCTGCGTTTTCCGGTATGGTCGCGCAATCGCAACGATTACGACCTTGCGTTGTATGTTGCCAATTGGCCGGCGCCGCGTTCTCTGCACTGGCAGGTTCTGCTTGCCGCACGGGCGATTGAGAACCAGGCTTATGTAGCAGGATGTAACCGCGTGGGCACTGACGGTAACGGGCATCATTATCGCGGTGACAGCCGGGTGATTAATCCGCAGGGTGAGATTATTGCCACCGCCGAGCCGCATCAGGCCACACGCATTGACGCAGAACTGTCTCTCTCAGCGCTGCGTGAATATCGCGAGAAATTTCCCGCCTGGCAGGACGCCGACCCATTCACACTATAACTATCGCCTTCACTCCCGCTGCATAACGTTTTTCCGTGGCGGGATTGTTTCACTCCGTAACCAACCGCAAAACAAATTCGCGTGGCGACATGCGGTGGGCATCGTATCCTGCAAAAGATAATCACTCGTAACCAGCGAGTGACTGACAATGTTAATAATTCCCTTATCAGGATCTCGACATGAAGAACTTCTTACGCATGACTTTGCTGGCAGTTACCGTGGCTGGCGCTTCTTTTAGCACCCTTGCAGCAACCACATCTAATGTTCCGGCTCCAGCCCAGGATCCGATAGTACAACATCTTAAGTTGAGCACAGACCAGATTGCGCAGATTAAAAAACTGCACCAGCAGCTTGAAACCAACGTAAGCCAGATTTCGGTGAAGGATGTTAAAGACGGCGCGTTGATTGACGTCATCAAGTCCGGGAAGTGGGATGAAACAGCCGTCAAAAAACAGCTTTCGGCATTCAGCAACATCGAACAGCAGGCGCGTTATTATCGCGTGAAATACTATTTTGACCTGAACAAAGTGCTGACTCCAGAACAGCGCCAGCAGGTGCAAAAAGACATCGCACAGACGCTAAGCGAGTAATTGCCAGAGCCTGGATCAGCAATGATTCAGGCTTTTCGGTAAAATCGCCTGTTCAAACAGAAAACCCTGTACAGCATCTGCGCCGCTCATACGGCAAATGGCATAATCCTGTGGCGTTTCTACCCCCTCAATGACAACCCGTTCACCCAGCCCACGAAACTGATTGACCAGAACCCTCAACTGCCACTCCGATGTTCTGAACTGATGAAACATTCCACTTTCAATTTTGATGGCATCGAAACGGATGCCCGACAGCCGCCAGACAAAAAATAGCTCAGGTGAAACATCATCCAGCCACACGCGAAACCCGTGACGCACCAGCGTTTTTACGGCGATGCATACGGCCTGCTGCTCTGCCTTCTCCAGCCGCATCATGGAGCCCGGATCCTGAATCTCAATAACAATCCGCCCCTGATGCACCTGCTTTGTGAGACGCGTGACCCATGACAGACAGGTCAGCATCCTGACGGATAAATTCAACGAATAGCTTCCAGAAAGAGCCAGCACCCGTTGCATTTGCCATAGAAAAAGCTGCTGTTTTGCCGCAATTGAAAGGTGCTTGAAAAACAAATCCAGTGGGAGCGGAGTGCGTACCTGACTTAACACTTCACAGACATCCAGCGATACGTCATCAAAAAAATGAATGCGCTGCAAACGGATCCCAGTGATCTGCAGCAGTTCGGCGTTGCGGGGAAGTTCTGGCACATAACGGGCCTGTTCGCTGAATCTGTTCATATCATTCCATTATTTTATTAAAAGGACGTCGTGCATCCTGCAGCCACGGGATACGGCGATCGTTCGGGTATATCAGGCAAAAGCGCGTCGCCAGACGATGCGCCTCGACAAGGTCGCGCTGTTGCAACGCCAGCAAGATTTGCGTGAAGGAGACATTAGGGTCTGGGTGAACGCGCACATAGTCAGGCGCCCAGCGGCGAACCGCCTCCAGCCAACGAGCGTCCCGGGTACGCTGATACCGCTGCAGATACCCCATCTGGACATCAAACCGGTAGCGAGTGGCAAGAAGCCAGCCTCCCACAGGGAGCGATTCGGCCAGACGCCACTGGGCTGACTGCCGCTCTGCCAGCGTCAGTTGCTGTTGCGTATGCAGCGTGAGAAGCAGCAATGGCGCGACGGTCAGTAGCGAGATTACCCCTGGCGCGCGAATCAGCCACGTCGACGTAAGCACCAGGCGTATTCCAGCTCGGTCGCTGTCTGCACATCGAAGCAACAGGATCAGCAGTAGCCAATGCGGCGTTGACTGCCTGACGGGGTATTCCGTCAGCATATGAATCACCACCGGCAGCGCCGCCACCAGACAGGCGCGACGCCAACGATTTCCATGCATCCAGAGCCAGAAACCACTCGCAATAAAACACAGCGCTCCCACCAGCCCAACCAGACCGCCCTCCACCAGCCATAACACCAGTTCATTGTGCGGATGCGAGATGCTGCTCAACCCCAACGGTCCCGCACGTTCGAGAAACACGGCGGCAAAACTGCCCACGCCCCACCCCGTCCACGGGCGTTCGGCAAATAATGCCAACGACGTTTTGAGTACCGTCCAGCGCACCTGGGAAGTGGCGAAGTGATCGACCGTTGCAACGGACAAAAAATGGCGAACGAGCGACCCCGCCGCCATGCCTGACGCCAACGGCAACAGGAGTAGTAACAACGTACGCCGTTGCGCCGGGAAAACCGCCAGCAGCAGCACTTCACCGACTACCAGAGACAGGTAACCGGTTTGCGACTGGGATTCATGCAGCACAAATCCCATCATCACCAGGCCAACCCCGATGACAATTCGATACCCGTCGCGCAGCCGTAAAAAGAGCGTGGCTGACAGCAACACGCCACAGGCCGTAAAGCTGGCCAGCAGGTTGACCTGCTGAAAAATGCCGTAAGGCCGTGTACCACGTCGCCAGGCAAACTCCCAGTAATCCACGCCCGGCAAATGCCAGTACTGATAGACAAACACCAGACATTCAATCACGCACGCCCCCCATAGCAGGGCCAGCAGTGCCGTCAGGGTGTTTGCCGTGAGAGGAATTTGCAATGTGACCAGATAGACGCTCACACCTCCCAGTAACGCCCCCGCCACCAGTAGTGCCTCGGCCTGCCTGACGTCAGGTGTTAGCAGGCAAAGCAACGTCAGGATGAACGCCCCGACCGTAAAACCCGCAGCTGGCACAGTGATGCGCCAGCGTTGACGAGGCGCCAGCATCAATACGCTTGCAGCCAGTACAACAGCGTAGATCCAGCTCGTAATATTAAGCGGCAACGACAGACCGCTGCCGCCGTTGTTCGGCCAGTAGAGATGCATGGCCCCACACCAGAAAAACAGACTAATACCGAGCAATAATTTCTGCGCAGGCAGCGGCGCAATCCGATTCAGTACGTTCATCATGCTACTGGTAGTTCAACGTCCAGGTCCCGCTGGCGCTGAACGGACCGTATTCGAGAGACTGATTTTTTATCGCCGATGGCTCCGCTGCGACCCACGCAAAAAAATTCAGCGTCATCGAACCTTCTGTTATCTCTTTGACTGATGTGCTCTCATCAAGGCGGATTGCCGTGCCGTCCTCTTCGCTCATCCCAATCCCGATCCCTGACGCGCCGCCTTGTTCACTGCTATCCAGCGCCAGATGATCTGCCAGCTCCGCATCCTCACGACCGCTGAAGGTAACCGAGATCCCACGGAAAACCTCAGGATTGCAGTCGCGTAACTTGATGCTGAATTTTTCCGGCTTACTGCGCCCCGAGAGATAGAGATCCTGCGTCGCGATTTGCTTGAAATCGACCTCGATTTTGTCGCCACCCGGTGCAAGGCTGCAGGCCAGTGCTCTGATGGTGCCGTGAAAATACATATCGCCGCCGACCAGTTTGGTGTCGGCCTGTGCTATGCTGCCAAGCAGTAACATACCGGTCGCGAATAACGCCGAGAATCTCATGACATCCCCCTACTGAAACTGCGCGACAACGGTGGCAGAGGCTTCAAATTCACCTTCCTTCACACTTCCCACGCCCGGCTTTGCCACCGGCGCGGCGGTGAGATTCCAGTCGCCCTGATTCTGGTAAAACCCCTTCACGTTGTAAAATTGATTGGGCACAACGGTGCCACCACTCTCGTCTTTAAGCATAATGCCGAGATCGTCGCGTTTTTGTCCGCCGCTTAACGTGCCGAGGAGATTACCGTTAAATCCCGCCGTGCCTGACGCCGTGGTCGTTTGCACGCCAAGATTGATATTCAGCGCGCCCTGATCGAAGCTGCCGCCCTCACACACCACATGTATAGGGATTGGCTTACTATAGTTAGTGCCGTTGAGCCGGGCAGCGGATCCTGGCAAATCGCCAAACTCAATGCTGATTTTGTCTCCCCGGTTGAAGGTGCATTTGTCCGGTACGGTAATCAGCCCGGATTTAATCACCACGCGGGAAATTGGCGTTGTCGGCGTAGGACCAGCATCCCCTAAGCGCCCAGCAACCTCCACCAGCGACTGGGAGGTAATATTGATGCCATTAATAATGGGTTTTGTGACAATAAACGTCACTTTCCCTTTTGAACCACTTTCTATGTTGGTAGCCCGCTCGTAACCTTTGCGCTTTTTGCAGCTATGATCGTTATAACGATTTGAAAAATTGGTAAAAGGTGCCTGAACGTAGTTGTTATAACGCCCGGCGACCCACACCTGTACTTCCACATCCAGATACTCGTTTAGGCGAAAACGGTTCGCTCCCTGATTGGAAGGCGGCATCGTGGTCGTGGTGGTGTAGTAAATCGGTTGTCGGGAGATGTCAGCCTGTTCGCAGTGAAAATCCACTACATACCAACTGCCAAGATTCCAGGGAAACGGCTCCGTTCTGCCGCCCACGTGGTTTTTGCTGACATCCAGCGAGTTCAGTTCAATATCGTACTGATGCGGCGACCCACCTTCCGGCTCACCTTCTCCCTGTGTAAATGCCTGCCCGGCCAGAGGACAGCCTGCCAGCACCGCCCACAGCAGCATTTTGCGCAATACGCTCATAGATACTCCAGCTTAAGTCTGACCAGACCGTTAAATTCTCCGGCGGTCACCTCTCGCCCAAAAGATTCCAGCGCGGCAAGAAAATGAATGGCGTTATCGCCCGGTTTGAGGATCCACATGCGTTGCGGTTGATTCAGGTGGATCAACTGCTTACGTTCAGTCAGTAGCCGGATGCCCGCGCCGCGAACATCGCCACGAATGCGCCCCAAATCGCTGTTTTCCGGTGCGCCTTCAGCCATCATCGTCATCGAAACACCACGCTCCACCGTGCTGTAAGCAAGCTCAGGCATCTCACTGGTCTGCCCGGGAAAATCCCTTAAGGTATGACCGGAGCCCTTTAAACAGCCGTTCAGATACAGCGTGACCACTACCGGATCGCTGCGATCGCCGCCCTGGCGAAATCGGCTGGCGGAAATATCACCAAGATCGATAGTCTGATCGCGGGAGGCCATATCCAGCACGCACGGCGAAACGAATACCCGACCATGAAAGCGGACATTGCCATACTCACCGGACACGTTGCTCATATCCTGGCGACCGCTTGTGGCCTGAACCGAGCAGGCCATGCCCGCCATCAGCAGAGCGCAAAGCATCTTTTTCATTTACGAATCCTGTTACCGGGGCTGTTGCTCCATTGGCAATGCTTTACACACATTGCCTGTGCAGCTGAATTTCAATTCGGGATGACCGCCAAAATCGTTCACATACATCATGCTGAACTGGCTAACGCTGCCGTCGGTCACGCTGAAATCGCGAGATGACTTTGGTGAAACCATAACCCCAGGGAAGTCAGTCAGCCTGTCGCCGCCCTGAGCTTCAGGTTTGCGGCTTAAGCCGATCAAGGTGACGAAGTACGGCGTTGGGTTATCCACACTCCAGCGCAGGCCCTGCTTATGAAAGACCAGTTGGTTTTGCCACACGGCGCCCGGTGTTTCCGGCACGATGGCGGTCGGACGGTAGAACAGTTTGATACGCGACTGCATCGCCAGCTGCAGCACGTTCGGCTTATCCGGCTTGGGCGGAATTTCGCGCACGTTCAGGTAGAACAGACTTTCTCGATCCTGTGGCAGAGCGTTAATACCGCTGGTTTTCGTCACACGTGCAATGCCCTTTTGCCCGCCGTTAATCCGTTGTAGCGGCGGTAAAACCATCAGCGGCGAAGTAATTTTTGTTCCATTGGCGTCTTCCACCCACGACTGAGCCAGAAACGGAATGCTCGGACTGGTGTTGGTTAAGTTCGCGCTGACAGAGCGCGCATCACCGGTGATGATCAGGCGGGTACGGTCAAGTGCGATACCCGCCCATGAGGCGTTGATCTCTGCAATAAAAAGCAGACCGCAGGCCACGGGTTTCAGCCAACGCTGCACGGAGTAAAAAGCTTGATTTTTCATGACAAAATTCATTCAGGTTATTGAAATTATTCACAAGGCAACAGCACGTTACCTTCCGGGTTGATTTGTTGCGGCACCTGTAAGTGACACTGAGCACGACCGCCCCAGGCAACAGAAAGACGCTCAGCTGGATTCACACCCGCAATCCAGGCCATGCCGTTTTCCATCACCATGGCGACGCTGACACCGTTGGCGTTAAACACTTCGGCACCAAACGGCGGTACAGAGCCATCCTTCAGGCGCAGCAGCGCCATCATTTTTTGCCCCTGCGCCACGACGAAGCGCTGATAACCAATCGCGCCTTCCGTCAGGGTGTTGGTGACGATGGCTTTGGTCGCGGAAATATCCTCGTCCATTGCGTCCACATCGATACGGGTATCAAAGCTGTGATAGCTGACGACGTCCGGTACGACGGCAATACCGAAGCGGTTTGAGTGCGCCTGTTCACCGTTCAGCGGTACATTCGCCACACCGTCGGTATCAACCATCACCCTGGCGGTATTCATTGACGCCTGGCTGTTATGCAGCGCCGCGCCGTGACGCGTTGCGGTAAAGCCGCCGCGCATCGTGCCGCCAACGGAGAAATAACGTGATTGCTGCCAGCTGACGTTAGACTCAAGCTCAGCCATCATGCTGCGATGCTTGTAGTAACCATCAAACGCGGTGTGCCCTTCACCGGAAACCCCTGCGCGCAGTCGCCATGGATTGTTACGGTCGCGGTTATCGGAATACGAAACCATCTGACTGGTCTGGTTGCCGCTGTTTTGCACTTCATAATCCATGGAGCGGCCATCGCTCCATGGCACAGAAATGGACAGCGAAAGGCTGTCGTCCCGTTTGCCCTGATACTCAGAGCGGTAAGCAGCAAGGTTGGCGCTGATCCCCTGAATGCCTGCGAACGAAAAGCTGTGCCCCATCGACAACCCGTAACGATCCTGAGAGCCACGATCCCAGTAATTCTGGTGGGTATAGGTCAGGTACAGCGTGGTCGCTAATTGCGGGTCGTCAGCAAAAAAGGTCTTGTTACCGGTGATGGTGTACATCTCTTTTTCGTTGCCGGCGCTGTTGTTATTTTCATACTGCTCGTCAAGGAACTGCGAGAAGGTGCGGAAGTTACGCTGTGAAAAGCGGTAACCAGCAAAGGTGATGGCGCTGTTGTACTCATCAAAGGTTTTGGCATAGCTGAGCTTAAAGGACATCCCTTTTTGTTCAGCCTGATGCTTCACCCGACTCACGGATTGCGTCGCGTCAGCCGACAGCGCACCCAGCCAGCTCAAATCCCGCCCAATCCCCATCGACCAGGCGTTATAACGATCGCCAGTGAGCAACGCGCCGCCATACAGCGACCACGCATTGCTGACCCCCCAGGAAAAATCACCGCTATAAAACGCAGGCCCCTGGACGTCGTGGTTATAACGCGATGGCTTACCGACCGCGGCGTTGTATCGAACATAGCCCGGGCGCGTCAGGTAAGGAATATCGGCCGTATTGACCTGAAAGGTTTGTACACTGCCATCCTGCTCTTCGACGCGAACATCCAGCGTGCCGCGTACCGAGCCGTGCAGATCCTGAATATTAAATGGCCCCGCAGGAACGGTGGTTTGATAGATAACACGCCCCTGCTGACTGACAGTGACCTTCGCATTGCTGCGCGCGATGCCATGTACTTCGGGCGCGTAGCCCTGCAAATTCGGCGGCAGCATGCGTTCGTCGCTGGCGAGGTTCGCCCCGGTGAAACGTACCGAATCAAAAACCTGAGAATTCAGGTAGATTTCGCCGAGCGTCAGTTTTGCCGCCTGCATCGGTAACGGGCGATAGGCATAGATCTGATCCCAATCGATTCGCCCTCGGTTCTCATCCGAAGCGTAATTGGCTTGGTACTGGCCACGAAAACGCCACGCGCCGAGGTTAAAGCCAGTCTGCCCATAGCCAGACAGAGAGCGATAACGATCGCCGCCCTGCTCGTAATGTGTGGCCTGGCCTGAAACGCTGTAGTCAAAAATTAGCCCTGCGACACCGTTATCCCAACGCTCCGGCGGCGTCCAGTCTGGATCGGTATATTTCATCCATGCCTGAGGCACGGTAATGTCCAGTACGCCGGCGCTATTATTCAGCACCACACCCGGCAGGCGGGAAATGTCATAGCAGGCCGCGCTGATCGGGTGAATATAGGTCAGCGCCTCTTCTTTGAGCGCCAGTAATTCAAGTTGTTGTGGCGTCAGACAGGCCATGGATTTATGCGGGTTGGCAGGGTCGACGATATAACGAATCGACTGCTGAGGGATCTCCTGGCTGTTAATACGAACATCCAGCAGATATTCTCCGGGAGTCACAAAGTTGCCTTCGGAAAAACGCTGCAAATCGACATTGTGCCTGTCGCTGGCATCCAGTACGTCGGTATTAAATTCAATGGCCTCATCCGCTTCAACAAATGAAGAGGCACAGACCAGAGCAATAAAAAGCGCCAGACGTTTTTTATCTGTTTTCAGCGTGATCATTTTCGTTCGCAAACCTTCAGATACCCGAATTGCAGTGCAGCTCAGAGATAATTCACAACAAAATGCGTGACCGCAGTAAATTCGCCGGATGTCATTCTTCCGTCGCGGGAGATCAAATAAGCCGTAAAATTGAGCGTGTTTTTCCCTGGGTTAAGCGCATAGTCCGGTGATGGCTCACCCAGATGAATTTGCTGTCCTTTGCCGTCATATATTTCTATCGCTAAATTTTCAGTTTCCGATTGCACGCTCAGATAATCAGGATTGTCACTATCGGGTGCGCCGGAAAAGGTAATATTGGCGCGTTGAAACAGACTCCCCGGATGTTGAGAATCCCCAAGGGAACATCCCAGCAAATGAATGCTGAAATCATGCGCAGATACTTTTTCAGGTTTACCGGAAATATCTCTGGCTGAGAGATCATCAAATTCAACCAGTAGCGACCGGTCGCGCGGATCGACATAACAGGCAGCTTCAATAATATTTCCCCGCATGCGCATTTTGCCGGGCGTACTGACAAGACGATGAGTGTCAGCCAAAACCCATGCAGGCGATATAAAGATAAAAAGCAGTAAAATACGCCATCCAGGCATCACCGCATTTCCTTTCAGTTATTCGCAGGAAGGGTTAGGCAGGCGCATAATTGCGCCTGCTGCAGATCGTTACTGGTAGTCGATCTGGAAATTAACGGTAGATTCGAAATCACCCGGAGTTACCGCTGCAGATGCGTTGTTTGCCTGCAGGTAAGCGACGAAATCAATGTCGGTTTCGCCATCGGTAATGTTGACCTGAGAGGCCGCTTTGCCCCATTCCACGTCCTGGTTGCCGCTGTCAACCATACCGATGCCCGCACCCTTTGCAGTACCCGAGGTGAACGCGGCCAGCGCGCTGTTATCTGAATCAATTGTTGCCGGGGTATAGGTCACAGTAGCCGTTTTCGCGACGGTCGTATCACAGCCCTGCAGCACGATTTTGGCATGCTTAACGCCTGCACGTTGGTTGTCTTTTAACTGAGAGGTTGGGATTTCACCAAAATTTACCTGCACCGGGCTGGATTCTGGGGCCAGACCGCATGCGGAATTAACCAGAGAACCAGTGAAGTGAATTTTACCGTTAGTCGGTTCAACATTTTTTGCAGCATAAGCAGAAGATGCAGTAAAAGTCATTCCCGCCATCAGCGCACAGGCCACAGCCACGTTTTTCATTTTCATATTACTACTTAACCTTATATCTTTTTTTTGGTTATTCCGACGATCTATTTCCGCAGACAATCAATGCAAGGGAAATCCTGATCTGCAGGTGGCGGTAGTGCATATCCTTGCAAACAATCCATCTCAAGCCACCCCGTATTTTGAACTTCATTGGTATTCCATCTGAAATACCGTCCACAGGTGTTTACGCTGTTTCGGGACTTATATTAAGTCGACGAAAAAATGACACAATGCAAAAATCCGGTATTAATCAAACTCAGGGAATCGTGTTGTAACACAGTCTGTCGAGCGATCGTTTACCTAAAAAACAGCCAAAAAACATACCACACCCAGTGTTAATTGCTATTATTTATGGTTTTTATAGAGTTTTTATCTATCAAATATTTTTTTATTTAGCCAGAAGAACAGGCAAAATGTATTTATGAAAGTTTTGTAAAAATGAAATTAGGTATCAAAAGCGAGTAATGACAATAAGATAGTGAAAGAGAGGAAGGACATAGGAGGATTCTATTAGATATATTAAAAGATTGTTATATAAATATTAATAAAGAGTTCTATGGTACAATCATTTTTTATAAATGAATTATGTTATGCTATTGCTTCCCCCACTCGAATGCGAGATATCCTGCTTTAAAGGAGACATCAGTGATTTCTCATATACCAATAAACAAAATCAAATCCGTAATTATTGGTGATGGCTTAGTTTTCAGACCACATAAAAATACCCTAAAAGACCTGGCGTCTGGTGAAATGACCACATTGAATAATGTGGCAACACAATTACTGCTCTATCTGTTGCAAAATGGTAAAGAGATATCCTCGCGCGATGAAATTCTGCAGAATGTTTTCCAGCATAATGGCGCCAGAGCGACGGATGCTAATCTCAATCAGCACATTTCATTTCTGCGCAAGGCAATAACGTCTACGGGCCATCCTGCAGAACTGATCGTCACCATTCCGCGAATAGGATTTCGGATGGGCGACGCCAGTATCAATATTCAGCAACTGGAGGAAGCACAAGCACCCACCAGAATAGCCAATGTTGCATTGATGCCCAGGAAAAAGAAACGAAACCTGTGGCCTGTCACGATAACAACGTTAATTACCGGCATCGCCGTGCTGGCGACAGCGTGGTTAACATGGATACCCAATAAAATCGCTATGACGGACGCGGCGATCCTGCGGACTATCGACTACGAGCAGTGCCGTGTGCATATATTAGGAAACGCCCTCACCGACACCATTACCGAAAAAAAAGCGCTGGATATTTTCAAGTCCGTGGGTATTAACCCTAACTGTTCGTATCCAAAAGATCTGTATCTCAATACCTGGGCGAGCAACCATAATCTGGTTGAGTGGTCATTTGCCGCTGAATGCGGGCTAAACCTCGGCTATTACCATTGCATCAGCCAGTATCGCCATCATGAGGAATGATATGAAGCAGGAAAGCGATCACTCTCCTTTACTATGGTCAGTCGTGATTGCCATTTTTGGGCTGGCGACTATCGCTTTTTTTATTATCGCCGGGAATGCGAAAAAACAAGAAATCAGTTTTTCCTGTTCCTCGGAATTCACGTCGATACTCGACATCCAAAACACCAAAAAGGAACTCCACGGAATAATGCTGATCACCAGCTACAACTCTGGACACCTCTCATTGTCAGTACAAGGGAAACTCAAAAGTGATGATGGCGAGTTTGCTGTTAACCGAAAACTGTTCTTTCGCTATGCCCGACCACTCGGCCATACCGCCGGCGTTTTTATGCTCACCCCCGACGGACGCGAAAAATCCCCGGATGATGAAGCAACGGATGCTATAGATTATCTTTTCTTTGACGCTTACGAACGTGCCGACAAGCTGTATATGCTAAAGCACCTGAATGAGGAAACGGTTCTTATTGGCGATAACTTTTCACCCCGCTTCGCCTGCGTGATGAATCACTTCGCAAGTTAATCGCCTTCTGGATATGCGTCGGGTTAAGGATGACCTGATGTGTTGCCCACCCGAAAGCACGGGCGCGGTCGATAGAACGTGAGAATGAGATTATTATTTTTGGCGGGTTAATAACGACGAAAGCCTGAATCATTGCTGATTCAGGCTTTCTGAATAGTGGCGGAATGGACGGGACTCGAACCCGCGACCCCCTGCGTGACAGGCAGGTATTCTAACCAACTGAACTACCACTCCGCGTTGTGTTCCGCTTGGGAACGAAGCGAATATTACGGATTGCCTCGCACCTCGTCAACGCTTTTTCTCACGTTTTTTAATCGTTTGCTGCAAAAATCACCCGAATGGCCATTTTCATACGGTAAATGTACAAACTATGCCCGCCAGAGGCAACTTCCGCCTTTCTTCTGCACCAGGTCAAGGCGTGACTCATGGGCCGCTAACTCTTCATCAGTGGCGAAAACAACACGTAGTTTGCTGGACTGGCGCACAATACGCTGGATCCCCGTGTCATTCCTCTGCTGGCTGTCGCCTTCCATTGAGAACGCCATCGTGGTCTGCCCGCCGGTCATCATCAGATAAACGTCGGCCAGAATCTGGGCATCAAGCAATGCGCCGTGCAGGGTTCGTTTACTGTTGTCTATCTCATAGCGCGAGCACAACGCATCAAGGCTGTTTCGCTTGCCAGGAAACATTTTCCTCGCCAGCGCCAGGCTATCGGTTATTTTGCAGAATTCGTTCGTCTTCGGAATATCCCGCCTGAGCTTCGCGAATTCGTAATCCATAAAACCGATATCGAACGATGCGTTATGGATGACTAGCTCCGCGCCGCGAATGTAGTCGAGAAATTCGTCGGCTACATCAGCAAACGTGGGTTTATCAAGCAGGAATTCGTCTGCGATTCCGTGTACGCCGAACGCTTCCGGGTCCACCAGCCGATCCGGCTTCAGGTAAACATGGAAGTTATTGCCGGTCAGGCGGCGGTTCACCACTTCAACCGCACCGATCTCAATGATCTTGTGGCCTTCATAGTGGGCGCCAATCTGGTTCATACCGGTGGTTTCGGTATCGAGGACGATCTGTCGTGTAATTCCAGTGCTCATAACGGTCATTTATGTCAGACTTATCGTTTGATTTCGATTTGCTAAAACAGGAAGTCTACCAGAGATGCTTAAACAGGTAGAAATTTTCACCGATGGTTCTTGCCTGGGAAATCCAGGACCGGGTGGTTATGGGGCGATTTTACGCTATCGCGGGCGCGAAAAAACCTTTAGCGAAGGCTACAACCTTACAACTAATAATCGCATGGAGCTGATGGCAGCAATCGTTGCGCTGGAAGCCCTGAAAGAACAGTGTGAAGTGATACTCAGCACGGACAGCCAGTATGTGCGCCAGGGCATTACGCAGTGGATCCACAACTGGAAGAAGCGTGGCTGGAAAACAGCAGATAAAAAACCAGTGAAGAACGTCGATCTGTGGAAGCGTCTCGATGCCGCTTTAGGCCCTCATCAAATCAAATGGGAATGGGTTAAAGGCCATGCGGGCCATCCGGAAAACGAACGCTGCGATGAGCTTGCGCGCACCGCGGCCATGAGCCCGACTCAGGATGATATTGGGTATCAGACTGAGGCTTAAGCGTCCGGTTTACGGTATTGCCGGGTCGCGCCAACGGCATGACGGATAGGCGTTTTGCTTTTATTTTGTTTCATCGGGTTGAGTGTAAGCGGAATGGTTCGCTTGCGCGCAACCACCAGCTGTAAACAGCCCAGCGCGGGGATATGGGTGCTTAACATTTTCCCGCCCTTCTTATTCCAGGGCAGAACATGAAAACGACTATAGTGCAGCACTTCAAAATTCAGTAATGATAGCCAGTCCAATTGACGCATGAGGGTAAACATCCGACTGTTATAGGGCGATGTCTTACGCAATACGGGCACCAGTTTACGCAAACCCATCAGGCTTACCGGGTTAAAACCGCTCAAAATCAACCAACCGTCATCAATCAACACGCGATCGGCTTCACGCAGTAGGCGATGCGGATCGGAACACCACGGTAACGTATGGGCCAATAAACAGACATCCACGGACTTATCGGCAAAGGGAAGATGCAAAGGATCGGCCGTCACCTGCATGGGAGAACCCTGCAAAGAAACATTTACCTGATGAGAAACCGCGCACGCTTCGGAATCGATTTCTGCGCTTAAATTACCAACCTTAAGCAGATGAAAACCGTACATTTTTGCGAACCACGGGTTAAGCTGATACTCCAGCGCCTCACGATAGTGTTCGCCCCAGGGCAGATCATCCCAGCTAACGGGCGCTACGACAGTTTGAGGGATCCTTGCCGGTTTCATCACAACCTTCCGTTACGCATTTAGAGGTAATATATGAATCTTAACAGTATTCCTGCATTTCAGGACAATTACATCTGGGTCTTGTCAAATAATGACCAGCATTGTCTGATTGTGGACCCGGGTGAAGCGGCTCCTGTTCTGAAAGCCATTGCAGAGCATAACTGGGTGCCTGAAGCCATTCTGCTAACCCATCATCATCAGGATCACGTGGGCGGAGTGAAAGAACTTCTGCAGCATTTCCCACAAATAGTGGTATACGGACCGGCTGAAACGCAAGATAAGGGAACGACACACATAGTCGAAGATGGCGATATTGCACTCGTTTTGGGGCATGAATTTAGGGTAATTGCTACTCCGGGTCACACTTTAGGACATATCTGTTACTTTAGCCACCCTTACTTATTTTGTGGTGACACACTCTTTTCTGGCGGTTGCGGTCGACTTTTTGAAGGCACCGCAACCCAAATGTATCAATCACTTAAAAAAATCAACGCCCTTCCTGACGATACATTAATTTGTTGCGCACATGAGTACACATTAGCAAACATGAAGTTTGCCTTAAGCATTCTCCCGCACGATTCGTTCATAAATGAATATTATCGTAAAGTTAATGAGTTACGCGTAAAAAAACAAATGACACTACCCGTAATTCTGAAAAATGAGCGGCGAAATAATCTTTTTTTAAGAACAGAAGATATTGATTTAATTAATGAAATTAACAAAGAAACAATATTGCAACAACCTGAGGAGCGTTTTGCCTGGTTAAGGTCAAAGAAAGATACGTTCTGACAATTCCGGGTTGCCTTTTGAAAACTTCGCCGTTATGATCGGTCGTCTTTTAAGCAACTATTGACACACACATGAAGGCAAAAGCGATATTACTCGCCTCTGTCCTGCTTGTTGGGTGCCAGAATACTGGTAACGTCCAACAACACGCACAGAGCCTTTCTGCAGCTGGTCAAGGGGAAGCAGGAAAGTTTACAAGTCAGGCGCGATGGATGGACGACGGAACATCTATCGCTGCTGATCAAGATTTGTGGGCTTTCATTGGTGACGAGCTAAAGATGGGAATTCCGGAAAACAGCCGGATTCGCGAACAGAAACAGAAGTATTTACGCAATAAGAGCTATCTCCACGATGTAACTTTACGGGCAGAGCCGTATATGTACTGGATAGCCGGGCAGGTTAAGAAACGTAACATGCCTATGGAACTGGTACTACTACCCATAGTGGAGAGCGCTTTTGATCCTCACGCAACGTCTGGCGCCAATGCCGCAGGTATTTGGCAGATCATTCCGAGCACGGGGCGCAATTATGGTTTAAAACAGACCCGCAGTTATGATGCACGTCGCGACGTTGTGGCTTCCACCACCGCCGCGCTGGACATGATGCAGCGTCTGAACAAGATGTTTGATGGCGACTGGCTGCTGACCGTTGCTGCTTATAATAGCGGCGAAGGTCGTGTCATGAAGGCAATCAAAACGAACAAAGCTCGTGGTAAACCCACTGACTTCTGGTCGTTGCCATTGCCTCAGGAAACAAAGCTATACGTGCCCAAAATGCTGGCATTGAGCGATATACTCAAAAACAGCAAACGCTATGGCGTACGTCTGCCAACAACAGACGAAAGCCGCGCGTTGGCACGTGTTCGCCTGAGTAGCCCGGTTGAGATGACTCAGGTTGCCGATATGGCGGGTATTTCCGTCAGCAAGCTGAAGACCTTCAATGCAGGCGTGAAAGGCTCCACGTTGGGTGCCAGCGGCCCGCAATATGTGATGGTGCCAAAGAAGCATGCAGAGAAGCTGCGTGAGTCTCTGGCTTCAGGCGAAATTGCAGCAGTGCAGTCAACGCTGGTCGCGGATAACACGCCGCTGAACAGCCGTAGCTACAAAGTTCGCTCTGGCGATACGCTTTCTGGCGTCGCTTCACGTCTTGGCGTGAGCATCAATGACCTTAAGCAGTGGAATAATCTGCGCGGGTCGTCGCTGAAGGTAGGCCAGAATCTGACGGTGGGCGCTGGTAGCAGCGCACAGCGACTGGCGAACAACAGCGATAGCATCACCTATCGTGTGCGTAAAGGCGACTCGCTCTCGAGTATTGCCAAACGCCACGGGGTTAACATCAAGGATGTGATGCGCTGGAACAGCGATACGAATAATCTACAGCCAGGCGATCAGCTAACGTTGTTTGTGAAAAACAACGACATGCCGGACTCCTGATAGCATTGTAGAAATGAAGGCACTGGTTTCCCCCCAGTGCCTTTTTTATTTATCCCGCTTTATGTGCCTCAACCATTATCGTATCGCTGGTAAACGAGCCATCTTCCTGTAACGCAAAGTAGTCTTTCACTTGTGCAGAGGCACTTTGTTGGTAGGCACGAATCGCGTCGCTCAACGCTGCAGGCGTACGCATCCGCGCCACCCACGAACTGAATTCCAGCGGCAAACGATCGGTTAACAAGGTATCGGCAATCAGATTGGCGTCATTGATTAACGACAACCACTCTCCGCTGGAATAGTTGCGTACGTGTGAGGTATCGCGTAACGCCTCCACGGTTTGCAACCAGATATCACGTACTGGGTGACCAGGCGACATCACATCCATCACAATCAGTACACCACCGGGCTTCAGAACGCGGTTCACTTCCCGCAGCGCGCGCCCGACATCATGCCAGTGATGCGCGGAATAGCGGCTAATCACCACATCAAATACGTTATCTTCAAATGGCAGGCTTTCAGCATACCCCTGCCGTGTGGCGATATTATCCAGACCTCGGTCTTTTGCCGCCTTAGCAACCACTTCAAGCATCTGCGACGATAAATCATAAGCCATGACCTGCTTTACGTGTTGCGCGGCCACAAAGCTGGCGTGCCCTGCTCCGCATCCCATATCCAATACGCGAGCCTGTGGAAATGCCGACAACCTTTCCCCCAGACGTTGCAAGTCACGGCCAGAGGCGTGCACCGTACTGGTTAAATAGGCATTAGCCTGAGAGCCAAACTGTTTTTCGACGTTGTCATGGTGAGAGCGTGTTGTCATGGTGTTGTCCTTCGGTTGTTGAGAAATATGAAGGGCAACCATCACAGGCCTGCCCTATGGCAGACCTGACACACCGTTATTGTTCAGGTTTGCCGGGACTGAATTCAACGAGTAGCGGGTTGTGATCGGATGCGCGGGTGACCAGCACAGAGGCTTCACTCACGTTCAGACCGCGATAGAACACAAAATCGAGAGGGCGACCAAACGCACGGCGGCGCTGATCGTCAGTAAAGCGAACCTGGCGCAGCGACATTTCACGCGCAAAGCGGTACAGCGCATTCATCCGTCGACGGCTCCAGGCATTAAAATCGCCGGCCATGATCACCGGACCGCTGTGATGAGCAATCTGATCGCCAATAGGAAGTAACTGCTTACTATAGACATCAACGCCAAGGCTAAAGTTAACCGCGTGGATATTCACCACCATTAACAGCCGAGTGTCAGGCAACGGGTACACCGTCACCAGCGCCGATTTCGCCAGCCGTAAAATAGGCTCACGCTCGCGCAATGGACAGCAGTAAACAGGATGAGCAGCAGAGAGCGTCATGACGCCAGAGGGATGCTGAGGCAGCACAAAGGCCGGAACCTGATCGGCAGCAAGATAGTTAGCGGTCGCAAACTGCACCAGTTCTGGCGTGGTTTGTGCTTCCTGCAATAACACCAGATGCGCATCTTTGCCAAAATTCTTCAGCACCGACTGCCATTCTGCGCGCTGCTGTTTAAAAATATTCCATACCAGCACGCGAATGCGATCTTCACTGCTTAACGGAACGCCTGCGGGTAATGCCTGTCCAATATGCGCAAACGACCCCGGCGGTAAAATCCGCTCGGCGGGTTGTCCGGCAACATAACGCATGGCATAGGTGTTTTTTCGCACTTTAGACTTTCAAACCTCTGTAACGTCAACCAGTCCGCAGCCGGACTGGTTCTTCTGTTATAGGGATTTTAGCACTCACTTTCAACGAACAATTGCAGTTTGTTTTGTAAGTGGGCGCTTACATCAATGATTTACCCCAAAGCAACGCGCGCGGGCTTATCAAGACGACCGCTGAGTCCCATCAGCAGGAAAGCAACCAGGACAATAAGTGCGCCAATCCACGGCGTCTGCGCCAGACCATAATGCTCGACCGTTTGTCCACCAATCACTGAACCCAGTGCAATGCCAATGTTAAACGCCGCAATGTTCAACCCTGACGCCACATCTACAGCATTAGGCGTAAATTGTTCCGCTTTCTGTACCACGTAGACCTGCAACCCCGGTACGTTACCAAAGGCAAAGATCCCCATTACCAGGATGGTAGCCAGCGCGGCATACTGCGTAGAAGCCGTCAGTTGGAAAACCATCAACAGAACAAACAACGCGGCGAAAATGAATTTCAGCGCAGGAACGGCACCATGCTTATCCGCCAGCTTACCACCCCAGATATTACCGATAGCCACTGAAACACCGTAACCCAGTAAGATCCAGCTTACTGCTGCCGGAGAGAATCCCGCCAGATCCTGCATCATCGGTGCCAGGAAGGTGAATGCCGTGAATACACCGCCGTAGCCCAGTGCCGTAACGGCATAAATCAGCAACAGACGGGGATGAGTCAGCACCTTCACCTGGTCGCGAATGCTGGCGGCTGCACGACCGGGAATATTGGCGGGGATCAACAACTGGCTACTGATCAGTGCAATCACGCCTAACATTGATACCGCAAGGAAAGTCTCGCGCCAGCCAAAGTGTTGACCAATAAACGTACCCAGCGGCACGCCGGTTACCAGCGCCACCGTTAAGCCACCAAACATAATAGCGATGGCGGAGGCCGCTTTCTCTTTTGGCACCAGACTTGTCGCGATGGTAGAACCAATCGAGAAGAATACGCCGTGTGCCAGCCCAGTCAGCAGACGAGCGACAATGAGTGTCATATACCCGGGAGCCTGCCATGCCAGCAAATTCCCCGCCGTAAACAGAACCATCAGCGCAACCAGTAACTGTTTACGTGGCAGGCGTCCGGTCAAAGCGGTCAGTACCGGTGCGCCAATCGCCACACCCAGCGCATAGATGGAAACCAGCATCCCGGCGGAAGGTAACGAGATCGCCAGTTGTTGAGCGATGGTCGGCACCAGACCAACAATCACAAACTCAGTAGTGCCTATAGCGAAGGCACTAATTGTTAGTGCAAATAAAGCGAGAGGCATAAATAACTCCGTAACATCAGTAATCAGATGACACGCAGTATGCCTGGATGTTTTAATGACAAAAATATTCAAAATCTCAATATAATTTTGCGTCAGGTGCAAAAATGAAAGCAACCTCTGAAGAACTTGCGATTTTTGTAGCGGTAGTGGAAAGCGGCAGCTTTAGCCGGGCGGCAGAACAGCTTGGACAAGCCAATTCCGCGGTCAGTCGGGCAGTAAAAAAGCTGGAGATGAAACTGGGCGTCAGTTTGCTTAATCGAACGACCCGACAGCTAAGTCTCACTGAGGAAGGAGAGCGCTACTTCAGGCGGGTGCAGCAGATACTGCAAGAGATGGCTGCAGCAGAAACGGAAATCATGGAGTCGCGTAATACTCCGCGCGGCCTGCTGCGCATCGACGCAGCAACACCGGTGATGTTGCATTTCCTGATGCCGCTAATCAAACCGTTCCGGGAGCGGTATCCCGAGATGACGTTGTCTCTCGTCTCCTCGGAAACATTCATCAATCTTATTGAACGAAAAGTGGATGTTGCTATACGAGCGGGTACACTGACTGACTCGAGTCTACGTGCGCGTCCGTTATTTACCAGCTATCGCAAGATTATTGCCTCACCGGAGTACATTGCCCGTTTTGGTAGACCAGAGACCGTCGAGGAGTTAAAACAGCATCTGTGTCTGGGGTTTTCCGAACCGGTTTCGCTCAATACCTGGCCGATTGCCTGTAGCGACGGACAGCTGCATGAGGTCGAGTGTGGCATTTCTTCCAACAGTGGGGAAACGCTAAAACAGCTTTGCCTGAACGGCAACGGCATCGCCTGTCTTTCAGATTATATGATAGATAAAGAGATCGCGCGGGGAGAGCTAGTGGAACTGCTGGCCGATAAACGTCTGCCGGTAAAAATGCCTTTCAGCGCCGTTTACTACAGCGATCGTGCGGTCAGTACACGTATTCGTGCATTTATAGACTTTTTAAGTGAATATATAAGAACAGCTCCCGAAGGAGCTGTAAAAGAGGGGTAAGGGATACACAGGATCGGGCAATTAATCCCAGGCAGGAGCCAGACCTTCCGGGCTGACCAGACGATCGTTGCAGTCCAGTGCCGCGATCATTTTTTTATCTTCGGCATCCAGATGCAGTTCCAGCGCCAGCAGGTTGCTTGCCAGGTTTTCACGTTTGGTAGAAGAAGGAATTACGGAGTAACCTTCCCCCATTGCCCATGCCAGAATAACCTGCGCCGGGGTCGCGTTATGTTTAGCGGCAATGTGCGCAATCACTTCATCTTTCAGCGCGTTACCGTAAGCCAGCGTCATGTAAGAGGTGATGTGGATACCGTGTGCTTTCGCCCAGTCAACCACCTTACGGCTCTGAAGATACGGAGAAAGCTCAATCTGGTTGGTCGCAATATTGTCTGTGCCTACTGCGGCAATGGCTTTTTCCATCAGCGCAATGGTGAAGTTTGAGATACCAATTTCACGAGTCAGTCCCTGCTGTTTTGCTTCGAGCAGCGCCAGCATGAATTCCTCAACAGATACAGCATCTCCTGGAGATGGCCAGTGGATCAGCACCAAATCAACATAATCTGTACGCAGTTTCTTCAGGCTTTCTTTCAGACTTGGGATCAGTTTTTCTTTGCTGAGATTTTCAATCCAGATCTTGGTGGTGATGTACAGTTCGTTACGCGGTACGCCACTTTCAGCAATCGCCTGACCAACAGCCGCTTCATTATCATAGATTTGCGCAGTGTCGACAGCACGGTAGCCCAGCTCAAGCGCCGTTTTAACAGAAGCGATAACCACGTCGTCTTTCAGGCGGAAAGTACCCAAACCGAATGCAGGGATAGCCATAGAATTCCTCTTTTTAATCACTATGTTCATCAACTAAGAGGATTATGACTTCCAGCTCTTTATAGAAAAAGAGTGATAAATGCAGAGGATTTTTGCGGATGTAGCAATAATTAAACTGCAGGCAAAGAAAAAGCCCTGAGCTAATGCTCAGGGCTCTTAATAAGTGGCGGAACGGACGGGACTCGAACCCGCGACCCCCTGCGTGACAGGCAGGTATTCTAACCAACTGAACTACCGCTCCACCGAATTTCTTTGTCACTACCCGGATTCTTCATCCCGGTTTACTGCAATTTGATGCCTGGCAGTTCCCTACTCTCGCATGGGGAGACCCCACACTACCATCGGCGCTACGGCGTTTCACTTCTGAGTTCGGCATGGGGTCAGGTGGGACCACCGCGCTACAGCCGCCAGGCAAATTCTGTTATCAGACCGCTTTATGCGTTCTGATGTAATCTGTATCAAGCTGAATGTGATGTCTGTCTTTCGCCAAAACATCTTCGGCGTTGTAAGGTTAAGCCTCACGGTTCATTAGTATCGGTTAGCTCAATGTATCGCTACACTTACACACCCGACCTATCAACGTCGTCGTCTTCAACGTTCCTTCAGGAGACTTAAAGTCTCAGGGAGAACTCATCTCGGGGCAAGTTTCGTGCTTAGATGCTTTCAGCACTTATCTCTTCCGCATTTAGCTACCGGGCAATGCCATTGGCATGACAACCCGAACACCAGTGATGCGTCCACTCCGGTCCTCTCGTACTAGGAGCAGCCCCCCTCAATTCTCCAGCGCCCACGGCAGATAGGGACCGAACTGTCTCACGACGTTCTAAACCCAGCTCGCGTACCACTTTAAATGGCGAACAGCCATACCCTTGGGACCTACTTCAGCCCCAGGATGTGATGAGCCGACATCGAGGTGCCAAACACCGCCGTCGATATGAACTCTTGGGCGGTATCAGCCTGTTATCCCCGGAGTACCTTTTATCCGTTGAGCGATGGCCCTTCCATTCAGAACCACCGGATCACTAAGACCTGCTTTCGCACCTGCTCGAGCCGTCACTCTCGCAGTCAAGCTAGCTTATGCCTTTGCACTAACCTCCTGATGTCCGACCAGGATTAGCTAACCTTCGTGCTCCTCCGTTACTCTTTAGGAGGAGACCGCCCCAGTCAAACTACCCACCAGACACTGTCCGCAACCCGGGTAACGGGTCCACGTTAGAACACCAGCCATTAAAGGGTGGTATTTCAAGGATGGCTCCATGCAGACTGGCGTCCACACTTCAAAGCCTCCCACCTATCCTACACATCAAGGACCAGTGTTCAGTGTCAAGCTATAGTAAAGGTTCACGGGGTCTTTCCGTCTTGCCGCGGGTACACTGCATCTTCACAGCGAGTTCAATTTCACTGAGTCTCGGGTGGAGACAGCCTGGCCATCATTACGCCATTCGTGCAGGTCGGAACTTACCCGACAAGGAATTTCGCTACCTTAGGACCGTTATAGTTACGGCCGCCGTTTACCGGGGCTTCGATCAAGAGCTTCTCCTTACGGATAACCCCATCAATTAACCTTCCGGCACCGGGCAGGCGTCACACCGTATACGTCCACTTTCGTGTTTGCACAGTGCTGTGTTTTTAATAAACAGTTGCAGCCAGCTGGTATCTTCGACTGATTTCAGCTCCATGAGTAAATCACTTCACCTACATATCAGCGTGCCTTCTCCCGAAGTTACGGCACCATTTTGCCTAGTTCCTTCACCCGAGTTCTCTCAAGCGCCTTGGTATTCTCTACCTGACCACCTGTGTCGGTTTGGGGTACGATTTCGTGTTACCTGATGCTTAGAGGCTTTTCCTGGAAGCAGGGCATTTGTTACTTCAGCACCGTAGTGCCTCGTCATCACACCTCAGCGTTAAAAAGGTACCGGATTTACCTGGAACCTCCGCCTACATGCTTAAACCGGGACAACCGTCGCCCGGCTAACATAGCCTTCTCCGTCCCCCCTTCGCAGTAACACCAAGTACAGGAATATTAACCTGTTTCCCATCGACTACGCCTTTCGGCCTCGCCTTAGGGGTCGACTCACCCTGCCCCGATTAACGTTGGACAGGAACCCTTGGTCTTCCGGCGTGCGGGTTTTTCACCCGCATTATCGTTACTTATGTCAGCATTCGCACTTCTGATACCTCCAGCATACCTCACGATACACCTTCAACGGCTTACAGAACGCTCCCCTACCCAACAACACATAGTGTCGCTGCCGCAGCTTCGGTGCATGGTTTAGCCCCGTTACATCTTCCGCGCAGGCCGACTCGACCAGTGAGCTATTACGCTTTCTTTAAATGATGGCTGCTTCTAAGCCAACATCCTGGCTGTCTGTGCCTTCCCACATCGTTTCCCACTTAACCATGACTTTGGGACCTTAGCTGGCGGTCTGGGTTGTTTCCCTCTTCACGACGGACGTTAGCACCCGCCGTGTGTCTCCCGTGATAACATTCTTCGGTATTCGCAGTTTGCATCGGGTTGGTAAGTCGGGATGACCCCCTAGCCGAAACAGTGCTCTACCCCCGAAGATGAGTTCACGAGGCGCTACCTAAATAGCTTTCGGGGAGAACCAGCTATCTCCCGGTTTGATTGGCCTTTCACCCCCAGCCACAAGTCATCCGCTAATTTTTCAACATTAGTCGGTTCGGTCCTCCAGTTAGTGTTACCCAACCTTCAACCTGCCCATGGCTAGATCACCGGGTTTCGGGTCTATACCCTGCAACTTAACGCCCAGTTAAGACTCGGTTTCCCTTCGGCTCCCCTATACGGTTAACCTTGCTACAGAATATAAGTCGCTGACCCATTATACAAAAGGTACGCAGTCACCCCATAAAGAGGCTCCCACTGCTTGTACGTACACGGTTTCAGGTTCTTTTTCACTCCCCTCGCCGGGGTTCTTTTCGCCTTTCCCTCACGGTACTGGTTCACTATCGGTCAGTCAGGAGTATTTAGCCTTGGAGGATGGTCCCCCCATATTCAGACAGGATACCACGTGTCCCGCCCTACTCTTCGAGTTCACAACCTGTGCATTTTGGTGTACGGGACTATCACCCTGTACCGTCGGACTTTCCAGACCGTTCCACTAACACACAAGCTGATTCAGACTCTGGGCTGCTCCCCGTTCGCTCGCCGCTACTGGGGGAATCTCGGTTGATTTCTTTTCCTCGGGGTACTTAGATGTTTCAGTTCCCCCGGTTCGCTTCATTACGCTATGTATTCACGTAATGATAGTGTGACGAATCACACTGGGTTTCCCCATTCGGAAATCGCCGGTTATAACGGTTCATATCACCTTACCGACGCTTATCGCAGATTAGCACGTCCTTCATCGCCTCTGACTGCCAGGGCATCCACCGTGTACGCTTAGTCGCTTAACCTCACAACCCGAAGATGTTTCGTAAAACATCATCGACTTGCAAAAATTTGAGAGACTCGAACACACCGCTTTTCATTTCTTATTACGGAGAAATGAAACAGTGTGTCGTTTCAATTTTCAGCTTGATCCAGATTTTTAAAGAGCAAATATCTCAAACGTCACCCGAAGGTAAGTTTTGAGATATTGAGGTCGGCGACTTTCACTCACACATACCAGCAAGTGGCGTCCCCTAGGGGATTCGAACCCCTGTTACCGCCGTGAAAGGGCGGTGTCCTGGGCCTCTAGACGAAGGGGACACTGAAGTCTCAATCGCAAGACGCCTTGCTATTTACTTTTCATCAGACAATCTGTGTGAGCACTACAAAGGCAGGTTCTTTAAGGTAAGGAGGTGATCCAACCGCAGGTTCCCCTACGGTTACCTTGTTACGACTTCACCCCAGTCATGAATCACAAAGTGGTAAGCGCCCTCCCGAAGGTTAAGCTACCTACTTCTTTTGCAACCCACTCCCATGGTGTGACGGGCGGTGTGTACAAGGCCCGGGAACGTATTCACCGTGGCATTCTGATCCACGATTACTAGCGATTCCGACTTCATGGAGTCGAGTTGCAGACTCCAATCCGGACTACGACATACTTTATGAGGTCCGCTTGCTCTCGCGAGGTCGCTTCTCTTTGTATATGCCATTGTAGCACGTGTGTAGCCCTACTCGTAAGGGCCATGATGACTTGACGTCATCCCCACCTTCCTCCAGTTTATCACTGGCAGTCTCCTTTGAGTTCCCGGCCGAACCGCTGGCAACAAAGGATAAGGGTTGCGCTCGTTGCGGGACTTAACCCAACATTTCACAACACGAGCTGACGACAGCCATGCAGCACCTGTCTCAGAGTTCCCGAAGGCACCAAAGCATCTCTGCTAAGTTCTCTGGATGTCAAGAGTAGGTAAGGTTCTTCGCGTTGCATCGAATTAAACCACATGCTCCACCGCTTGTGCGGGCCCCCGTCAATTCATTTGAGTTTTAACCTTGCGGCCGTACTCCCCAGGCGGTCGACTTAACGCGTTAGCTCCGGAAGCCACGCCTCAAGGGCACAACCTCCAAGTCGACATCGTTTACGGCGTGGACTACCAGGGTATCTAATCCTGTTTGCTCCCCACGCTTTCGCACCTGAGCGTCAGTCTTTGTCCAGGGGGCCGCCTTCGCCACCGGTATTCCTCCAGATCTCTACGCATTTCACCGCTACACCTGGAATTCTACCCCCCTCTACAAGACTCTAGCCTGCCAGTTTCGGATGCAGTTCCCAGGTTGAGCCCGGGGATTTCACATCCGACTTGACAGACCGCCTGCGTGCGCTTTACGCCCAGTAATTCCGATTAACGCTTGCACCCTCCGTATTACCGCGGCTGCTGGCACGGAGTTAGCCGGTGCTTCTTCTGCGAGTAACGTCAATCGCTGCGGTTATTAACCACAACGCCTTCCTCCTCGCTGAAAGTACTTTACAACCCGAAGGCCTTCTTCATACACGCGGCATGGCTGCATCAGGCTTGCGCCCATTGTGCAATATTCCCCACTGCTGCCTCCCGTAGGAGTCTGGACCGTGTCTCAGTTCCAGTGTGGCTGGTCATCCTCTCAGACCAGCTAGGGATCGTCGCCTAGGTGAGCCGTTACCCCACCTACTAGCTAATCCCATCTGGGCACATCCGATGGCAAGAGGCCCGAAGGTCCCCCTCTTTGGTCTTGCGACGTTATGCGGTATTAGCTACCGTTTCCAGTAGTTATCCCCCTCCATCGGGCAGTTTCCCAGACATTACTCACCCGTCCGCCACTCGTCACCCAAGGAGCAAGCTCCTCTGTGCTACCGTTCGACTTGCATGTGTTAGGCCTGCCGCCAGCGTTCAATCTGAGCCATGATCAAACTCTTCAATTTAAGTTTGATGCTCGTGAATTAAACTTCGTAATGAATTACGTATGTTCACTCAGAGACTTGGTATTCATTTTTCGTCTTGCGACGTTAAGAATCCGTATCTTCGAGTGCCCACACAGATTGTCTGATAAATTGTTAAAGAGCAGTTGCGACGCGCTTTAGCGCTCTGTCGCGAGGTGGCGTATATTACGCTTTCCTCTTTCAGAGTCAACCCTCATTTTCAGGTTTTTCTCTTCAACCGAACCGGCTGTTTGTGTGAAGTGATTCACATCCGCCGTGTCGATGGAGGCGCATTATAGGGAGTCGACTCAGGAAGACAAGCGGAAAAATGCATTTTTGTTTCAACCGCTCACCTTTTACCCACAACGCTTACTTTTGCTGCTTTTTTATCGCCATTGGCAGGTCTGCCAGACTATTTATGACTAAATCTGCCGCATTTTCTGCTTCCGGCGTGACGGGTTTGCCTGTGCGCACCAATACCTTCGTGCCAACATTTGCAGCTGCCGCCGCCTGCATATCTTCAATTTTGTCGCCTACCATATAAGAAGCGGCCATATCGATGTGCAAGAAGTCTCGGGCGGAGATAAACATGCCAGGATGCGGTTTACGACAGTCGCAGACCTGACGATACTCTTCCACGGTGCCCTGTGGGTGATGCGGGCAGTAGTAGATGCCATCCAGCTCAACATCGCGATCGGCCAGCGACCAGTCCATCCATTCGGTCAACGTTTCAAACTGCGCCTCAGTAAATTTACCACGCGCGATACCAGACTGGTTCGTCACAATAATGAGCGCGTAACCCATCTTTTTAAGTTCACGCATGGCATCAATAACGCCGTCGATAAACTCAAACTCGTCGATCTCATGTACATAACCGTGGTCCACATTAATGGTACCGTCACGGTCGAGAAAAATTGCGGGTACAGACTTTGCCACCTTTTATAGCTCCTGAATAAGGCATGTGGCTCTAGTATCGCATGTTTCAGCGGGCAAGAAAGTGCTCATCGCGCAAAGCCTGATTGATTTAGACGTCTGGATGCCTTAACATCCATCTTGTTGACGGCTTCGACCGTACCTGACAGACGAAAATGCCACGGCTAACTTAATTACGATAATAAATAACCAATGATTAAACTTTCGAATATCACCAAAGTGTTCCAGCAGGGGACTCGCACCATTCAGGCGTTAAATAACGTCAGCCTGCATGTTCCTGCCGGGCAGATTTATGGCGTTATTGGCGCCTCCGGTGCCGGTAAAAGTACGCTCATCCGCTGCGTTAACTTACTTGAACGCCCAACCGAAGGCAGCGTTCAGGTCGGCGGTCAGGAACTCACGACGCTTTCTGAGTCAGAGCTGACCAAAGCTCGCCGTCAAATCGGCATGATTTTCCAACACTTTAACCTGCTCTCTTCCCGCACCGTGTTTGGCAACGTCGCGCTGCCGCTGGAACTGGATAACACGCCAAAAGAAGAGATCAAACGCCGTGTAACAGAACTGTTGGATTTGGTTGGTCTTGGTGACAAGCACGATAGCTACCCGGCCAATCTTTCCGGTGGACAAAAACAGCGTGTGGCGATCGCCCGTGCGCTGGCAAGCAATCCCAAAGTGTTGCTGTGCGATGAAGCCACCAGCGCACTCGATCCGGCAACGACCCGCTCGATTCTTGAATTATTGAAAGACATTAACCGTCGTCTGGGACTCACCATTCTGTTGATTACCCACGAGATGGACGTTGTAAAACGTATTTGTGACTGCGTGGCAGTCATCAGTAATGGTGAACTGATTGAGCAAGACACCGTCAGCGAAGTGTTCTCACACCCGAAAACGCCGCTGGCACAGAAATTTATCCAGTCCACGCTGCACCTGGATATCCCGGAAGATTATCTGGAACGGTTAAAAGTCGAGCCAGAAGCAGACAGTGTGCCAATGCTGCGCATGGAATTCACCGGTCATTCCGTTGATGCGCCATTGCTCTCTGAGACGGCCCGTCGCTTTAACGTTAATAACAACATTATTAGCGCGCAGATGGATTACGCCGGCGGTGTGAAATTCGGCATCATGCTGACTGAAATGCACGGCACACAGGAAGATACACAAGCAGCCATCAACTGGTTGCAGGAACACCATGTAAAAGTAGAGGTACTGGGTTATGTCTGAGCCGATGATGTGGCTGCTGGTTCGCGGCGTATGGGAAACGCTGGCAATGACCTTTGTGTCCGGTTTTTTTGGTTTTGTGATCGGTCTGCCGGTTGGCGTGTTGCTGTACGTAACGCGTCCGGGGCAAATCATTGAGAACGCGAAGCTCTACCGTACGCTCTCTGCGCTGGTGAACATTTTCCGTTCCATCCCGTTCATCATCTTATTGGTGTGGATGATTCCGTTCACCCGCATGATCGTAGGCACCTCTATCGGACTGCAGGCCGCTATCGTCCCGCTGACCGTCGGCGCCGCGCCGTTTATCGCCCGTATGGTGGAAAACGCGCTGCTCGAAATCCCGACCGGGCTAATAGAAGCCTCTCGTGCGATGGGCGCCACGCCGCTGCAAATTGTACGTAAGGTATTACTGCCAGAAGCGCTGCCAGGACTGGTCAATGCGGCCACCATCACTCTTATCACGCTGGTTGGTTACTCCGCGATGGGTGGCGCCGTTGGTGCCGGTGGTCTTGGACAGATTGGCTATCAGTACGGTTACATTGGCTACAACGCTACCGTAATGAATACAGTGCTGGTATTGCTCGTCGTTCTGGTTTATTTAATTCAGTTATCCGGCGATCGCATCGTCCGGGCTGTCACGCACAAATAACGTTGCACACAACACTAAAAACTCATTAAGAAAAGGAAATAAGCATGGCGTTCAAATTCAAAACCTTTGCGGCAGTTGGAGCCCTGATCGGTTCTCTGGCACTTGTGGGTTGCGGTCAGGATGAAAAAGATCCTAATCACATCAAAGTGGGCGTTATTGTTGGCGCAGAGCAGCAGGTTGCAGAAGTCGCGCAGAAAGTAGCTAAAGAAAAATACGGTCTGGACGTTGAGCTGGTCACGTTTAACGATTACGTTCTGCCTAACGAAGCGCTGAGCAAAGGCGATATCGATGCTAACGCCTTCCAGCACAAACCGTACCTGGATCAGCAGATCAAAGATCGCGGTTACAAGCTGGTTGCTGTAGGCAATACTTTTGTTTACCCGATTGCGGGCTATTCCAAAAAAATCAAATCACTGGATGAGCTGCAGGACGGTTCACAGGTCGCGATTCCAAACGACCCGACTAACCTTGGCCGTTCCTTGCTGCTGCTGCAAAAAGTGGGCTTAATCAAGCTGAAAGACGGTGTTGGCCTGCTGCCGACCGCGCTGGACGTGATTGAAAACCCGAAAAACCTGAAGCTGGTTGAACTGGAAGCGCCGCAGCTGCCGCGTTCTCTGGACGATGCTCAAATCGCACTGGCGGTCATCAACACCACCTACGCCAGCCAGATCGGCCTGACCCCGGCAAAAGACGGTATCTTTGTTGAAGATAAAGATTCTCCGTACGTAAACCTGATCGTGACTCGTGAAGACAACAAAGATGCTGAGAACGTGAAGAAATTCGTTCAGGCATACCAGTCTGATGAAGTGTACGAAGCAGCAAACAAAGTCTTCAACGGCGGTGCTGTTAAGGGCTGGTAATTTTAGGCTGTTTACAGAATATGTAATATCATCAGGACGGGCGCTTGCCCGTCTTGTCATTTATGCAAGCACCTGATTCAATATCTGACGTTTAGATCATTCATTGAGGAAATATTATGCGTGCTTTACCGATCTGTTTAGTAGCACTCTTGCTGAGCGGCTGTTCTATGTTAAGCAGATCCCCTGTTGAACCCGTTCAAAGCACCGCAACCCCGCCGAAAGCGGAGCCGGAAAAACCGAAAGCACCGCGCGCGACGCCGGTAAGAATCATTACTAACGCTGAAGATTTAGTAGGCAAGCCGTTCCGCGATCTTGGCGAAGTTAGCGGTGAATCCTGCCAGGCATCCAACCAGGATTCCCCTCCGAGCATTCCAACCGCGCGCAAACGCATGCAGATTAACGCATCAAAAATGAAAGCTAATGCGGTATTGCTGCACAGTTGCGAAGTGACCAGCGGAACGCCGGGTTGCTATCGTCAGGCGGTTTGCATCGGTTCTGCACTGAACATTTCGGCGAAATGAGCCATTTTCAGTTCGAGCAAATAGGCGTTATCCGCTCACCATATAAAGAAAAGTTCGCCGTTCCACGCCAGCCAGGTCTGGTGAAAAGCGCCTGCGGTGAACTGCATTTGCTCGCACCTTATAACCAGGCCGATGCCGTTCGCGGCCTGGAAGCCTTCAGTCATTTGTGGGTGATTTTTGTTTTTCACCAGACAATGGAAGGTGGATGGCGTCCGACCGTGCGCCCTCCCCGTCTTGGTGGCAACGCCAGAATGGGTGTCTTTGCCACACGTTCAACGTTTCGTCCTAACCCTGTTGGCATGTCGTTGGTTGAGCTGCGGGGCATCCGCTGCCATAAAGAGCACGTAATCCTCGAACTCGGTGGACTGGACCTTGTTGACGGAACGCCAGTAGTGGATATTAAGCCGTATCTGCCGTTTGCCGAATCGCTGCCTGATGCTCGTGCCAGCTATGCCCAGGACGCACCTCAGGCCAGCGTCGAGGTGACGTTCAGTGAAGATCTCGCGGAGCAGCTACTGAAGCTCGAACAACGTTACCCGCGTCTTCGTCAGTTTATTACCGAAGTGCTGGCGCAGGATCCGCGTCCTGCCTACCGTAAAAATGAGGAAGAAGGCAAAACCTACGCCGTCTGGCTGCTGGACTTTAACGTCCGCTGGCGCGTCACACCGTCAGGATTTGAGGTCTTTGCTCTGGAGGCCCGCTAATTTGCGTCGCGTACTCTTTTGACATCCCTTTCTCGCTGGTAAACTAAACCACTTTTGTTTTGTGCCAGGCTCGTTTTGAGCCTGTTCGATCGTTCAACTGGAACCGTAACAACATGCGTACTAGCCAATATCTGCTCTCCACTCTGAAGGAGACACCTGCCGACGCCGAAGTCATCAGCCACCAGCTGATGCTGCGCGCCGGGATGATCCGCAAGCTGGCCTCCGGGTTATATACCTGGCTGCCGACCGGCGTGCGCGTCCTGAAAAAAGTCGAAAATATCGTGCGTGAAGAGATGAACAACGCCGGTGCGATCGAGGTGTTGATGCCGGTCGTTCAGCCTTCTGAACTGTGGGAAGAGAGTGGCCGTTGGGAACAATACGGCCCGGAACTGCTGCGTATTGCTGACCGTGGCGATCGTTCGTTCGTCCTCGGCCCAACGCATGAAGAAGTGATCACCGACCTGATCCGTAACGAGCTGAGCTCTTACAAACAGCTGCCGCTGAACTTCTATCAGATCCAGACCAAATTCCGTGACGAAGTCCGTCCGCGCTTCGGCGTGATGCGTTCCCGCGAATTCCTGATGAAAGATGCCTACTCTTTCCACACATCTCAGGAATCCCTGCAGGAAACCTACGATGCGATGTACGCTGCGTACAGCAAAATCTTCAGCCGTATGGGGCTGGATTTCCGTGCAGTACAAGCAGATACCGGTTCTATTGGCGGCAGCGCCTCTCACGAATTCCAGGTCCTGGCACAGAGCGGCGAAGACGATGTGATCTTCTCCGACTCCTCCGATTATGCGGCGAACATCGAATTCGCCGAAGCCGTTGCGCCGAAAGAGCCGCGCGCAGCAGCAACTCAGGAAATGACGCTGGTTGATACTCCGAACGCCAAAACCATCGCCGAACTAGTTGAGCAGTTCAACCTGCCTATCGAAAAAACCGTGAAAACCCTGCTGGTGAAAGCGGTTGAAGGCAGCAGCTACCCGCTGGTCGCCCTGCTGGTTCGTGGCGATCACGAGCTGAACGAAGTCAAAGCGGAAAAACTGCCGCAGGTTGCCAGCCCGCTGACCTTTGCCACCGAAGAAGAAATTCGTGCGTTGGTAAAAGCAGGTCCAGGCTCGCTCGGTCCGGTGAATATGCCGATTCCGGTGGTTATCGACCGTACCGTTGCAGTAATGAGCGATTTCGCTGCCGGTGCCAACATCGACGGTAAACACTATTTCGGTATCAACTGGGATCGCGACGTAGTCACCCCGGAAGTTGCAGACATCCGTAACGTGGTCGCCGGCGACCCGAGCCCGGACGGCAAAGGTACGCTGATGATCAAACGCGGTATCGAAGTCGGCCACATCTTCCAGTTGGGTACCAAGTACTCTGAAGCGATGAAAGCCGCCGTACAGGGCGAAGATGGTCGTAACCAGATCCTGACCATGGGTTGCTACGGTATCGGGGTCACTCGCGTGGTTGCTGCTGCTATCGAACAGAACTATGACGATCGCGGCATCGTATGGCCAGACGCCATTGCTCCGTTCCAGGTCGCGATTTTGCCGATGAACATGCACAAGTCCTACCGCGTGCAGGAACTGGCTGAAAAACTGTACGCTGAGCTGCGCGCTCACGGCATTGAAGTGCTGATGGACGACCGTAAAGAGCGTCCGGGCGTGATGTTTGCCGATATGGAACTGATCGGTATTCCGCACACTATCGTGCTGGGCGACCGTAACCTCGACAACGACGATATCGAATACAAATACCGTCGTAACGGCGAGAAAGAGCTGATTAAAACCGGCGACATCGTCGACTTCCTGGTCAAAGCCATTAAAGGCTAATACCAACAAAAAGGCCCTGATTATCAGGGCCTTTTTTCTATCGATTAATTACACGCTTTACCGGGGATAAATTTCGCGTCTTTATCCGCCATCAACGTTTTCACTTTCTCACCCGTATCCGGGTTTGACTCCAGCGTGAAATGCGCCTCAAGCGTCAGCAATACGGACTGTCCGTTTTCCGCACGCGCAGCTAAATAGTCACGTTCAAGCTGAGCATTATTCGCCACCGGCATCCGTTTACCCGTTGCGCAGTCGGTAAAGATTGCCGCGTCAGCCATATAGAAATACATGCCTCGCATCGGCATTGGCGTCACCGGTAAGCTGGCGGAAACCGGCTGGAGCGTGTAGTTAAACTGTGACTCAATCGGGTTACCTTCACGATCGAGCATTTCCAGCGCCTCGCCTTTAGCCCGGTAGTACGACTTTTCACCTTTGCTGTCGGTCAGCACCAGCTTGTCGGCAGTGCGCGCCCATGTGCCATAAGAGGCAAACGAAGACGGTTCATCCCGCACGCCCTGATAACGTTCGTTCATCACCCATGTACCGTCTTTTTCCAGAAACAGAGAGGTTTCAATCCCTTCACAGTCCGCGCAAGGTAAGATGCCACGCCAGCTTTGCTGCATCGGTTTTAATTCTGCCGCCCGCGTCGGCTGTAGTACTTCAACTTCAGTACGGTTATTACAGCCGATCAAGGAAAAAAGCGTGCATGCAGCGACTACGGACAATATTGCTGTTTTCACTATCAATTCCTTATAAATTTTTATTCCCGCTCGTCAGTCTTGCGTTCGACGAACTCTCCCACGCAGTGCTTTCACTGTGGATTTTTGCGCCTTCGATGACAACCTGCGCTCTTTCGAGGCGCGTGTAGGGCGAGTTGCCTGTCGGCTTTTTTGCACTGCGGTTAATTCTTTTATCACCGCTACCAGCCGGGAGATTGCCGCTTCCCGATTAAGTTCCTGGCTACGGTATTCCTGCGCCTTAATGATAATAACGCCATCACCGCTAATCAGATGATGGCTGGCGGCAAGCAAACGTTCCTTGTAATACTCTGGCAGGCCAGAGGCCCGAATGTCAAAGCGCAAATGGATAGCCGTCGAGGTCTTGTTAACGTGCTGACCGCCCGCGCCCTGCGCCCGAATCGCCGTGATTTCCAGCTCATTATCAGGGATAGAGACGTTTCGGGAGATAACAATCATGAACGCGGCTGCCACGCGGTCAGATGAATTTCCAGATTGTTCTGAGAGTCAGACAGCCAGATAGCACCGTCCTGGATAGTTGCCTGCAGCGCCATTGTACGACCTGCAAAATCACTCAGTTGCGCCAGTTGTTCATCATCCAGATACCACACGGTCAGATTTTTAAACTGCGCGCACTTGTTCTGATTTTGCTGCCACCAGATCTGAGCCGCACGGCTGTTGTAAGCAAACAGGGCAACCTCTCCAGACTGGGTACAGGCTTTTTTAATACGGCGCTCATCCGGCAGACCCAGCTCAATCCAGAGATCGATACCCAGATGGTCGTTACGCAGCCATGCTTCAGGCTCGTCTTCCGCACTCAGACCACGCGTGAACTGCAGCCGTTCATCGGCATATTTGATCCAGGCCAGCAGGCGCAACATCATGCGCTCCTGGGTTTCAGAGGGGTGACGCGCCAGCGTCAAGGCCGCGTCAAGGAACTGGTTGCGGTCAAGATCCGCTACGTTGACGACGGCTTTATAAATTGTCGCTTTAAGCGCCATGAGAGAACTCCTTTCGAATCAGGCGCACATTGTAGCGAAAACTGCGGCAAAAGGCTGCTAACTGCTCCACTATCAAGGCGCTGATATTGCTTGAATGAGTATGGTATAGTCACCTTGCTAAACAGAGTTTATCTTCGTAGGCTTAGACTTGCATCCACGGTTAAGTCAGAGTGCTGACAGGAGGGCATGTGGAAAAATATTGTGAGTTAATACGCAAGCGGTACGCGGAAATCGCCAGCGGAGACTTAGGGTATATCCCGGATGCGCTGGGTTGCGTATTGAAGGTGCTTAATGAAGTGGCGGCAGACAGCGCCCTTCCAGAGTCGGTCAGGGAAAAAGCGGCGTATGCTGCCGCGAACTTACTGGTGAGCGATTATGTCAATGAATGAAACGTATCAACCCATCAACTGCGATGATTACGACAATCTTGAACTCGCCTGCCAGCACCATTTGTTACTGACGCTGGCGCTAAAAGATGGCGAAGTTTTGCAGGCGAAAGCGAACGACCTGGTTTCACGTAAAAACGTGGAGTATCTGGTCGCAGATGTCGCAGGTGAAACCCGGGAGCTTCGTCTCGACAAAATTGCCAGCTTCAGCCACCCGCAGATCGGTACCGTGGTGGTCAGCGAATCTTAACTTTTTTCGCCTTATCCGGCCTACTTTCCATGTGAAACGTAGGCCTGATAAGCGCAGCGCCATCAGGCATGCCATACCAGACTTACGCCTTCTTCACCTTCTGCCGTCCCCTCACGCGTCACGAAAACACCCGCAGCCGAAATCAACGTTTCGCCGTAAAACAGCAGCGGTGTGGTATCTCGTCGCCAGGGCGGGATCCCCTGCTCCTGCCAGATTTTCTTTAATTTCCGTCCGCCGTTACGCCCGACAATATGCAATAACCCTGGCGCTTTAAAACGGATACTGACGACTTCATCCGCTTGTGGCAAGCGCAAATCACCCGCAGAGATTAACTGAACCGAACCCAATCCGGTAGGCAGCATCAACGGTGTTTTCCACTCTAACCACGGGATAACAGTTTCGCTTTGCCCATCGACTGACTTCACCCACCACAGCTGTGACTGATAACGACGGACCTCGTACTCACCGAGGCGAAAACTTGGTGACGCATCTTCCCGCGCCAGCGCCACTTCCTGCCAGATACGTTCCAGCCCATCACGGGAAGGCATCGGCGCATTTAACCCCGCCAGCCAGCGACGAAGCAGCGCGGCACGACGCACGCCACTCATCATCATTAATGGCGTTAGTAACAGTGTTCCGCGGGGTGTGATGCAATCGGCTAAATCGCTGGCCAGCAGTTCATCCAGTAAACTCTCCTGCTCAGCGCACAGCGCAGCGCTGCGGGCAACGGCTTGCGCGAAGTGCGGCCAGCGCTGTTGGAGCAATGGGGTAACGCGCAATCTGAGGAAATTGCGATCGTAGGTATCATCCTGATTACTTTCATCTTCAATCCAGCATAATTCATGCTGCTGTGCCCATGCTTCAAGCGCCTCTCGCGTTTGCGCCAGCAGCGGTCGAATCAGCTGGGTTCCGGCAAACGGAGAGCTTTCCCCCATGGCGGAAAGTCCGGCAGGACCACTGCCGCGCTTAAGCGCCAACAGAAAGGTTTCACACTGGTCATCGAGATGCTGTGCGGTCATCAGCACCTCGCCCGGTAGTAAGGTCTGCGCAAACGCCTGATAGCGCGCGCGTCGCGCCTGGGCTTCGATGCCCAGACCATCATCCTCAAGGTATACCCGCTCAACCACCAGCGGCACCTGCCACTGCGCGCATACCGACTCACAGTGCTGTACCCAACTGTCTGCGTGTGGGCTTAATCCGTGATGAATGTGGATTGCGCGTAAAGCAACATCAGGATGCAGCGCTCGCCACTGCACCAACTGATGCAGCAATACGGTGGAATCCAGCCCGCCGCTAAAGGCGACCAGAATCGATTGAGAATTCAGCAGCGAAGTGTTCAGCGTGAGTGTCGTCATGATGGTTACTTACAATGGCATTGCCCGGCACGTTACCGGGCTAACGCCACAATGACAAGCCCTACAGCTCGTACAGTTCGAGGGGTAATCCGTCCGGATCGTTAAAAAACGTAAAACGTTTGCCGGTAAACGGATCGATTCGTACCGGCTCGCATTTCACATCATGGCTTTCCAGATGAATTATCGCCTTTTCCACGTCATCTACGCTGAACGCCAGATGACGCAAACCGCAGGCTTCCGGTCGGCTCGGACGGCAAGGTGGAAACGGGAAAGAAAAAAGCTCAATCACATACTGGCCGTTCAATGCCAGATCGCCTTTCCACGAGTCTCTCTCTTCCCGATAGGCTTCGCTCATCAGTGTAAAGCCAAGCACATCGCAGTAAAATGCCTTACTCGCCGCGTAGTCAGTCGCAATAATGGCAATATGGTGAACCTGTTTTAATCCCAGCATAGCGTCATCGCCTCTTTCATTTTTCTGTCAGAACGTTACTCGAACGTCTTGGGGTCAGGCAAGTCGTTATGCCATTTTTAAGACTCTCACGCGATACAGGCCATCCTCACCCAGTTTAGCGCCATGGATATCGGTTTCAAATCCAGGGTAGCGCTGCCCTACCGAGCACAGCATCAGAAGAAAATCGAGGACAGCCCGGCTTTTGGCAGTGATCATTTCCCCGGGCATCAAAAGCGGCACACCGGGAGGATAAGGCAGGATCATATTGGCAGAAACGCGCCCCACCAGTTGATCAAGTGCTACCGTTTCGACCTCACCTTTGATCTGCCGCTGCTAGGCCTGGTGCGGCGTCATTTTCATTTCCGGCAAGGTATCAAATGCCCGCAGCATCAACCCGGAGAGATCATGCTGGCGGATCAACTGATGGATCCCTTGCGCCAGATCCTGAATACGCATATTGCGATAGAAATCGGGATCTTCAGCATATAGATCCGGCAGCATATTTTTCACACGTAAATTCAGATCGTACGAGCGCTTAAATTCCGTCAGGCCACGTAGCAGCCCCATCGCCCGGGTTTTATCAATACCAATGCTGAACAGGAACAACAGGTTATACGGTCCCGTCTTCTCGACTACGACGCCGCGTTCATCAAGGAATTTCGCCACCAGCGCCGCGGGGATCCCCTCTTCGCTCATATTTCCTTGCTCATCCATTCCCGGCGTCAGAATGGTAACCTTCACCGGATCGAGGAACATGTGGTCGGCATCAGCATCAACAAATCCGTGCCAGTCTTCACCTGGCGCTACCGGCCAACATTCTGCTTCATCTACCTTTTCCGGCTGCCAGATATCAAAGAACCAGCCATCCGACTCTTCACGCAGACGCTGCACTTCTTTACGGAAATGCAGCGCCCGTTCCACCGAACGATTGATTAACCGCTTGCCTGAATTGCCACGCAGCATTGCCGCCGCCGTTTCTATCGACGCCACTATCGGATAGCTCGGAGACGTAGAGGTGTGCATCATAAAGGCTTCGTTGAACGTGTCTTCATCATAGTCGCCCTTAATGTGGATCAGCGAAGCCTGTGACAACGCCGCCAGCATCTTGTGGGTGGACTGAGTTTCAAAAATCACCTTTCCCGGTACCCGTTCGCCGCTCATCCCGCTTTTCCCCTGATAGATCGGATGAAAATGGGTATACGGCACCCAGGCTGAATCAAAATGGATGGAGGGCACATCCAGCGTTTGTTTGATCCAGTTGGTGTTATACAACAGGCCATCATAGGTGGAGTTGGTGATCACCGCGTGGACCGGCCATTGCGCCTGATTGGTTTCCTCAACTTTGCGTTCAATGCTTGCGTGGGTAAATTCCCGACGGGGTATACCGCCGAGGATCCCCAGCGCGTTACGCGTAGGCTTCAGCCAGATTGGCACCACATCGCTCATCATCAGCAAATGCGCCAGTGACTTATGGCAGTTGCGGTCAATCAGGAGCGTACTGCCTGCAGGTGCAGCATACATACCGACAATCTTGTTCGATGTCGAGGTGCCGTTGGTCACCATATAGCTCTGCTCTGCACCAAAAGTACGCGCGATATACTCCTCCGCTTCCAGGTGCGGACCGGTATGATCAAGCAATGAGCCCAGTTCGGTTACGGAAATGGACACGTCGGCTTTCAGCGTATTGCCGCCAAAAAAATCATAGAACAGGCAGCCGACCGGACTTTTCTGGTACGCCGTTCCCGCCATGTGCCCAGGCGTGCAGAAGGTATACTTCCCTTCCTTCACATAGGTAAACAGCGCTTTGGTGAAAGGAGGCGTGATGTTATCGAGGTATTCGCTGGTGTACTGGCGGATGCGGGTGGCAATGTCTTCAGACTGACCCAGCGCATACTCAAAAAACCACAGCGCCATGCGCAGGTCGTGCGCACTGACATCCATCGTCGAATGGGTATTAATAAAGGCGTAGAGCGGGAGATACTCGTTGAGCTGGTTGATGTCGCTGCACAGTTCCAGACTGTATTCATCCCAGTCAAAAATGACGCCGCAAATTCGCGGGTTATGTTCGATAAACTTCAGCAGGTCGACGCTATTCTGCGGCCAGATAATCTGAAACCCCTGCTGCTGCAGCGCACGTTCAAGTTCCTTGATGGGCTCATCTTTATAAAAGACGCCATGCGGTCCCATGATGGCAATGATATTCATGCGTTCCTCCTGGAAAAACCTTAGTTAATCATAGCCTGGCCAAACCACAGGTAAAAAAAAGGGCCACAGCATTGTGGCCCTTTTCAGAATTAATGCAGTTTACGCGTAACCGTAGCTCATCAGACGCTGGTAACGACGGTTTTTCAGATCATCTTTGCTTAACACGTCGAGATCGGCGAGATCGGCCAGCAGCTGTGCCTTCAGGGACGCAGCCATTACTTCAGGGTTGCGGTGCGCGCCGCCCAGCGGTTCCGGGATGATAGAGTCAATCAGCTTCAGCTCTTTCAGACGCGGCGCGATAATTCCCATTGCTTCTGCGGCCAGCGGCGCTTTGTCGGCGCTTTTCCACAGAATGGAAGCACAACCTTCCGGGGAGATAACGGAATAGGTGCTGTACTGCAGCATATTAACTTTATCGCCCACACCGATAGCCAGCGCGCCGCCGGAACCACCTTCACCGATAACGGTGCAGATTACCGGCACGCTCAGACGTGACATTTCGCGCAGGTTGCGCGCAATCGCTTCTGACTGACCACGTTCTTCCGCGCCCACGCCCGGGTAAGCCCCTGGGGTGTCGATGAAGGTAATGATCGGCATGTTGAAGCGCTCGGCCATTTCCATCAGGCGCAGCGCTTTGCGATAGCCTTCCGGCGCTGGCATGCCGAAATTACGGCGAATCTTTTCTTTGGTCTCACGGCCTTTCTGATGACCAATGATCATCACCGGACGGCCATCCAGACGCGCGATACCGCCGACAATAGCTTTATCATCCGCATAGGCTCGATCGCCCGCCAGCTCATCAAATTCATCAAACGCCAGGCGGACATAATCCAGGGTGTACGGACGCTGTGGATGGCGCGCCAGTTGGGCTACCTGCCATGCGCCAAGATCGGCGAAGATTTTACGCGTCAGTTCTACGCTTTTTTCACGCAGACGATGCACTTCTTCATCGATGTTAATATCCAGTTTCTCATCCTGACGGCTAACCGCAGTCAAAGAATCGATTTTTGCTTCCAGCTCTGCAATCGGCTGTTCAAAATCAAGGAAATTCAGACTCATAGTATTCCTGTATTAGTCAAACTCCAGTTCCACCTGCTCCGAACCAATAAGGCCACGGAGATCGTTTAGCAAACGATCGCTCGGAGAGACACGCCACGTCGCGCCAAAACGCAACCGCGCACGTGCATCCGCCCTCTGATAGTAGAGATGTACTGGAATTGTCCCCGAGCGGTGGGGTTCCAGAGACTGACGGAGTCGGTTTAAAAGCTGGTCATCAATTTGCCTGTCCGTCAGCGAGATAGCAAGCCCGCGAGCATATTTTTCCCGGGCTTCGTCAATATCCATGACTTCACGGGCCATCATTTTAAGCCCGCCACTGAAGTCATCAAAGCTGACCTGTCCGCTGACGATAAGTATGCGGTCTTTTTCCAGCAATTGCTGGTATTTATCCAGAGCATCGGTAAACAACATAACCTCCAGACGTCCGGAACGGTCATCCAGTGTACAGATGCCGATACGATTGCCGCGCTTGGTGACCATTACCCGCGCAGCAATGACGAGCCCCGCAGCCGTGGTGACTTTACCACGTTCTGTCGGATGCATGTCTTTCAGCCTGTAGCCTCCGACATAGCGCTCAATTTCTTTTAAATACTGGTTGATGGGGTGTCCCGTCAGGTAAAGCCCCAACGTTTCACGCTCACCGTCTAATACCACCTGCTCCGGCCACGGTTGGCAGCTGGCATAGGATTGTTCAATTTGCTCCGGTTCTTCCGCCAGCACGCCAAACATATCGGCCTGACCAATAGCTTCGGCTTTTGCATGCTGATCGGCGGCTTTTAGTGCGTCGTTGAGCGAATTCATCAACGCCGCACGATGCGGGCCAAGGCGATCAAACGCCCCGGACATAATTAGCTTTTCCAGCACCCGGCGGTTAAGTTTTTTGATATCCGTGCGCGCGCAGAGATCAAACAGCTCACGGAAGTAGCCGCCTTCGTTACGCGCCTCAATAATAGCTTCAATTGGCCCTTCACCCACGCCTTTTATCGCGCCGATGCCATAAACAATCTCGCCATCATCATTCACGTGAAAATGGTAAAGCCCGGAGTTGATATCCGGCGGCAGGATTTTGAGCCCCATGCGCCAGCATTCATCCACCAGTCCGACGACTTTCTCGGTGTTATCCATATCGGCGGTCATTACCGCCGCCATAAACTCGGCAGGATAATGCGCCTTCAGCCACAGAGTCTGGTAAGAAACCAGCGCATAGGCAGCGGAGTGCGATTTGTTAAATCCGTAACCGGCGAATTTCTCCACCAGGTCAAAGATTTTCATCGCCAGTTCGCCGTCTACGCCGCGCTTTTTCGCCCCTTCTTCAAAGGTGCCGCGCTGCTTGGCCATCTCTTCCGGCTTTTTCTTACCCATCGCACGACGCAGCATATCTGCGCCGCCAAGGGTGTACCCGGACAACTCCTGGGCAATCTGCATAACCTGTTCCTGATACAGGATAATGCCGTAGGTCGGCTCCAGTACCGGTTTCAGACACTCATGCTGCCATTGTACATCCGGATAGGAAATCTCTTCGCGACCATGCTTACGGTCGATAAAGTTATCTACCATTCCCGACTGTAGCGGGCCAGGGCGGAACAGAGCCACCAGTGCGATCATATCTTCGAAGCAGTCAGGCTGCAGACGTTTGATCAGGTCTTTCATGCCGCGGGATTCAAGCTGGAAGACCGCCGTGGTCTCCGAGCGTTGCAGCATATCGAAGCTTTTCTTGTCATCCAGCGGGATAGCCGCAATATCCAGCGGTGGCTCACCGTTCTTTTCACGGCGCGCGTTGATCATTTCCAGCGCCCAGTTGATGATGGTGAGCGTACGCAGGCCGAGGAAGTCGAACTTCACAAGACCGGCATATTCCACATCGTTCTTATCAAACTGAGTAACCGGGTGCAGCCCCTGTTCATCGCAGTACAGCGGAGCAAAATCAGTAATTTTGGTCGGTGCGATAACCACACCACCAGCGTGCTTACCGGCGTTACGCGTGACGCCTTCCAGCTTACGCGCCATATCGATCAGCGCTTTAACCTCTTCATCTGCCTCATAGATTTCCGGCAGTTGGGGTTCGGCTTCAAAGGCTTTTGCCAGCGTCATACCCGGATCGGGCGGTACTAGCTTCGAAATACGGTCAACGAAGCCGTACGGATGCCCCAGTACGCGGCCCACGTCGCGGATAACCGCTTTTGCTGCCATCGTACCGAAGGTAATAATCTGCGAAACCGCATCACGACCGTACATTTCCGCCACGTGCTCGATGACCTGGTCGCGTTTCTCCATACAGAAGTCAACGTCGAAGTCGGGCATTGAGACACGTTCCGGGTTAAGGAAACGTTCGAACAGCAGGTCAAATTCCAGCGGGTCGAGATCGGTAATTTTCAGCGCATAGGCAACAAGTGAGCCAGCACCGGAACCACGTCCCGGGCCTACCGGTACGCCGTTATCTTTCGACCACTGGATAAATTCCATAACGATCAGGAAGTAGCCCGGGAATCCCATCTGGTTGATAACTTTAAGTTCAACTTCCAGACGTTCATCGTAAGGTGGGCGCTTCTGCGCACGAACTTCAGGGTCAGGGAACAAAAATTCGAGACGTTCTTCCAGCCCTTCGCGTGATTTCGCCACAAGGAAATCTTCGGTGGTCATATCGCCGGTCGGGAACTGCGGCAGGAAATATTCGCCCAGACGCACCGTCACGTTGCAGCGTTTAGCTATCTCGACGGTGTTTTGCAGTGCTTCCGGAATATCGGAGAACAGCTCGCACATCTCATCTTCGCTGCGCATGTACTGCTGCGGCGAATAGTTACGCGGGCGTTTCGGGTCATCAAGGGTAAAGCCGTCGTGGATCGCTACGCGGATTTCATGCGCATCGAAATCTCCGGTTTCAAGGAAGCGGACATCGTTAGTCGCCACCACCGGTAGACCACGCGTTTCGGCCAGTGCTACGGCTGCGTGCAGATAATTTTCTTCATCTTGCCTGCCGGTGCGAATCAGTTCGAGGAAATAGCAATTGGGAAAATGTTCTTCGTAAAACGCCACGCACTCGTCAACCAGTGCGTTATTGCCGCGCAGCAGACTTCGTCCGACATCACCCATGCGACCGCCGGAGAGCAAAATCAAACCTTCTTTTAACTCGACCAACCAGTCCCGGTCGATAACCGGTCCTTCTGCGCCATAGCCGCGCTGATAGGCTTTCGAAATCAACAACGTCAGGTTCTGATAGCCGGTATTATTTGCGGCCAGCACGGTAAGCTGCGTGAGTTCATCGCCCAACAGCTCACTGCGGACATGAAAATCTGCGCCAACTATCGGCTTGATACCCGCGCCATGGCCCGCTCCGTAAAACTTCACCAGACCACACAGGTTGGTAAAATCGGTGATCGCCAGCGCAGGCATGCCTAACGCGGCCGCCTTTTTTACCAGCGGTCCGGTTTTCGCCAGCCCATCGATCATGGAGTAGTCGCTGTGCACCCGTAGGTGGACGAAACGTGGTTCAGACATCTTCAGATTCCTTCGACACAAGAATCAGGACGAGAGTCCCAGTGCGCGTTTGACGGGGCCAAAGCTGCGGCGATGGTGCTCAGTCGCACCATGCAGTGCCAATTTTTCCAGATGAAATGCGGTTGGATAACCTTTGTGCTGTGCAAAACCATACTGTGGAAAAACCGTATCCAGCGCCGCCATTTCAGCGTCACGGGTCACTTTTGCCAGAATCGATGCAGCGCTGATCTCCGCCACACGGCTATCACCTTTGACCACCGCCATCGACGGTACCGGTAATGCCGGGCAACGATTGCCGTCAATCAGCACGTATTCGGGCGCAATATGCAGACCCGCAACCGCACGCTGCATGGCCAGCATGGTAGCATGCAAAATGTTCAGTTCGTCGATTTCATGCGGTTCCGCCCGACCCAGGCTCCAGCTTAACGCCTTTTCTTTAATTTCATCAAATAGCGCCAGGCGACGTTTTTCTGACAGTTTTTTTGAGTCGTTAAGACCGATAATAGGGCGAGCCGGATCCAGAATGACGGCAGCAGTGACGACCGCGCCGACTAAAGGGCCGCGTCCGACTTCATCCACACCCGCCACTAAATGCGTATGCGGATACACAAATTCAATCATTGCGCTAACTCCAGGACCGCATCCGCTGCCTGCTCATCAGCATTGCAACGGATCTGCTGGTGCAGTTCACGGAATGTGTCGTGCATCGCATGGCTGGTTTTACCCTTCGCCAGCAACGGCAACAGCGCTTGCGACAGCGCCTGCGGTTCACACTCTTCCTGCAACAGCTCTTTAACCAGTTCTCTTCCCGCCAACAGGTTAGGTAGCGAAACGTAATCAGTCTTCACCAGACGCTTCGCCAGCCAGAAGGTGAAGGGTTTCATACGGTAGCCAACCACCATCGGGCATTTTGCCAGCATACATTCCAGCGCGGCGGTACCTGAAGCCAGCAGTGCGGCGTCGCTGGCCACCATTGCTTCACGTCCCATACCATTGAGCAGATGTACGGAAAGCTCCGGTGCAACTTCCGCTTTAATGCGTTCAAACTGCTCGCGACGTTTGGCATTCACCAACGGCACCACCACTTCGAGATCCGGATAATGCTGGCGTAATAGCTGCGCCGTTTTCAGAAAATCGGCGCTGAGCATCTCCACTTCTGCACCACGGCTTCCTGGCAGTAGCGCCAGGCAGTGAGCGTCATGAGGAATGCCCAGAATATCACGTGCCGCGTTTTTATCCGGGTCCAACGGCATGGCATCCGCCATGGTATGACCGATAAAGCGGCACGGGACGTTAAATTTGTCATAAAACGCTTTTTCGAAAGGCAGAAAGGCCAGCACCATGTTGGTGGATCTGCCTATTTTGAAAACGCGTTTCTGTCGCCACGCCCAGACGGACGGACTGACATAATGAATGGTTTTAATGCCCTGTTTTTTCAAGTTCCCTTCGAGGGTAATGTTGAAATCAGGTGCATCAATGCCAACGAAAACATCCGGCTTTAAGTCGGTGAATCGGCGAGTGAGGTCGGCACGAATATGCAGTAAACGGCGCAGACGTCCGAGCACTTCAACAATGCCCATGACCGCCAGCTCTTCCATTTCGTACCAGGCTTCACAGCCTTCGGCCTGCATCAGCGGACCCGCCACACCAACAAAACGCGCATTGGGAACGCGAGCCTTGAGTGCACGGATTAACCCTGCACCAAGAATATCGCCGGAGGTTTCTCCGGCGACGAGGGCAATCGTTAAAGGACGCTGTTCAGTCATTAACGAATCAGGCCACGCGTTGAGCGCTCAAAGAAGTCGCTGAAAGCCTGAACTTCGGGGTACTGTTTCGCCAGTTCCGCGATTTCTGGTTTCACTTCTTCCAGCGTTTTACCACTACGGTACAACGCTTTGTAGGCGTTACGAATCGCGGTAATCGCTTCGCGGGTGAATCCACGACGCTTCAGACCTTCGATATTGACGCCAAACGGCGTCGCGTGGTTGCCCTGGGCGATAACGTACGGAGGCACGTCCTGGGCTACACCAGAACAGCCGCCAACCATCACATGAGCACCGATGATGCAGAACTGATGCACCGCAGTCATGCCGCCGATGATAACAAAATCATCCAGCGAAACATGTCCGGCAAGCGTGGCGTTATTCGCCAGAATACAGCGGTTTCCTACCGTACAATCATGCGCGACATGCGCATTAATCATCAGTAAGTTATCGCTGCCCACCTTCGTCACTCCACCGCCCTGCACTGTGCCACGATGAATGGTGACGCTTTCGCGGATGCGGTTGCGATCGCCAATTTCCACACGGGTCGGTTCGCCAGCATATTTAAGATCCTGGTTAACTTCACCGATGGAGGCAAACTGATAGATCTCGTTATCGCGACCAATTTTTGTATGGCCATTCACGACAACGTGAGACTTCAGTACGGTACCCTCACCAATTTCAACATGGGGTCCAACAATACAAAATGGGCCAATGTGAGCATTGGCACCAATGCTGGCGCCCTCTTCTACAATGGCGGTCGGGTGAATAAAGGCGGATTTATCAATCACGTATCAGGCCTCCCGGCTACGGGCACACATCATCGTTGCTTCGCACACAACTTTACCGTCGACCAGCGCAACCCCTTTAAAACGGGTCAGGCCACGGCGCGTTTTCTCGAAAGTCACTTCCATGATCATCTGATCGCCAGGCACGACAGGACGCTTAAAGCGTGCTTCGTCAATACCCGCGAAATAATACAGTTCGCCTGGTTCCAGTTTTCCTACGCTTTTAAACGCAAGGATACCGGTAGCCTGTGCCATCGCTTCCAGAATCAATACGCCAGGGAAAATAGGTTTACCCGGGAAGTGGCCCTGAAAGAAAGGCTCGTTAACGGATACATTTTTCACTGCGCGCAGAAAACGACCTTCTTCAAAATCCAGCACGCGATCAACCAGCAGAAACGGAAAACGGTGCGGCAGAAGTTCTAAAATCTCTTCAATATGCAGAGTATGAGTGTTAGTAGTCAAAATACTCTTCCTGTCAAAATATACTAAAAGGCAATAATAACACGGCCTGTCGCAATCGTATGAATGGGACAGGCCGAAAAGTCAGACATGCAAAAACGGTGCTTTAGTCTTGTTGATTAACCTTGCGCTCAATCGCTTTGAGGCGCTTGCTCATATCATCAATATTCATCACCAGTGCAGCTGTTTTACGCCATACCTTATTGGGTTGTAGCGGAATGCCTGAGGAATAGACGCCAGGTTCGGTGATAGGACGCATCACCATACCCATGCCAGTCACCGTGACTTTGTCGCATATTTCCATATGCCCATTGATCACGCTGGCGCCGCCAATCATGCAGTAACGGCCAATCTTCAGGCTACCCGCCATAATGACGCCACCGGCTACTGCCGTATTGTCGCCAATCACAACGTTATGCGCAATCTGGCACTGGTTATCAATGATAACACCATTACCGATCACAGTATCGTCCAGAGCACCACGGTCAATGGTGGTACAAGCGCCGATCTCAACGCGATCGCCGATAATCACGCGACCAAGTTGCGGGATCTTTACCCAGTTACCGCGATCGTTCGCGTAACCAAATCCATCAGATCCAACGACAGTGCTTGACTGGATCAGGCAATTCTCACCGATCTGAATGTCGTGGTAAATCGTCACATTCGCCCACAAGCGTGAACCTGCACCGATTTTAGTATTTTTTCCGACGAAGCAGCCTGCGCCGATAACGACGTTATCACCCAGTTCTACGCCAGACTCAATGACCGCATTTGCGCCCACAGAGACATTATTACCCAGCTTCGCCGTTGCATCGATCACTGCACTCGGTGCAATGTTCTGTGCAGGCTGAGGCGTGGTATCTAAAATTTGCGCCATACGTGCATAGGTCAGGTAGGGATTCTTCACTACCAACGCGGCACTTTTAGCAAAAGGAAGATCGTCCTGCGTCATTACTACGGCAGAAGCCTGGCATACGCCTAAGTGTTCACGGTACTTAGGATTCACCATGAACGTGATATTGCCAGTTTGCGCAGATTGCATGGACGCTACGCCGGTGATGACGATATCGCCATCACCGTGTAATTCTGCATCCAACTGCTCTGCTAAATCAGCCAGTCGAATTGAAGGCATTACTTATTTAACCTGTTTCAGTACGTCAGCGGTGATGTCTTTTACATCGCTGCTGTTGTATGCAACGGTGTTTGCGTCAACGACCAGATCGATGCTCTGGCTGCTGGCAACAGATTTCACAGCAGTCTGGATACGAGTAACCAGTTTGCCACGTTCTTCGTTGGAGCGACGCGCACGATCCTGCTCAAAAGCCTGAGCTTTCTGAGAGAAAGTCTGGCGCTGAGCCATAACGTCTTTTTCCAGCTTGGTACGATCGCTACCTGCTTTCATTGATTGCAGACGCTGCATCTTAGATTGCAGATCGGATTCCATACGCTGCAGTTCGCTGGCACGGCCTTTGAACTCGTTTTCCAGCGTAGCAGAAACGCCTGTCTTCTGTGCAACCTGTTGGAACAGGCTACCCATGTTGACGATTGCAATTTTGTCAGCCGCTTGTGCGGACGTTGCCATCGCTAAACCGAGACCTGCAGCTAATAACCACTTTTTCACAATTAACTCCTTACCATCCCATTTGCACCCGAAGGTGCAGTTCTTTGCGTGGCCAGGCGATCCCATGCAAGATCGCCTAAAGTCATCGCTACACTACCACTACATTCCTTTGCGAAGAACAATTACCAGGTTTTACCAATGTTAAACTGGAACTGTTCCGCTTTGTCTCCATCGTACTTCTTGAACGGCTGGGCGTAGGAGAAAACCAACGGCCCCAATGGGGACATCCATTGTAAAGCGATACCCGCTGACATACGGATATTACTTGGATCACTGTAGTCCGGCACACCTATAGCACGTGTTTGAGCGCTATCCTGCCAGTTAGTATCCCAAACGGTACCCATATCCCAGAAGAACGAGGTACGAACCGAGTTGGCATACTTGTCGCTAATGAACGGCGTTGGGGTAATAAACTCCAGGCTGGCGACAGCCATGGCGTTACCGCCCACTGCGTCATCCGATTTACAGTCCTTACCGTCTGCGTTGGAACACTCTTCGTAGTCACTATTATCAGAACCACTGGCGTAAGCACCGTTTTTGTAGACTGCTTTTGGACCGATAGTATTCGACTGGAAGCCACGCACGGTGCTGGAACCACCTGCATAGAAGTTCTCATAGAACGGCATTTCTTTGCTGCCAATGCCGTCGCCATAGCCTACCTTCGTACGTCCTAAAACCACCCACTTGTGATCGTCATCGATCGGCACATAGGTCGCGGTATCCATCGACACTTTGTAGTATTCGTTATCAGAACCCGGAATGGTCACTTTACCGTTCAGGTTGACGCGTGTACCGTCCGTTGGGAAATATCCACGGTCCAGTTTGTTGTACGTCCAACCGTAGTTAAAGGTGAAGTCATCAGCGGCAAAGCTGTTGGTATTGGTCTCGCCCATTGACTCAAGATAACGATC